>DASXXS010000235.1:0-11089 GCA_036502925.1 Xanthobacteraceae bacterium
CAGGTCTATCGCGAGGTCTTCCGCATACTCAAACCAGGCGGTCGCCTTGCCATCGCCGATGTGGTCAACACAGCACCGCTGCCGCCCGATCTCGCCGCCGACCCGGCGCTGCTCTGCGGGTGCATAGCGGGTGCCGCGACAGTCCGCCAGATCGAAGGCTGGCTGGCGTCGGCCGGCTTCAGCGATGTTCGCGTGACCGTCAAGCCGGGGAGCCGCGAGCTCGTCGAGACCTGGGCGCCCGGCCGCGGCATCGAAGATTACGTCGCCTCCGCGACCATCGAAGCCCGCAAGTCCGAGGGCGCCGCTTCTTAAACAGTCGTCACCTCTCTCGGCCGAGTTAAGCCCCGGATTTCTCCCGCCGCTCGTCATGCAATCCATCATGGCATATCTCCTCACTCCGCCGGCCGCCCGATCGGCGCGGGTATTGGTTGACGAGCCCCTGCAAGGCCCCAGCCTTTGACTAGGCCGTAGACCGCTGGGATCACAATCAGGGTAAGCACAGTCGAGGACACCATGCCGCCGATCATCGGCACGGCGATGCGCTGCATCAGCTCGGAGCCGGTGCCGTGGCTCCAGAGGATCGGCAGCAGTCCCGCGAAGATCGCGGTCACGGTCATCATCTTCGGCCGCACGCGCTCCACGGCGCCCGCCATGATCGCGGCGCGCAGATCATCGCGCGTGAAATTCCCGCCCTCACTGGCACAGCGCGCGCGCCTTTCGGTCAGAGCGTGATCGAGATAGATCAGCATGACGACGCCGGTCTCGGCGGCGACGCCGGCGAGCGCAATGAAGCCAACGGCGACGGCGACGCTCATGTTGAATTGCATGAAGTCCATCAGCCACACGCCGCCGACCAGCGCGAACGGCACTGACAGCATGACGATCAGCGTCTCGGTGAGCTGCCCAAAATTCAGATAGAGCAGCACGAAGATGATGACGAGTGTGATGGGGACCACGATCGCGAGCTTCGCCTGGGCGCGCTCGAGATATTCGAACTGGCCGCTCCATTCGAGGCGGTAGCCGGGCGGGATGCGGACTTTTTGGGCGAGCGCGCGCTGCGCGTCGGCGACATAGCCGCCGATGTCGCGGTCGTGCATGTCGACATAGATATAATTGACGAGCTGGGCGTTCTCGGTGCGGATCATCGGCGGCCCCTGGGTGAGCTGCACCGTTGCGACCTGGCCGAGCGGTACTGCGGGGCCCATGCCGGCCTGCACCAGCACTTGCGTGGCAATTGCCTGGGGATCGTTCCTCAGCCCGCGCAAATAACGGACATTCACTGTGTAGCGCTCGCGCCCCTCCACTGTGGTGGTGACGGTTTCTCCGCCGAGTGCTGTGGCGATCGTCTCCTGCAAATCGCCGACGGTAAGGCCATAGCGGGCGAGGGCCGAGCGGTCGGGCGCGATTTCGAGGTAATAGCCGTTCTGTACGCGCTCGGCGTAGGCGCTGCTGGTGCCAGGCACCTGGCGCAGAGAGGACTCGATCTCGCGCGACAGCCGGTCGATGCCGGCGAGGTCCGGCCCGTAGACCTTGACGCCGATCGGCGTGCGGATGCCTGTCGAGAGCATGTCGATGCGCGCCTTGATCGGCATCGTCCAGGCGTTGCTGATGCCCGGGAACTGCAGCGCCTTGTCCATCTCGGCGGTGAGCGTGTCGAGAGTGACACCGGGGCGCCATTGGTCCTCGGGCTTAAGATTGATGATGGTCTCGAACATCTCGACCGGCGCCGGATCGGTCGCCGTGGCGGCGCGGCCGGCCTTGCCGAACACCGACGCCACCTCGGGAAAGCCCTTGATGATCCGGTCCGAGGTCTGCAGCAGCTCGGCCGCCTTGGTGACCGACATGCCGGGCACGCTCACTGGCATATACATCAGCGTGCCCTCGTTCAGCGTCGGCATGAATTCCGAACCCAGCCGCTTGAGCGGGATGAGCGTCGCCGCCAGGACCAACACGGCGATCAGGATGGTCGCCAGCCGCGCGCGCAGCACGCCGGCGATGAGCGGCCGGTAAAGCCAGATCAGCGCGCGATTGATCGGATTGCGGGTCTCCGGAAGGATTCGGCCCCGCACAAACAGCTGCATGAGCACCGGCACCAGCGTGATCGACAGCACGGCGGCACCGCCCATGGCAAAAGTCTTGGTGAGCGCCAGCGGCTTGAACAGGCGCCCTTCCTGATCCTCGAGCGTGAACACTGGCAGGAATGAGACGGTGATGATCGCGAGACTGAAGAACAGCGCGGGCCCGACCTCGAGCGCGGCGTCGGTGAGGATCTTCGCGCGCGATGTACCGGGAGCGGCCCGTTCGAGATGCTTGTGAGCGTTCTCGACCATCACGATCGCGGCGTCGACCATGGCGCCGAGCGCGATCGCGATGCCGCCGAGGCTCATGATGTTGGAGCTGAAACCGAGCGCGTGCAGCAAGCCCATGGCGATGAGCACGCCCACGGGCAGCATCAGGATGGCGACCAGCGCGCTGCGCACATGCAGCAGAAAGACGATGCAGACCAGCGCGACGATGATGCTTTCCTCGGTGAGCGTCTGTTTGAGCGTGTCGATTGCGCGGTGGATGAGGTCCGACCGGTCATAGACCGCTTCGATTTTCACGCCCTTCGGCAGCGAGGGTACGATTTCGACGAGCTTCTGTTTGGCGCTGTCGATCACATGCAGCGCGTTCTGGCCGTCGCGCTGCAGCACGATGCCGCTCACCACTTCGCCCTGGCCGTTGAGCTCGGCGATGCCGCGGCGCTCTTCCGGGCCGAGCTCGATGCGCGCCACGTCACGCAGCAGCACCGGCGTGCCGCCCTGCATCTTGAGGGCGATCTCTTCAAGGTCCTGGCTGTTGCGCAGATAGCCGCGGCCGCGCACGACGTACTCGGTCTCCGACATCTCAACCACGCGGCCGCCGACGTCGCGGTTGCTGGCGCGGATGGCGGCGGTGAGCTGTGTCAATGTCAGGCCGTAGGCCTGCAATTTCTGTGGATCGACGACGACCTGGTATTGCTGGACGAAGCCGCCCACGCTCGCCACTTCGGCGACGCCGCTGGCCTTGGTCAGCTGATAGCGCAGATACCAGTCCTGGATCGTGCGCAACTCGGCGAGCGTGCGCTCGGCCCCGAGCACAACATACTGGTAGACCCAGCCCACGCCGGTCGCGTCGGGTCCGAGCGAGGGCGTAACCCCCTCCGGCAAGCGCTTGGCGACAAAATTGAGATATTCGAGGACGCGCGAGCGCGCCCAATAAAGATCGGTGCCATCCTCGAATACGACATAGACGAAGGAGACGCCGAAGAAGGAGAAGCCGCGCACGACCTTCGAGCGCGGTACGGCCAGCAGCGCCGTGGTGAGCGGATAGGTGACCTGATCCTCGATCACCTGCGGCGCCTGGCCGGGATATTCGGTGTAGACGATGACTTGCGTGTCGGAGAGGTCCGGGATTGCATCAAGAGCCGTGTGCTGCACGGCATAGACGCCGGCGAAGGTGATAAACGCCGTGGCGAGCAGGACGAGAAAGCTGTTGCGGGCAGACCAGCGGATGACGGCGGCGATCATGGCGATTTTCCTTCCGGCGCCGTGAAGGCCTGCAAAGCGGCGCGCAGATTGCTCTCGGCATCGATCAGGAAATTGGCGCCGGTGACGACCTTCTCACCTTCGCGCACCCCCTCGAGCACGGCGACATAGCCGTCGGCTCTCGCTCCTGGCTTGATCGCACGCGGCTCGAACCGCCCTTCGCCGCGGTCGACCAGAACCGTCTGTCGGGTACCGGTGTCGAGCACCGCCGAATCCGGCACCGCGAGCACTGTCGCGTTATCGACGGGCGCCGTGATTTCGACGGTCGCATACATATCGGTCTTGAGCAGCAGATCCGGATTGGGCACCTCGATGCGCACCTTGGCGGTGCGGGTTTGCGCGTTCACCGTCGGGTAGACAAAGGCAACCCGCCCGTCGAAGGAGCGGCCGGGATAGGCCTGCACGGTAATTGTCGCGCTCTGGCCCGGCCGGATCTGGGCGAGGTCTTGCTCGAACACATCGGCCATGAGCCAGACGGCGGAGAGGTCGACGATGCGATAGAGCATGTCGCCGGCCACGAAATGCAGGCCTTCGAGCGCGGTCTTTTCCATGACGATGCCGCCGATCGGCGCGCTCAAGGTGAGCGTGCGCGTGGCGAAGCCATTGCGTTGCAGGCGGGCGAGTTGATCGGCCGAGATATCCCAATTCTTCAAGCGCAACAGCGCCGCGTCGGCGATCGCCTTGGCGTTGTCGCGCGCCATTGCATCGGCGTGCGCCATATCGGCAAACGCCGAACGCGCGACGAGATACTCGCGCTGGGCGAGCACCAGATCGGGACTGTAGACCTCGAGCAGAGCCTCGCCGCGGCGGACCGCCTGGCCGGTGGTGTTGACGTGAAGTTTTTCGATCCAGCCCTCGAATTTCGGATTGATGACGCTGATCCGCCGCTCGTCGGCCGCCACGGTGCCAATCGCGCGCACGGTGTGCGCCATGGTTCGGCGCGTTACGGCTTCGGTGCGCACACCGAGCATCTGGATGCGTTCAGGGTTGATCTTGACGATGCCGGTCTCGCCGGCTTCGTCGGCATAGACCGGGATGTAGTCCATGCCCATGGAATCCTTCTTGGGCACCGGCGAGGTGTCGGGCAGGCCCATGGGATTGCGGTAATAGAGAATTTTCCGGTCACCCCCCGCCGCTGCAGCCGGTGAGGGCGGTGAGGGCGCGCTCGGCGGCGCCAGTGTCGTGTCGTTATCGTCATAGACCGGGACATAGTCGCGGCCCGCGTCGTCTTTCTTCGGCGTTGGTGAATAGTCCGGCTTGCCGGATGGATCTTGGTAATAGAGCGGCTGGCGCTCCGCCGCCGCGGCAGACATGTCGAGCTCGTATGCGCCGGCCAGCGCGGCTGCGGCTAGCAGAACGGCAAAAACAGCCTTCATTTTGCGGATCATAGGTCACCGCCGATCAGCCGCTCGATTGCGGCAAGCTGGCGCTGCTGATCGAACTCGGCACTCAGCAGCTCGATGCGCTGATCGGCAAGATCGTGCTCGGCACGCAGCACATCGACGAGCTCGGCTCGCCCCAGCCCGTAGCCGGCGATGCCCGAGCGCAGCAGCGCCTGGCTCTGCGGCAACAGCTGGGTGCGGATGAGATCGCCGGTCTTTCGGCTGCCGGCGAGATCGGCGGCGAATTCGCCGAGGTCGCTTTGGATCTGGAGCTCCACCGCCTGCCTGCGCGATTGCGCGGCGCCGACCTGGGCGGCGGCTTCACGCTGCTGGGCCTCGTGCAGGCCCCACTGCAACGGAACGCGGAGGCCGATCTCCGCCACATAACCGTTCGGGCCATTGCCGGTGCGGTCGATAGCGCCGGCCTTCAAGGTCACGTCCGGATACCAGCTCTTGTCGGCGAGCTTTTTCCCGGCCGCGGCGGCGGCGATCTGCGCGTCGCCGCTGGCGAGTGAGGGATTGCCGGCGCGCGCGCGCTCGATCAGAGCGGGCGGCGCCAGCGCAGCCTCGGACGGCAGGGGGCGTAATTTGACGGGCGGCGCTAACGGTGCGTCGATCGGCCGGGCGAGCAAGGTGTTGAGACGCGCCGCCGCGCTGCGGCGCTTCGCATCGAGACGGACAAGCTCGGTCGCGAGCCGGGTGATTTCGACTTCGGCTTTGTAGACTTCCTGCTGCGAGCTGCGGCCCTGGGCGTAGCGGTCTCGTGCCAGGCGGGCGATGTCGTGCACGACCCGATGCAAATTCTCGGTCGTACGGATGGCCTGGTCGGCTTGGTAATACTGCGCGAAGGCGACCTTGACCTTCTCGACCAGCTCGGCCTCGGTCATGCGTGCATCGGCCTGGGTCCGTGCCACTTCGGCGCCGGCCTGGGCACGTTTCAAGTCGCGTTTGCCCCACAACGGGAATTCCTGCTCAACCGTGAAGAACATCTTGTTCTGACGCGGGCCGCTGGTGCGGTCGATCTCATCGGACGTGATGCGGAGCGTCGGATCGGCAAGCGAGCCTGCGATTTCGATCCGCGCCTGCGCGGCTTCGGTATCGAGCGCGCGCGCCGCAAGCTCTGGGCTGAGACGACGGGCAATCGCAAGCACCTCCTCGAGCGTGGCGCCCGGGGCCGCAGTGGAGACCGGAGCTTCGGCGCGCGCCGATGCGGCCAGGATCACGAGCGCGAGCATCGATGCGGCATGCGCGGCGGGAGGTGGCCGGGAGAGTTGGCGCAACATGTTACTTCGCAGCGGCGAAGTTGACGGTGCCGCGCACCGTGCCAGCCTCGCCCTGCACCTTGGCGGCGAGGTTAAGCGCCCATGTGCCGGCCATGCCGGTCTCGATCTGAACGCGGTAAAGCCCGGGCTTGTCCGAGGGGAGGGCGGTCACTTTGCCGGGCATCTCGGCCATGCCGGCAGGCCCCATATCGCTCTTGGTCTCGAACAGCACCGCGCCGGCGACCGGCTTATGGTCCGGGACATGGATGAGGCGAACCGTGACGTTCGTTTTGCCGGGCCCGGACGGCTGCGCCTGCACCAGCTCGAAGTTGTAATCGGCCGGCGCGGCAAGGGCGTGGACCTCCGCTAGGGTTGAGCCCGCGAAGATGGCGGCGCCGATGAGGGCGCGCGCCGAATAATGAAAGCGCATGTTGAACTCCCGTTTGTGCGGCCACGGGATGCGTGGCCGCGTGTCGCCTGGACTGGCGCCGGGCGTTGAGGCCTCGCGCGGCGCCGGGTCTCGCTCAGCCGGCCAGCACCGACGCCGGCGCACCACGCGCAAGCGGCGTCAGAAACTGAATCGTCGGGCGAGGAAGGAGGACGCGGACAAAAGCCGGCTCGCTCCGGTTCAGGCGAGGGAGATGGGAGGTCCGAGGGCGGGCTTGATCGTGCGCCCGCGCAACGACTGATCTGAGCCGGGATAAATCACCGACGACCACGCCGTGACAGTGAAGAGGATGACAGTGGGCGCCGGCAGGCTCACGAGGAAAATACAACCGAGGTCGGTGATGCAGCCGGGCAGCATGCCTTTGCAGGGCATCTTGTCGCGCGGGCTGTCCTGCTCGTGCATCATGCCGTTCATGGCGGCGCTCCCCATATCGGCATTGGCCGCGTAGGTCGGTGCGACCTGAAGCGTCGTGGCACCGAGATAGGCGGTCACCATCAACAGGGTGAAAATCCGACGCAGCAGTTTCACCGGCATCCTCTGAAAGTATGGCGCAGCCGGGGATCGATCAAGGTGACCTCCCGGGGATGGGCGGCCAACGCTATATACATCCATGAGCCACGCTTGTGCCGGCCGTCGCCCCGTCTTGTCGATCATCCACCCTTCCCGGGCAATAGCTCTCCCTGTGTTTTTTTCCGGAACGGCGCCTGCGCCGTTGCTCGGTCTCCGGATTGGGCCGTGCGGCGAGTTCCTGGAAGCCGGCGCAGCAATGCTCTTTGACGAAGGCCAGTGTTTTGTTGAGCACATCGAACTGGGGTGTGCAGCGCACTGTCCGGCCCTCACGCGCCTACGCCACCAGTCCGGCCGTGACGAGGCCTCGCAGATGGAGGGCGAGGGTGGACGCGCGGGTGTGCCGAGCCGGGACTGAATTTCGCCGATGGCGAGGCCTTCCAGCCCGCCCGGACAAGCAGGCGGACGATTTCGAGACGGGTGGCATTCCCAAGCTCAGCCAATCGCCGCGCGGCGGTATCTAGGTCCATGCCCGATAGTCAGACGGCACACCAATCGCGAAGCTTCTCGGAGAAGAGTGCGATGCCATACGCCGACAACGGCAGTGTTCGGATCCATTACCAGATGGAGGGAGAAGGGCCCGCGCTTGTGCTCCAACACGGCTTCACCGAAAGCCTGCTGGACTGGTACGAATCGGGCTATGTGGAAGCATTAAGACGCGACTACCGGCTCATCCTCATCGATGCGCGAGGACATGGGGCCAGTGACAAGCCGCACGATCCCGACGCCTATGTGCTGCACCCGAGGGTGGCGGACGTTGTCGCGGTGCTCGACGCGTTAGACATCACGAAGGCCCTTTTTTGGGGTTACTCGATGGGCGGGTGGATCGGCTTTGGCATTGCCAAATATGCGAAGGAAAGAGTCCGCGCTCTGGTGATTGGGGGGCAACATCCGTATGCCCGCAGCATGGAGCCTCTCCGGCAAATGGTTCGAACGGGGATAGCACAGGGCAGCGGAGCGTTCGTGGCGAGCATGGAGGAGATGTTTGGGCCAGAGTCCGAGGAGCGTAAGGGGCGGCTTCACTCGGCGGATCTCCAGGCATACCTCGCGCTGGTACAGGACCGGCCTAGCCTCGAAGACATCCTCCCGACTATGCTGATGCCGTGCTGTCTCTATGTCGGCGAGATAGATCCCATCTACCCAGAGGTCGAGGCGTGTAGCCGACACATACCCCAGGTGACCTTCTTCTCGTTGCCCGGCCTGAGCCACTGCGAGGCCTACGCGCGGAGCGAAGTCGTGCTGCCTCACGTCACAGGATTCTTGAAAGGGGTGAAGACATCGTGAGGAGGAAGCAGCGAATCAACAGTAGTGAAGTCTCTCGGAGAATCCAGCGTTCAGATAGAAGCCAGAAGAGCTATGCGCCGAGTGACTCCCCTATGATGGGTAGAGAGGATCAGGCGATAAGCGCAGAGGAAATTTTACGCGGTGAGCTCCGCTAGCTCCGCCCCGGCTGGGCCCTCGGCAGCCACTATTGCTGCGATTTGCGGCGCCGAAGTCCTTGGCCTGGCGGGATACTCAACCGTACCGGCTCTCCTCCCACAATTCATCGAGGCTTGGTCTCTGACCAACACACAGGCCGGCTGGCTCGCCGGGATCGTATCCGCGGGTTATATGCTGGCCGTTGTCCCTCTGGTGAGCTTGACCGATCGCCAGCCCGCCCGACGAATCTATCTCGCATCGAGCACGCTCAGCGCGCTGTCCTGTTTCGGCGTTGCGCTGTGCGACGGTCTGCTGCCGGCGCTTGGCTTCCGGGCCGTCGCCGGCATCGCGCTCGCCGGCATGTATATGCCCGGCTTGCAGGCGCTCACCCATGGAGTCGAGGGGACCATGCGTGCGCGAATTGCGGCGTGGTATACGAGTTCCTTCACTATCGGAGCGTCGTTGTCGTTCCTGTTGGGCAGGGTCGGAACGCTGTTGGGCTGGCGCAGCGCTTTCGTTCTCGCGGGTATCCTCAGTACCACCGCTGTCCTCATCGCGTGGGATGCGCTGCCGCGAGCGGATCCCGGATTCCGCGAGGAGCCAAAATCGCTGCTCGACTTCCGTCCGGTTTTTGCCAACCGCGACGCACTCGTCCTGATCTTTGGGTATGCCGCGGTGATCTGGGGTTCGGCCGGATTGCGGCAGTGGATCGTCGTCTTTCTCGCGTTCTGTGCCGCAGATCAGGCCGGAGTTCCTGCACAAGCATGGAGTATGCTGGTGGTCGGTGCACTGATCAGTTTTCTCGGCGTCCCCGCCGGTCTTCTCGGCAACGAGCTGTCGATCCGCTATGGCCTGCGCCACATTGCTATCCTTGTCTTCCTGCTGTCGGCGCTGACCGGCGGCCTGTTCGGCTTCGCAGCGGTGCTGCCTTACATCGCCGTCTTATGCCTGTCTGTAGTCGTCGGCTTCATCGTACAGGCGAATTTTTCCAATCTTACTTCGGGTGTCCTCGCCGTCGCCGCCCCGCGGCACAGAGGAGCAACGATCGGGCTGTATTCCTGCGTCGGCTTTGGCGGCGGATTCCTCGGAACACTCCTCTTCGGCATCACGCTCGATCAACTCGGCGGCACATCGCGGCTCGCCGCCTGGGTACTGAGCTTCGGCACCTGTGGGCTCGCTTGTTTGGGCGGTTCTGCCGCCACGATCTTCCTGTCCCGAGACATTTGGCAACCGACCGTAGAGGCTCCCTTGGAAAGGAAGCTACGCCTGTGACGGCATCGCTGCGGGCGAGGTCCACGCTCTAAGCGCCATTAAGGCAAGCAGAGCCGCAATGCTCATGCTCGCGGAAATAGCCAGGGCGCCAACACCCAGCCAATCGATCAGAAGTCCGAAAATGAGGGGCGATGCCGCCTGCGCGGCGCGCGCCGGCGCTCCGAGCACCCCGCTGCGCAATCCGTAGCCAACCGGACCGAAGATCGCGAGCGGCAGGGTACCCTTGGCGATGGTCAACAAACCATTCCCCGCCCCATGCAGCACGGCGAAGGCCGTGATGGCCGATGGCCCGATCGCCATCAGCACGATAGCGCCGATGGGATGCAGGACCGTCGCGAGCCGTGCCGAGATTAGCGGGTGAACCCGCTTCAGTGCACCAAACTCGACGAGGCGAGCACCCACTTGCGCAGGCCCAACCAGGGCGGATGCGGCGATCGCTGCCGTCGCGCTCGCCCCGGCTATTTCGAGTAGCCGGGGCAGATGGGCGGCCATCGCCCCGGTAACGAACCAGGTCGCGGCGAACACGAAGGAAAGAAGCAACATCGCCCCGCGTGGCGCCGGTCCGGCGGTTTCCTGCGATTCGGTTGTTCTTATCGGCGGCGGCGCGCGCGGGATCAGCAGCCGGTTCAACGGCAGGCCGATCAAGAGATGCAGAGCCGCCCAGACGAGGCAAGTGCCGCGCCAGCCAAAATGGGCGTCGAGCAACGCCGACAGCGGCCAGCCCACTGTGCTGGCGAAGCCGGCGATCAGGGTGATCCCGGTGATCGGCCCGCGCGCCGCCCGGCCATAAAGACCGGCAAGCGTCGCGAAGGCAGGATCGTAGAGGCCCATCGCCATCCCGACGCCGAGGACCATCCACGCGGCCACAAGGCTCACAACGCCTTGGGTCAGCGCCAGCAGGACGAGCCCGGCCGCGAGGACAAGATTCGACAGCGCAAGCACGCCCCGGCCCCCATGGGTGTCAATCGCCCGGCCGACCGGCGGGCCGAGAAGGGCGGACACCAGCAGCGAGCCCGAGAAGACGCCGAACACGACAGTGCGTGACAGACCCAGCGCGTTCGCTATCGGATCGGCAAGAATGGCGGGGAGGTAGTAACTCGACCCCCAGGCGAGGGCCTGAGCCGTGCCGAGCGCGCCGACGACAACCCCCCGCTTCATCTTCGCCTCGGGCTC
>DASXXS010000236.1:0-2337 GCA_036502925.1 Xanthobacteraceae bacterium
GGCAGCCCGGACTCCTTCTACTTTTTCGAATTCAACGCCAACAAGAAGTCGGTCACCGTCAATCTCAAATCCGAGCGCGGTTTGGCTCTGGTCAAGGACATGGCCAAGAAGGCCGACGTCATGATCGAGAACATGGCGCCCGGGACGATCGAGCGGCTGGGGCTCGGCTACGAGGCGATCCGCGCGCTGAACCCGGGCATCATCTACGCCCAGGTCAAAGGCTTTGGCGAGGGCAGCCCCTACGAGAGAAACCTCGCCTTTGACATGATCGCGCAGGCCTGCGGAGGAACAATGAGCATCACCGGCGAGCCGGACGGGCGGCCGATCAAGCCGGGCCCCTCGCTCGGCGATACCGGCACCGGCATGACGATGGCGATCAGCATCCTGGGCGCGCTCTATGAGCGCCGCGCCACAGGCCAGGGAAGACGCCTCCAAGTGGCGATGCAGGACGCCATGCTGCATTACATCCGCATCGCGTTTCAGGCTCAGGCGGCCACCGGCCAGGCGGCAAGGCGCAATGGCTCGCGTAGTGCAACGGCGGTTGCCCCGGCCGGCATCTTTCCTTGCGCGCCGGCCGGCCCTAACGATTGGGTTTATGTCTTCGCCCGCCAGCCCGATCATTGGCACCGCCTCTTGAAGGTGCTCGGCCGCGAGGACCTCATCGGTAACCCGGATTACGATACCCCGAAGGCGCGCGGTGAGCGCATCGCGGAGATCAATGCGATGGTCACCGACTGGACGCGCCGGCGCGACAAGCACGAGGCGATGCGGATCATCGGCGGCGCCGGGGTGCCGGCCGGCGCGGTGCTCGACACAATGGAATTGATGAACGAACCGAGCTTTGCCGAGCGCGGCATCCTGCAGGTCGTGGACCACCCGTCGGGGCCCTTCAAGATGCCGTCCTGGCCGGTCCGCTTCGACGGCCGCCCGCCAAAACTTGAGCCGGCGCCATTGCTGGGCCAGCACAATGCGCAGGTGCTCGGCGACTGGCTCGGAATGAACGCCGGCGATATCGACGGACTGAAGAAAGAAGAGGTGATCTGACCACGACTTCGTCGCCCTCGCGAAAGCGGGGGCCCAGTGTCGAACACGTTGCCCTGGGTTCCCGCTTGCGCGGGAATGACGAAGCAACACAAGAGAGGAGATCCTGAGATGGCGCAACTGGCGGGCTATGAAATCCTTGCAAAATGTCTGAAGGCGCAGGGCACAAAGGATTTGTTCTTCATCATGGGCGGGCCGATGCTCGATGCGGAGCTGTCCTGCATCAAGGAAGGCATTCGCTTGATCGACACGCGGCACGAGCAGGGCGCCGCTTATATGGCGCAGGCCTATTCGCGGGTCACCCAAGGGCCGGGTGTGTGCATGGCGGCGAGCGGCCCCGCCACCCTCAATTTCGGCACCGGCCTCGCCAATGCGCTGATCGATTGCTGCCCCGTCGTCGCGGTCGGCGGGTCGAGCCCGATCAGCCAGTTCGGCCGCCAGGTGTTCCAGGAGATCGACCAGGTCAAGGCGCTCGAGGCTTGCGTCAAATACACCGACCGCGTGCACAATCTGAAACGCATCCCGCAGCAGGTGAATTTCGCGTTCCAGAAGGCGCTGAACGGCAAGCCCGGCCCCGTCTATCTCGATTTCCCTGGAGACGTGCTCTACCTCAAGGTCGATGAGGCCGATGTCGATTGGAGCTACTGCGGCCGACCGATCATCGAGGCGCGTCCCTATGCCGAACCGAAAGCGATCAACGCGCTCGTCGATGCGATCAACAAGGCCAGGCAGCCGATCATCTGCTCGGGCGGCGGGGTGTTGTGGTCGAAGGCCTGGAACGAGATGCGGGCCTTTGTCGAGAAGGCCGGGATCCCATTCTACACGACCCCGCAAGGCCGCGGCGTGGTGCCGGACGACCACCCCTATTCCTATCTGACGATGCGCAACAGCGCGTTTCGCGACGCCGATCTGATAATCATCCTCGGCACGCGGATGAACTATGTGATCGGTCACGCAGCGCCGCCGCGTTTCAACAAGGACGCGACGATCGCCCGCATCGAGATCGACCCCGAGGAGCTCGGCACCTCGGCGCGCAACGTTGACATCCCGGTCGTCGGCGATTGCAAATCGGTGTTGCAGCAACTGATCGATGCCATTGACGGCAAGACCGCCGACCGTTTCCAGCCTTGGCGGCAGAAACTGGCCGATGGCGAGGCGCAAAAGCGCACGCGCGCCGGCGGCAACTACCCGACCGACGGCGACATCCACCCGCTACGGCTGTGCGAGGAAGTGAAGAACTTCATGAAGCGCGACGCGATCCTCTGCGTCGACGGGCAGGAAATCCTCAATTTCGGC
>DASXXS010000237.1:0-4379 GCA_036502925.1 Xanthobacteraceae bacterium
AGGCCGGCGACCTCGGCGAGCTCGTCGGCGAGATTCTCGAACGCCCACTTCACTTCCTGCTGGGTGCAGCTGCGGTTGCAGCCGACCATGGGCGTATTGCTGATATAGGCGTAGGACACCTGCTCCCAGTGCGGCACGCGCGCGGTGTAGAGCTCGAGCTGGTTCTTCGAGACTTCGCCGGCCACGTGTTGCGGCAACGCGTCGGTGAAACCGGCGATCATGTGAAATTCATAGCGGAACGCGTGGATCTTTCCTTCCTTGGTGAGCCCCACCTTGAACTTGGACAACGTCTCCGGCTTGTGCAGGATGTGGTAGAGCTCCTCGGCCTTGGTCAGCATCGCCTTGACGGGCCGTCCGGTGACCTTGGAGATATGCGCCACCAGGCCCCAGAACGGCGCGGTGCGCACCCCGAAGCCCCCGAAGGTGCCGCCGTTCCATTTGTTGATGAAATGGATTTGGTTCTTGTCGATGCCGAGCCAGCCGGCCAGGTACTCCTGCGACGGATAGATGTCCTGCCCGTGTCCCCAGAAGGTGAGCTTGTCGCCCTCCCAGCTGGCGACCCCGCTGAAGGGCTGCATCGGAACGATGCGACTGCCGCCGAAATAATAGGAGTATTCGCGCACGATGGCTGATTCCGCGAAGCCCTTCGCGATGTCGCCATGGTGCCAGCGGGCGCTCGCACCCGGCTGATGGTTGGGGCTGTTCGCCGGCATCTGCAGCAGATTGCCCTTGCCCTCGCGGATATCCGGCGCGTCTCCCGATTCGGCGGTGGCGAGATCGGGAACCGACGGCAGGTCCAGGTAATCGACCACGATGGCCTCGACCGCATCCTCCGCCTGATCCTCGGTCTCCGCCGCCACCATGGCGACGATCTCGCCCTGCAGCATCAGCTCGATCTGCAGCGGATTGGTCTTGGGCGCATTGCGGTAGGTCAGGATGTGATGCACGCCGGGCATCTTCTCGGCCCTGGCGGTGCCGAGACCGCGGATGGCCGCGCGCGGATAGGGGCTGCGCAGGAACTTGATATAGAGCATGCCGGGCAGGCGCACGCGGGTGGCAAACTCGGCGGTGCCGCGGAATCGCGGCTCGACCACCTCGCGCAGCGGCGCCTGCGGCTTGCCGATGATGGCGAGATCGACCGGCGGATGGCCCTGCCATTTCCTGGTGACGATCTTGCCGTCACCCTCGGTCAGCGTGTCTTCCGGACCATAACCGCCGCCGGTCGAGAAGTTGCGGACCATCGGCAGCGTGATGATCTTGGTGTCCTCCAGGGACGGCTCGATCTTGAAGGTCATAGAGTGGCCTCTCCGCGCATGTAGCTCGCCGTGTCCTTCACGGTTTTGATGATGCCCGCATAGGCCGAGCAGCGGCAGAGATGTCCGGCCAACGCGTCCTTGATCTCATCCTCGGTCGGGTTGGGGTTCTTCTGCAGGAATGTCTTGGCCACGGTCAGCCAGCCCGCCGTGCAGTAACCGCAATCGGCCGCCATGTTGCGGATGCCGATTTCCTGGATCGGATCGAGATTGGTCCCGTCGCCGAGCCCTTCCACGGTCAGGATCGGCTTCTCGGCGGCCTCGAACGCCAGCATGTGGCAGGAATAATGCGGCGTGCCGTCGACCACGACGGTGCACACCCCGCAGGTCGCCCGGTTGCAGCTCCGGACGGTTCCGGTGAGCCCGATCTTCTCGGAGATCACTTCCCACAGCGTGGTGCGCACCTCGTGCTCGACGGTGTGCGGCGTGCCGTTGAGGTTGAACGTGGATGACATCGCCGTGATGGCCTGCGGCAGCGGCGCCGCCGACGAGCTGCCGGTCGCCAGCACGCTGCGCCGGAACGGCGACACCAGCGCCGGGGCCGCGACGGCGCCCGCCACGATGCCGGTGGCCACGCTCGCCTTGATGAAGTTCCTGCGGGTGAATTTCGCCATGCGGTTCCTCTTTACGGCTTCCGTTACGGCTTCCGTTGCGGCCTTTCCTGGCGGCTTCCCCTCATGGGCGCCGGCCCGGTGCCGGCCGCCGCGGCTCGCAGATCGGCGCACTGCGCCCGAGCCGATCAGGTCTTACGGAGGTCGTGGAGTCGTGCAAGAACTCAGGTCGCGAATTCAGGTCTTGCATTCGGGTCGTACACGATGACGTGAAGCGGTCGCTTGCAGATCCGACAACACCATTCCGCGCCCGCGCCACCCTTCTTCGCCCGAAAATCTCCTCCGTCGAGATCTTTTTTTGCGATCGTCCGGCTCGCCGCCGGCCGTTCGACGACAGAGCCGCGAGAGGACGATTTGGTGCAAATTATCTGCGCCTGGACCATGTGCGTCAAGGCAGTTGCAGCAGCGCTTGGGCAGCGGTCTAGCCGCGCTGCGGCGAGGGGCACAAGCGCACGGCAGCCGGCCACGATCACCCTCGAGCGGTCTGCGGGCGCGATAGGTTCGTTGCAAGCGGCCGCGACAGATTCGCCGGACCACGCCTTTACTTGGCGGTGGCCGATGCTCTAAATCCCCCGAAAATCACCGGCGCCGAGTCCATGCAGACCCAACCGAGCAGAGCCGCCATGATCACCGCATTCCGTCTCTTGAGGGCGGCGTGGGCGCTCGCCTTGATCTTTGCGTTTGCGCCGGCATCCGGCGTGCACAGCGCCGAGTCCAAGGCGGAGGTCAAAGTCGTGGCATTTGGCCTGTTCGGTGATCAAAGCGTGTTCGAAAGCGAGGCGAAGGGGGCGGCCCAGATCGTTGCGAGCGACTTCGGCGGCAGTCCGGTCATCGTGCGCGCCAACACGAAAAGCCGCGGGGAGGCGACCTCCGAGTCGGTCGCAACCACGTTGCAATCAGCCGCCAAGGCGATGAACGTCGACAACGACATTTTGTTTCTGATACTGACATCGCATGGCTCCCGGGCCGGGCTTGCCGTGAAGACCCCGAGCCGCCAAGAGATCCTGTCACCCTTGGATCTCTTCACCATGCTCGACCGGACGCAGGTTCGGCACCGCATCGTGATCATCTCGGCGTGCTTTTCGGGGGTTTTCATTCCGCCGCTCGCCGATCCCGACACCCTGGTCATCACGGCGGCGGATGCGGATCACCCGTCATTCGGCTGCAGGAACGGAAACACGTGGACCTATTTTGGGGACGCCTTTTTCAACACGGCGCTGCGCCGCACTGCGAATCTGCCGGAGGCATTTGCTCTGGCAAGCGCCGCCGTCCGCAGGCGCGAGCTGCAAAACCATCTTGATCCCTCCAACCCGCAAATCGCCGGGGGTGAGAATATCGAACGCCTTCTCAAGGGCGGCCCCGAGCGCGCTGCCGAGCCCGCTGACGCGGCCCGGCCCGATCCCAGATACGCCCCCGCCAACGTCGGCCGCGGTGACGCCTATGAGGCCAAAGGCGACCCCGACCACGCCATCGCGGCGTACAACGAGGCGATCCGGCTCGATCCCAAATCCGCGCTTGCCTACGCGGACCGCAGCTTCGCGCACCGCGCCAAGGGGGACCTCGACCATGCGTTGGCCGACGCCGACGAGGCAATCGCGCTGGATCCCAAGCTCGCGGCGGCATACAACAGTCGCGGCGCGGCGTACTTCTCCAAGGGCGACAAGGATCGCGCAATCGCCGACTACAGCGAGGCGATCCGGCTCGATCCCAAGCGCTTCGTCGTCTACGCCAACCGTGGCATGGCCTTCGCCGCCAAGGGCGACAACGACCGCGCCATCGTCGACTACAGCGACGCGGTCAGGCTCGAACCGAGGTACTTCTGGACCTATTACAACCGGGGTGTCGCCTACGGCGCCAAGGGAGATAACAACCGTGCCATCGCCGACTTCAACCAGGCGATCAAGCTCAATCCCAAGTTTTCCAACGCCTACGACAAGCGGGGCCTCGCGTACCGTGCCAAGGGCGACAACGAGCGGGCCGCTGCCGACCTCAAAGAGGCGGCCCGGCTGAAGGCTCCAAGCGCGCAGCCTTGAACCCCGCGATCCGCCCAGCACAATCGGATGTACGAGAAGAGCCGTCTCGCATGACCGCAACCGTGCCCACGCAGCCCATCATTTCGGTCGCCAATCTCTCCAAGACCTACGCCTCCGGCTACCAGGCGCTCAACAACGTCAGCCTGGACATTCGGCACGGCGAGATCTTTGCGCTGCTGGGCCCCAACGGCGCCGGCAAGACCACGCTGATCAACATCATCTGCGGGATCGTGACCGCCTCCGCGGGCGCCGTCCGGGTGGACGGCCGCGACATCGCCCGCGACTACCGCATCGTGCGCGCGATGATCGGCCTGGTGCCGCAGGAGCTCACCACCGACGCATTCGAAACCGTGTGGAACACGGTCAACTTCAGCCGCGGGCTGTTCGGCAAGCCGCGCAATCCCGCCTACGTCGAAAAGGTG
>DASXXS010000238.1:0-10302 GCA_036502925.1 Xanthobacteraceae bacterium
GGCGACCGCGCTGCGGACCTGGCTGGCCATGGTCATCAGGTTGCCGCCGGCATCGTCGATGTTGGTGAAATCGAGAATGACGCTGTGGGCGCCGGCCTGCACGAAGATTTCCGCCAGATAGGCAAAGTCGGCGGCGCGGCCGTTGCGCCAGGCGCCGCCATGGATGAACACGTTGACGGGCGCGTTGGCCTGGCGGGTCCGGTAGACGTCGAGCTTTTCGATCTCGCTTGGCCCGTAGGCAAGCCGCAAGGGCGCGCCGAGCGCAGCGCGCGCGCGGGCGCTGGCGGCCAGCCGCCGTTCCTGGATCTGCGCCTGGTTTGCGGCGTATTTGCTCTGGTCGTAGGCGGCGTCGAGCTCCTGCTGGTCCATGTCGAGCCACACCCGCGGACCCTTGGCAGGCGGAGCAGCGGCGCTCCTGCGCTCCGCCGCCCGGCGCTCAAGCCCGCTACCCAGCACGCTGTCGGTCATTGTCATGGCTCCATTTGGTTTCTGGCGGCGAGACTACCATGCCGTCCATCAGGCGGTGAATCGGCGAATCCGAATCACCGAGACGCTCGCTGCCAAAACCTGCGGCCGCGTCGCGCGGACCGAGGATTCCTTTGCTACAAGATTACGCTCCCGGCAACAACGCGCGCGGCGACCCGGTATCATTGGAGTATCCACGGACCGGCTTGCATGCCCGTCATGCGCCCGTCATCTGGGGCTGGCGGCCAGCACCGACGCCTGTTACTCAGCTGCCGTGATCAGGCGAGCGGCCAGGACTCGCGGCCGCGACTCATTCCCTCCCGCAAAAGAAGGCGCATGGCCCTGCTGCGCAAAGTCGAACCGGAATTGCTGGATCAACTGCCGGCCGACGATCCGCGCGCCGTTCGTTCCCGCCACGACCTCAAGCTCATCAATGCTCTGTTATTTCATACCGGCATGATGGCGCATGGCCTGATCAGGCACTACGGCGACGACCGGCCGCGCACGCTCATCGACCTCGGCGCCGGCGACGGCACGTTCATGCTGGGGGTGGCCCGCAGGCTTGGTTCGCGCTGGCCGAATATGAATGTGGTTTTGCTCGATCGCCAGAACATCGTCAGCGGCGACACCAGGACGGCCTTCGCCGCGCTGGGATGGAAGGTCGAAACGGTTACGGCGGACTTGTTCGACTTTTTGGCGCGCATCGGGCCGGCGCGCGCGGACGTCATCACCGCCAACCTGTTCCTCCACCATTTCACCTCTGAGCAGTTGGCTCACCTGTTCATGCGGGCCGCGCCGGCAGCACGGCTGTTCATGGCCTGCGATCCGCGGCGAACCGCGTGGGTGCGCGAGAGCTGCCGCTTGCTGTGGGTGCTCGGCTGCAACGAGGTCAGCGTTCATGATGCGGTGGCGAGCGCCCGCGCCGGGTTCAACGGCAAAGAGCTTTCGGCACTGTGGCCGGCGGACGAGACCTGGCAATTGCACGAGCACGCGGCCGGGCCGTTCAGCCACTGCTTTGTGGCGCGCCGGACGGCGATCGGGCATTCATCGCCCGATCGAAGATCCGAGCCATAGTCGGGGTCGACAGGACACATGCACGACGCCGCCAGCAGGCCGCCTGAATTGACGGGCCTCGCCGCGGTGCGCGCGGGGTGGCAATTCGCGCGGGATCCGCTGCGCGCGATGCGCGTCAACTACGAAACCTACGGACCCATGCTGGTCATCGGCCAGGCACTGCCGTTCGTGTCGTATCCGAACGCCGCATTGCTGGGTATGCCGTTGATATTGACGGCTGGCGCAGTCCTCAACCGGGAAGTGCTGAACAATCCCGCCGCCTGGCGCTCGATCAGCTTTCTGCCCGGCGGCCCGCGAAACTCTGCAGCGCGGCGATTGAGCGACAACCTGACGCGCATGACCGGGCGCCGGCACGCCCATTACCGCAAGCTTATCGCCGCTCCGCTGCAAAAGCACAGCGTCGATGCGCTGGGCGAGGACATGGTCCGCCTCGCGCAGGAAGCGGTCGCATCCTGGCCGACCGGCGCGCCGATTGACCTCGGTCAATGTGTTTATCGATTGGTGCGCCTCATCGCGATCGATCTGCTGTTCGGGGCCGACAGGACACTCGGCTATCAGATCGCGGACATGGCCAGCCATATGATGGAACGCAAATGGTCCGCCAGCGCAATGTCGCTCAGGGTGAACTTGCCGGTGACGGCGTACGGCCGCAGCCTGCGCGAGGCCGAAGCCCTCGAGCGCTGCGTCATCGCGTGGGCGGAAAAGAAGCAAGGGCGGATCGACGCGCGCGACCTCGTCTCGATCATCGTCAACAGTCCTGATCCGGACGGCAATCCGGCCAGCGCCGTCACCCTCGCCCGCAGCATTCCGGCGCTGGTGACCATGACCTCGGAGGCTTGCCAGATTTCGTTGATCTGGGCCTTCTTGTTGCTGGCCCAGCATCCGCATGTTGCGCGCGAATTGCTCGACGAGCTCGCCGGCGCTCCGCTATCGGCGGACGCCATCGTGAAGCTTCCGCGGCTCGACGCCGTGATCAAGGAAACGATGCGCATATTGCCGCCGGTGCCGCTGCAAATGCGCGTGGCGGAACGCGAGACCGCGCTGCTCGGTTGGCCGGTGCCGAAAGCGGCACGCCTGGTGCTGAGCGCCTTCGTGACCAACCGGATGCCCGATCTTTATCCCGAGCCGGACCGCTTCCTGCCCGAGCGCTGGTCGAGCATCGATCCGAGCGCGTTCGAATATCTGGTCTTCAGCGGGGGACCGCGCAATTGCCCCGGCTATCTGTTCGGCATGAAGGTGATGAAGGTAGCGCTCGCCGCGATGCTCACGGCCTACCGATTGGAAACCAGCCCTGCGGCGCGGTTCGATTACCGGGTGCAGCCGACGCTGCGTCAGGCCGGCAGCGTGCCGGTCATACTGCGCCGGCAGGACGGCGCGTTCGCGGCCGCGCCGATCCGCGGCAATGTCCGGTCCCTGGTCCGATTTCCCCAGTGACTCTGACCTGAGCCGATACCGATCGAGGCCTATTCGGTCCAAGGCGCGTCGTGCTCGGCGAGACTACCATGCCGTCTGTCAGGCGGTGAATCGGCGCATCGCGATCACGGCGTTGAGGCCGCCGAACGCGAAGGAGTTGGAGAGAGCCGCGCCGATCGGCCGCCGGCGCGCTTCATTGGGAACGTAGTCGAGATCGCAAGCCGGGTCGGGACCGAGATAATTCATCGTCGGAGGAATGACACCATTTCGGATCGCCATGATGACGGCCACCGCCTCAAGCGCCCCGGCCGCGCCGAGCGCATGGCCGACCATCGATTTGGTGGACGAGACGGCAAGCCGCCGCGCGTGATCGCCGAACGTCTTGTGCAGCGCCGTGGTCTCGGTCGCGTCATTGGCGGTGGTTCCGGTACCGTGCGCGTTGACGTAGTCGATCGCATCCGGTGCCAGGGCGGCATCGGCGAGCGCCGCGTTCATCGCGCGCACCATCCCGTCGGGATCGGGCGCGGTGAGATCGCCGGCATCCGCGCTCATGCCAAATCCGACGATTTCGCCAAGGATGTCGGCGCCTCTTGCCGCGGCGTGAGGCAACGCTTCGAGGACAAGAATTGCCGCCCCTTCGCCGAGCACCATTCCCTTGCGGTCGGCGGAAAACGGCCGGCACGTGTCGGGCGCGAGGATGCGCATCGCTTCCCACGCCTTCATCGTGCCTTGGGTGAGCTGGGCTTCGCAACCGCCCGCCAAGGCGCAGGTCACCGTGCCGGTCCGCACCAGGTGAAAGGCCTGGCCGATCGAATGCGTCGCCGATGCGCAGGCGGTGGAAATCGCATAGGTCGGGCCCTTGATCCCGAAGAACATCGAGATTTGGCTTGCCGGCGCGCTCGGCATCGTCCTCGGAATGATGAGCGGGTGCACGCGGGTCGCGCCCTCGCCGTAGAAGCGGCGGAAGTTGTCGTCCTGCGTGGTCTGGCCGCCGATGCCCGACCCGATGATGGCGGCTGTGCGCTCGCCGAGCCCCTCCTTGAACGAAAGCCCCGATTGCGCAATCGCCCCGCGGGCCGCGACCACGCCGAATTGCGAAACCCGGTCGAGAAATCCGATTTGACGGACGTCGAAATGATCGCCCGCAACAAAATCCCGCACTTCCGCGACGACCTTGGTGACCAGCCGGCCGGTCGGGAAGATCGTCGGCGGGCCAAATCCCGACCGGCCCGCCGCGAGCGCATTCCAGTAGCTCGCGGCCGTCTGGCCGATCGGCGAAACGGCGCCCAATCCGGTGATGACGACGCGATTCACGCCGGCGCCGTCTTCTGGGCGATGAGCCCTTCGACCGCCTTGACCAGTTCTCCGACGGTGGTGAATTCAAATGGGTTGTTGGCGTTGAAGGGAATCTCGATGTTGAATTTTTCTTCGATCGCAAACGCCAGCTCCAGCACGTCGAGGGATTCCAAGCCCAGGCTCTCGAGCTTGTCCGACAATTTTATCGGACCCGTCTTGCTGCGAGCCTTGCCGGCAATGATCTCGATCACGCCATCCGCCACAGGGACCATGAACATTCGCCTTTCCTGGAATGCCGCCGCGCGGCCGGCTAGGCCGGCTTGGTCCGCTCGAGAGCGGCGAGCCGTTCGCGCATGTCGCCGACCTCCTTGAACAGGGTGCGCAAGCGGGCAAGATTCCTGACCTGCTCGAACGCACGTTCGCGCGGCACCGCCGGGTATCCGGCCATGACCGAAGCGGCGGCGACGTTGCTGCCCACGCCCGAACCTGCAGCAATTACGGCATCGGCGCCGATGGTGACGTGGTCCGCGATGCCGACCCCGCCCCCGAGCACGACGCGGTCACCGATCGTTACGCTTCCTGATATCCCGACCATCCCGCAGATCAAGCAATTTTCACCGATGACGACGTTGTGCGCGATCTGCACGAGATTGTCGATCTTCGTGTTGCGGCCGATACGCGTCGCCGCAATCGTGGCCCGGTCGATCGCCGAATTGGCCCCGACCTCGACGTCGTCTCCCAGCACGACGGTGCCGACCGAATGGATCCGGCGCAGCGCCGTGCTCGTCGCCTCGCCGCCGCCGGCAGGCTCGGCGCCGCGCCCGCTGCTAGGCTCCGGCGTCACGTAGCTGAAGCCGTCCGCGCCGATGCTGGCATTATGCTGCAGAATGGCGCGGTCGCCGACGGTGACGCGGTCGCCGATGCGCACCCCCGGATGCAGCAGGCAATCACGTCCGATGGTGGTATCGGCGCCGACGGTGACATGGGCATGGATCGTCGTGCCGGCGCCGATGCGGGCGCGGGACCCGATGACGGACAGCGGCCCAATTCTGACGTCCCCGGCAATCTCGGCATCCGGGGCGACGATCGCGCTCTGGTGGATACCGGCCGCGATGCGAGCCGGCTGGTCGAACAAGGCCGTCAGAATCGCGAGCGCCGCGCGCGGGTGCTCGACCGTAATGAGGGCATCGAGCCGGGCGAGCGGCGCTTCGGCGCCCGCCGCCACGACGGCGGCTCGCGCTTTCGAGCCGGCAAGGCCGAGCGCGGTCTCGCGCGTCATCGCCAGCGCCAGGTCGGACCTGTCGACCGCGCCGGCCGGATCAGTTATCCGCCTGATCTCGATGTTCCCATCGCCCACGTGCGGCGCCGACAGCGCCGCCGCGATATCCCGCAGCCGCATCATGGAGTGCTCCTCATGACCGGGTTATCCACGACGGCGCGGGCGATTTCAACGCGTGTGCTCCGGTCAACCCGGCCAGCTTCACGTGCGGCTCACGCGGAAGCGAGCTTCATCTGCTCGAAGGCGGCGCGGCCCATGAGGCCGTAAGGATTGGCGAGCGTCTCCTGCGTCTCGTAGTGATTATAGCCTTGACCGACCCGCAGCTCCACCGGCTTGCCGGCGGCCTTCACGGCGGCATAGAAGTCGCGGGTCTGGCGCTGGAACTCGGGCGTTTCGAGCGTGCCATGGGTGAGGATCAGCGGAGTGTGCAGGCGGTCGAGATGGCGCTGCGCGCTCAGCTCCTGCTCCATCGCATCGGTGAACTCGACGTATCGGTTGCGCTTGGACATCCGCACCGGCTTGAGATCATACATGCCGCTGCCCAAGAGTGCGCCTTTGAGGATGTCGAGCGGCAGACCCTGCGCGGCCCAGTCGGTGGTAACGACGCATCCGCCAAGATGACCGCCGGAGGAATGGCCGGTGAGATAGAGCGCATTGGGATCACCGCCGAAACTCGCCGCGTTCTTGTAGACGAAGGCGACCGCGCGCCGCACCTGCTCGATCATCGGGAACAGGCTGCCGCCGGCCGCGACCACGTCGATGAAATTGAGAATCACGTAATGCGCGCCCGCGTTGACGAACGGCTCGGCCAGATAGGCCCTCGCCGAGATCGGGCTGCCGGCCCGCCAGGCCCCGCCGTGAATGAAGATGTTGACCGGCGCATTGGGCCGCTTGGTGCGATAGATGTCGAGCGTCTCGATCTCGGTCGGACCATAGGCAACGCGCTGCGGCGGCCCGATTCTGGCGAGCGCCGCCTCGCTGTTGGCCCGGTCCCGTTCGGCGATGTTGCGCTGATTGAAGGCGTAGACCGACTGGTCGTAGGCGTCGTCGAGCTCCTGCTGGTCGAGATCGAGCCACACGAGCGGGCCCTTGCTGTGCGGCGGCGGCGGTCCGGCGCAGCGTTGCGCCGATGCCGGTTCGCCGGTGAGCGCCAGCGCCCCGGCCGCCGCACCCGCAACCAGCACTCGCCGCGAAAGCCCGCGGCCGGATGAGCGATCGTCCTGCATGATGTCCCCCCTGCTGTCAGCGATCGATTTTCCTGGTCCATAGGTCGCGTCAATGGCTTGAACCGTAGCACGGCACGCAACGTTCAGCCCAGATTCAATTCCTTGAAGAAGTCGTTGCCCTTGTCATCGATCACGATGAAGGCGGGGAAATTCTCGACCTCGATGCGCCAGATCGCCTCCATTCCGAGCTCGGGATATTCCAGCACCTCGACCTTCTTGATGCAGTGCTCGGCGAGATTGGCGGCGGCGCCGCCGATCGAGGCCAGATAGAAGCCGCCATGCTTGCGGCAGGCTTCGCGCACCGCCGCCGAGCGGTTGCCCTTGGCGAGCGAGACGAGCGAGCCGCCGGCCGCCTGGAACTCCTCGATGAAGCTGTCCATGCGCCCCGCCGTGGTCGGGCCGAAGGCGCCCGACGCATAGCCTTCTGGCGTCTTGGCCGGGCCGGCGTAATAGACCGGATGGTTCTTGAAATAGGCCGGCAGCCCCTGCCCGCTTTCCAGCCGCTCGCGCAGCTTGGCGTGCGCGAGATCGCGGGCCACCACCATGGGGCCGGTCAGCGACAGCCGCGTCTTGATCGGATGGCGGCCGAGCTGCGCCAGGATCTCCGGCATGGGCGCCCGCAGGTCGATCTCGACCACCTCGCCGCCCAGCGCCGTGCCGTCGATATCGGGCAGATATTGCGCCGGATTGCGCTCGAGCTCCTCCAGGAAGACGCCGTCGCGGGTGATCTTGCCGAGCGCCTGGCGATCGGCGGAGCACGAGACGCCGAGCCCGATCGGCAGCGAGGCGCCGTGGCGCGGCAGCCGGATCACCCGCACGTCGTGACAGAAATACTTGCCGCCGAACTGGGCGCCGACGCCGAGCGACTGGGTGAGCTTGTGCACCTCGCGCTCCATATCGAGGTCGCGGAAGGCGTGGCCGTCCTCGGAGCCCTGCGTGGGCAGCGAATCCAGATAGCGGCAGGAGGCGAGCTTCACGGTCTTCATGGTGAGCTCGGCCGAGGTGCCGCCGATGACGATGGCCAGGTGATAGGGCGGACAGGCGGCGGTGCCCAGCGTCAGAATCTTCTCCTTCAGGAACGCGAGCAGGCGGTCGTGGGTGAGGATCGCGGGCGTCGCCTGGAACAGGAACGACTTGTTGGCCGAGCCGCCGCCCTTGGCGATGAACAGGAACTTGTAGGCGGCCTCATCGCCGCCCTGGCCTTCGGCATAGATTTCGACCTGCGCCGGCATGTTCGAGCGGGTGTTCTTCTCCTCGAACATGGAGAGCGGGGCGAGCTGCGAATAACGCAGGTTGCGCTTGAGATAGGAATCGCGCGCGCCCTCAGCGAGCGCCGCCTCGTCGTCGCCGTCGGTGAAGACGAGCCGGCCCTTCTTGCCCATCATGATGACGGTGCCGGTGTCCTGGCACATGGGCAGCACGCCGCCGGCCGCGATATTGGCGTTCTTGAGGAAGTCATAGGCCACGAACTGGTCGTTGGGGCTCGCCTCCGGATCGAGCAGGATCGCGCGCAGCTGGGCGAGGTGGGAGGGCCGCAACAGATGATTGATATCGTTGAAGGCGGCTTCGGCGAGCGCGCGCAGCGCCTCGCGCTCGACCACGAGCATCTCCCGGCCCATCAGCTGCTCGACCCGCACGCCCTCGCCGCCGAGCTTGCGATAGGGCGCGGTATCCTTGCCGAGCGGAAACAACGGCGTGTGCTTGTACGGCGGGAGGACGGAAGCGGGGGCGTTCATGAAGGGGCTCCGGTGATCGGCTGGTTCTAGGCGGTTTCCGGGTCGCGGTCACGGCCTGCGCCGACCATGTCTCGTGTAGCCCGGATGGAGCGCTTGCGTAATCCGGGTACGCCGCTCCCGCATTTCGCAAGCGCTCCATGCGGGCTACTGCGCAAAGGCCTCACACCTTGGCGCTGGGGCGCGCCGAGACCTTGTCATACCAGCGGCGCAGATTGACGCTGGCCTCCGGGATCGCGAGCTTGATCCTCTGGGCGAAATCCACCGTCACCAGCGTGGTGATGTCGGCGATGCTGTAGTCGGCGCCGCAGACGAAGGCGCGCCCGGCCAGCGCGGCCTCCATGGTCGCGAAGAAGCGCTTGACGCGCGCGCGGCCGCGCTCGGCGAGCGCCGGGATCTGCTCGTAGCCGTCCGGGCCGGGAAGCGCATGGCCCTTCAGGCCGGGCGTGAAATTGCGGAAGGCCTCCACCACGGCAGAGAAGCCGTCCCGCTCCGCGCGCCTTTGCGCGGCCACGATCAGCGCCTTGCTCGTCGGGTCGCTGCCCATCAGCGGCGGTGCCGGCTGCAACGCTTCGAAATAGACGCAGATGCCGACCGCGTCGGCGATGCGCGTGCCGTCATCGAGCTCGAGCACCGGCACGGTGCAGTCGGGATTGATCGCGCGGAAGGCGTCGGTGAACTGCTCGCGATGGCGCAGATCGACCTGCACGGTCGGCACCGCGATGCCCTTCTCGGCCAGGAAGATGCGCACCCGCCGCGGGCTCGGCGCGCCCGCGCAATCATAGAACTTCATCGATCATCCCGCCATGGCGTCCTTCACGGCGCTGACCAGCTGCTTCAAGGTGAAGGGCTTGGCCAGGAAATTGTACTGGCTGGAATCGGGCAGGCTCTTCTCGAAAGCGTCTTCCGCATAGCCGGACACAAAGATGATCTTGAGGTCGGGATTGTCCTTGCGCAATTCCTTGAGCAGCGTGGGCCCGTCCATCTCCGGCATCACCACGTCGGAGACGACGAGATCGACGCGGCCGCCATGGTGCGCCAGCATCTCGATCGCCTCGACCCCGTTGCCGGCTTCGATCACGCTGTAGCCGCGCGACGTGAGGCCGCGCGCATTGAGCGCGCGCAGCCCTTCCTCGTCCTCGACCAGCAGGACCGTGCCGTGACCGGTGAGGTCGGAGGCCGCCGTGCGCCGCACCTCTTCGGCGGCCGCCATGGTGCCGGCGAGCATCGGCGCCTCGGCCAGTTGCGGCGCCTGCACGTCGTCGACGCCCGGGATGTAGCGCGGCAGGAAGATGCGGAAGGTCGTGCCCTTGCCGAGCTCGGAATCGGGATAGATGAAGCCGCCGGTCTGCTTGACGATGCCATAGACGGTCGAGAGCCCGAGACCGGTGCCCTTGTTGACCTCCTTGGTGGTGAAGAACGGATCGAAAATCTTGTCGATGATGTCCGGCGCGATGCCGGTGCCGCTGTCGGCCACTTCGATCAGCACATATTCGCCGATCGGCATGCCCTTGTAGTTGAAGCGGGCGCCCTCCTCGGCCGCCACATTGGCGGTCCGCAGCGTGAGCTTGCCGCCGTCCGGCATGGCGTCGCGGGCATTGACCGCGAGATTGACGATCACCTGCTCGAACTGGGCGATGTCGACCTTGACCGGCCAGAGATCGCGGCCATGCACGACGCCGAGCGTGACGTTCTCGCCGATCAGGCGGCGCAGCAACATTTCGAGGTCGGACAGGGCCTCGCCCAGGCCGAGCACCTGCGGCCGTAACGTCTGCTTGCGCGAGAAGGCCAGGAGATGGCGCACCAGGCCGGCCGC
>DASXXS010000239.1:0-50328 GCA_036502925.1 Xanthobacteraceae bacterium
GCAAAGGCCTCGTTGGCCTCGATGAGATCGAGGTCCTCGATCTTCCAGCCCGCCTTGCTGAGCGCCGCGCGCGAAGCCGGGATCGGGCCCGTGCCCATGATGGCGGGATCGACGCCGGCATGCGCCCATGACACGATGCGGGCAAGCGGCGTCTTGCCGCGCTTGGCTGCCTCGCTCGCCTTCATCAGCACCACCGCCGCCGCCCCATCGTTGATGCCGGAGGCATTGCCGGCGGTGACGCTGCCATCCTTGCTGAAAGCGGGCTTGAGCTTGCCGACCGCATCGAGGGTGGTGCCGTGGCGCGGATATTCATCCGCATCGACAACCACATCGCCCTTGCGCGACTTGACCGTCACCGGCACGATCTCGTCCTTGAACCTGCCGCTCTTCTGGGCGGCCTCGGCTTTATTCTGGGAGGCGACCGCGAATTCGTCCTGCTGCTGGCGGGTGATCTGGTATTTTTGCGCGACATTCTCCGCGGTATTGCCCATGTGATAGCCATTGAAGGCGTCCCAAAGGCCATCCTTGATCATGGTGTCGATCATCTCGAAATTGCCCATCTTCACGCCGTTCCGCAAATGCGCGCAATGCGGAGCCATGCTCATGGATTCCTGGCCGCCCGCGATCACCAGCGCGGAATCGCCGTTGAGAATGGCCTGATAGCCGAGCGCGACCGTCCGCAGCCCGGAACCGCAGAGCTGGTTGACGCCCCAGGCCGGGCTCTCGACCGGGATGCCGGCCGCAATCGAGGCCTGGCGAGCCGGATTCTGCCCCTGCCCGGCCGACAGGATCTGTCCCATGATGACCTCGGAGACCTGCGCCCCCTCGATGCCGGCGCGTTCGATGGCCGCCTTGATGGCGACCCGGCCGAGCTCGTGCGCCGGCAGGTTCGCAAACACTCCGTTGAATGCCCCGACCGGCGTGCGTGCCGCGCTGACGATGACGATATCGTCCTTCATGTTCTGGCTCCTTGTATCCGGTTGGATAGCGTCGGTTGAATGGCGTCCGGTCTTGAATGGCGTCCGGTCTTGAACAGCGTCTGGGTCGATGACGGCCTTGACCGGCGTGACGCCCGCGCCGCCATGTGGCGCGTCATTAAGTCCCGGCACCCATATCCCATCCTGGGTAGCGGGCGTGTGACTGTCAATCGCCCGGTTCGCCGGTCTGTTCCGCATTATCGGATGGCCAAATCCCCGCCCGTAACCCTGTCCCCGCCTGGATGCGCCCGGGGGCTCATAAAACGGTGGCTTGGGCAAGATAAAAGAGGCTATGCTGGCTTCAGGTATGCTCCTATTTGACGCGGCCAACACATGGCACAGTCCGCAGAACCCGTTACAATCAAGAAATACGCCAATCGACGGCTCTATAACACCGGTACCAGCACCTATGTGACGCTCGAAGATCTCGCCACCATGGTCAAGGCGGGAAACAACTTCGTGGTCTACGACGCCAAGACCGGCGAGGACATCACCCGCTCGGTCTTGGCCCAGATCATTTTCGAGCAGGAGAACAAGGAGGGGCAGAGCCTGTTGCCCATCGCCTTCCTGCGCCAGCTCATCCGCTTCTACGGCGACAGCATGCAAATGCTGGTGCCGCGCTATCTCGAAGTCTCGATCGACACGCTGGTGCGCGAGCAGGAGAAGATGCGCACCCAGATGGCGCAGGCATTCGGGGTCACGGCATTCGGCCCGCTCGAGGAACAGGTCCGGCGGAACATGGAAATGTTCGAGCGCACCTTCGCCATGTTCGCTCCCCCGTTTGCGCGGCGGGAAGGCCAGCCGGCCGAGGCCGATAAGAGCAGCCCGCGACCGGCCGACGGCGCCGAGATCGAAGATCTCAAGCGGCAGATGGAGGATATGCAGAAACGGCTCGATCGCCTGGGCAGCCCGGAACCGGGCAACAAGCAGCCGGAAAAGAAGGAGCCAGGCACTAAAGAATAGCCGCGCCGCTGCACGCGATGCACTTGTGCCGGCGATCCGTGCGATGGGCTGAACTTCGCCCAGGCTTCGGTCAGCTTTCGGTCAGCTTTCGGTCTTGGGCTTGAGCACCTGACGGCCCCGGTACATGCCGGTCTTGAGATCGACATGATGCGGACGGCGCAGCTCGCCGGAGTCCTTGTCTTCGATATAGGTGGGCCGCTTGAGCGCATCGGCGGAACGGCGCATTCCCCGCCGGGAGGGAGACGTCTTTCGCTTCGGGACAGCCATATTGATTCTCCTCACGCGCCGTCGGGTGCGCACCTGAAATCCGGGAAGCCGGGCTTATAGAGGATCATCCCGGCACACGCCAGAGGGCGTGCCGGGGCTCGGTCATGCGGGCGAGCCGGCGCGTGCCCGGCTCCGGCCGGCGGGCGTTGCGCCGCACCGAACTGTCAATCGCGAATTGGTTGCCGCTCCAAGCCGCAATGCGGCTTTATACCGGCCAAGAAATCAGTCCGGAGCAAACACCAGAATGCCGAAGGTGCTCGGAATGAGCGTGCGGCGTTGGCCCGGATCGCCACCATCGAGGCTGATGACTCCGGACGCACCGCGGCGCGATAGAGCCGTATCTGACTCTCCGCAGGGCGCTCGTCTGCTGATAGACATCAGAAAGGCCGGCTGTTATGGGGCCTTTTCAAGGTCACCCTCAATGCGGAAAGGACCACGGCGGTGGAAAATATCTGGTTTCAGTCGGCGCTTTGGATGGCGCTGGCGCTGCTCGCCGCCATGGGGTCGCTGCTGATAACGATTTCAGCGGCTCTGTTCGAGATCGTGGTCGGCGCCGTCGCCGGCAACACAGTCGGGCTTCCGCTCACTCCCTGGATCAATTACATCGCCGGCTTCGGTGCGATTGTGCTGACCTTTCTGGCGGGCACCGACATCGATCCGCATGTCGTAAAGAGAAATTTCGGGTCAAGCGTGACCATCGGGCTGATGGGATTTTTTGCGCCTTATCTCGGTTGCCTGTTGCTGGCGCGATACGGGCTGAACTGGCCGTGGCCGCAAGCGCAAATTGCCGGCATCTCGCTGTCGACGACATCGGTGGCGGTCGTCTACGCGGTGATGGTTGAGACCGGCTACAATCGTACCGAGCTTGGAAAGATCATTCTTGCGGCCTGCTTCATCAACGACGTCGGCACCGTGCTTGCGCTGGGCCTCGTATTCGCCAACTACAACATTTACCTCGTTCTATTTGCTGTCGTCACGATTGCCGCCGTGGTGGCGCTTCCGTGGATCGTGCCCTGGCTGTTCAAGCGGATCGGCAAACGCGCAAGCGAGCCGGAGATCAAATTTCTGTTCTTGGTGCTGTTCGGCCTCGGCGGTCTCGCCAATCTGGGTCAAAGCGAGGCCGTCCTGCCGGCCTATCTCGTCGGGATGGCGCTCGCTCCGTTTTTCGTGGCCGAGCGGGAGCTCCAGCTGCGAATGCGCGCGATCTGCTTTGCGTTCCTCACGCCGTTTTACTTTCTCAAGGCAGGCTCCCTGATCGAGTGGCACGCGCTGATCGCCGGCGCCGGCCTGATCGCTGTCTTCCTCGCGATGAAGATGGCCACCAAGTTCGTCGGCATCTTGCCGCTGACGCGCTATTTCAAATTCGACAGGCGCGAGGGCATGTACACCACGTTGATGATGTCGACGGGCCTGACCTTCGGCTCGATCTCGGCACTGTTCGGCCTCACCAACCACATCATCGATCAGGATCAATACACGATCCTGCTGACGGCCGTGATCGGCAGCGCGGTGGTGCCCACTCTCATCGCCCAGATTTGGTTCCAGCCTCGTTTCGAGCCGTTGGAGGAAGATGCCTAGCTGCCGGCTCGCGTCGATCCCTGTGTCGAGCGGCGCGATGACGAATCCGGCCGGGCGGGCGGGGCCGATCAGGCGTGCGCCCGCTCCCCGCGCCGCGCCTTGAGGTCGACCGCGCGATCCGGGATGGTGACTCGGAAGGTCGCTCCGATTGTTCCTTCGACCAATCTGATCTCGCCCCCATGCGCGCGCACCAGCTCGGCGGCGATCGCAAGCCCCAGGCCCGAGCCGCCGGTGCGGGTCGAGCCCTGGAACGCCTCGAACAGATGCGCGCGCGCGGCCGCGGTGATGCCCGGGCCGGTGTCGGACACTTCGATCACCACCACCGCCCCTTCGCGCCGGCCGGTGATGCGGACCTGGTCGCGGTTGGGATCAAGCGCGGTGCGGGTCTCGAGCGCCTGCATGGCGTTGCGGGCAAGGTTGAGCAGGACGCGAAACAGCTGGTCGGGATCGGCGTCGACCGTGAGGCCACGCTCGATCGCGCTGATCCAACGGATGCGCGCATTCGGCTCGAGCCCGAGCGTGTCACGCACCTCCTCGACATAGGGCTGCAGCTCGGTCACCCGACGATCGGGCGGCGGCTCCTGGGCGCGGCCATAGGACAGCGTCGATTGGCAAAACGCGATGGCGCGCTCGAGCGCCCGCATCAGCTTGGGGGCGAAGCGCTGGACGTGCGGATCGGGCAGGCTCGACAGGCGGTCCGAGAACAGCTGGGCGGAGGCCAGCAGGTTGCGCAGATCATGGTTGATCTTGGAGACCGCCAGCCCGAGCGCGGCCAGCCGGTTCTTTTGCTGCAGCATCGAGGCGAGATCGCTCTGCATGGCGGCAAGCTCACGCTCGGCGGTGCCGATCTCGTCCTGGCGCCCGGAGGCGACAATGATGCGCGCCGGATCCTCCGGATCGCCGTGGAACGCCATCATATTGGCGGTGATCCGGCGCAGCGGCCGCACGAAGAGATAATGCAGCGAGAAATAGACCAGCGTGGCCGCAATCGCGGAAACCAGCAGCGACAGCAACAGGATCGTGCCCGAATAGCGCAACATCGCGCTGCGCAACGGCGCCTCGTCGATAACGATCTCGACGAATTCGCCGCCCATCGGCGCCGGCCCCATCACCCGCAGCGTGACGCTGCCGCTATCGACCAATGTGCCGAAGGCATCGATAATCTCGCGGAACAGCGACATGTTGCGCATGTCGATGTCGTAATCGACCGTCGGCGGCATGTCGGACACCGCCAGCAGGCGGCGCTGCGTGCCCATCTTCATGGCGACGGCGCGCGCGTCGATGCTGTCCAGGATCTGGCGGGCCAGGCTGTCCGGCACCATCGCGCCGGGCGCCGCCTCGAGCACCAGCGCGGCCGTGTAGGCCGCCGACAGCCGGTCGTTCAGCCAGTTGCGCCGAAAGGTCGCGATCGAGGGAACATAGATCAGCACTTCCGCGATCATCACGAACAGGATCGTGAGGATGAGAAGCTTGCCCGACAGTCCCAGGCTCGGTTTGCGGAGCGGTTTGCAGGCCGATCTATCCGCCGCGGCGGGTCGATCCGTCATCGATGAAACCTTGTTGGCTACGCGACACGACTGGCTTCGCGACTCAGCCGAGGCGGCGTAGCAAAGCGATGATGCGCCGCACCCCTGAACTCGTCAAACTGGACATGAAATAGGTTGTGGCCGCCCATTTTCCAATCTCCGACAGGGTCGGATACGGCACCGCAATACCGGCGAGGGCACGAATATCGGCGCGCCGGCTGATCGCCAGCGTCCAGGCGGTGATCAGCTCGCCGGCACCGGCGCCCACGATGGTTGCGCCGAGAATGCGGCCCCGGGCGCTGGTCACGACCTTGATATGCCCCCTCGCCTCCCCCTCCGCATGGGCGCGATCGTTCTCCCGGTAGGGCCAGCGCAACACCCGAATCCTGTGGCCACGCCGCCGCGCCACGACCTCGGTCAGGCCCACTTGGGCCAGCTCCGGCTCCGTGAAAGTCACGCGCGGAATGGCCTCCGGATCGAACCTCACCGGCAGCCGGAAGAGCGCGTTGCGGACCACGAGGCGCGCTTGATGGTCGGCGGCATGAGCGGGTTGCCGGCCGCGGGTGACATCGCCGGTCACATCGCCGATGGCGTAGACGCGGCGGTTGGCGGTCTTGAGGCCCTTGTCGACCTTGATGCCGTGCTCGTCATATCTGATGCCGGCGACATCAAGCCCGAGCCCCACTACGTTGGGCCAGCGCCCGCCCGCAATCAGGAGATGGCTGCCTTCGATCGTCTCCTCGCCGCTGGCATCCCTGAGCAGCAGCTTAAGCGTCGATTGCGCCACGGACGGCCATGGTGCCTCTGCGACCGCGACGGCGGTTCCCCTGCGTACGCGGATGCCCTCGCGCGCGAACTGGTCGAGCACGACAGCGGCGCATTCGGGATCGTCCGGTCCCAACGGCTCGGCCGCATCCAGAACGGTCACTTCGGCACCCAGCCGGCGGAAGGCCTGCGCAAATTCAAGACCGACGGAACCGGCACCGAGCACGATGAGATGCCCGGGACACACAGTGAGGTCGAACGCGGTCTCGGCGGTCAGGTACGGCACCCCCTCGAGTCCTGCAATGGACGGCAGCGCCGACGAAGAGCCGGTGGCAATGACGAAGCGTCGGGCTGCGATCTCGATGTCGCCCGCAACCGCGAGCGTGCCCAAGTCCTTGAAGCGCGCGGCGCCCTCGATCACCCGCACCCCGAGCCCGGCGAGCCGCTCGCGTGCGAGATTCGGCGCGCGGACCTCGATAACGCCTCGCACATGGTCCCGCACGCGGGCGAAATCGACCCGAATCGATTTGACCTCTACCCCAAAGGCCGCCGAATGCGCCACGTCATGGGCGCGCCTGGCGGCGGCGATCAGCGCACTCAACGGCAGGCGACCTGCCCGCACGGCGTCGGCTCCGGTCTGGCCCGGCTCGCCCCGATGCGTGTCGACCAGCACCACCGGGACCCCGAAGGCGGCGGCCTGCATCGCCACCTGCAGGCCGCCGGGGCCGGCGCCGATGACGCAAATGTCGGGTCTCATCATCTCCGGCATGCCTGATCCGATCCGTGCGGCCGTCCCGGGCGTGGTTTGAACCACCAAACCGTGAGGCGTTCACGAAGATCTCTCTCCAGAGTGTCCGGAACGCGCCGATCTGTCGACCGACGCCGAACGGCCGTCTCGGAACGGCCGCGGCCGGTTCACCGTTTCTTGAGCCTTGCATTTTCGCCTATCACGAGATCGCGCCTCGCATTGACGGGCAAGCCCCGCCTCCCGTATAAGCCGCGTGACTTTGAACGAGCCACCTGCGGCCTGCGGAGACAGACAACCGTGAAGCGGACCTATCAACCGAGCAAATTGGTGCGCAAACGCCGGCACGGGTTCCGCGCCCGCATGGCAACCACGGGCGGCCGCAAGGTGGTCGCGGCCCGGCGCGCGCGCGGTCGCAAGCGACTGAGCGCCTGACGCCTGCCGCCGGCGGCGGGTTCCTATGGAGCGATTGCGACGGCGGGCCGACTTTATGGCAGCGGCTGGCGGTCGCAAGGTGACGACTGCCGCCTTCGTGCTGCAGGCGCGTGGGCGGGCCGACAATAATGGCCCGGTCCGCGTGGGATTCACCGTGTCGAAGAAGGTCGGCACGGCGGTCGAGCGCAACCGGGTGCGACGGCGACTCAAGGATGTCGTAAAGCGTTCAGCCGCCGGACGGCTGCGGTCGGGTCACGATTACGTGCTGATCGGACGGCGCGCCGCCCTGAAGCTGCCGTTTGTTCGCCTGGTCGAGGAGTTCAAGACAGCGCTGCGGCGGTTGGAGCCACGGACGGTGCAAGGCTAGAGCGTGATCCCGAAAGCCTGCTTGCGCGAAGGCGGGCGGGTACCGGTTTCGGAAACGATCACGCTCCCGCTCTAAGTGTTCCGATATGGATCATTGAAATGGACGATCAAAAGAACCTGCTGCTTGCCATCGTGCTGACCGGCGTCGTCCTGATCGGATGGCAATTCCTGTTCGCGGTCCCGCAGCTGGAGAAGCAGAAGCAGATCGCGCAGCAACAGCAGACGCAGGTGCAGCAGCCGCCGCCCAATGCGCAGCCCGGCACTCCTCCGCAAATCGCGCCCGGCACCGTTCCGCAAGCACCCGGCCTGCCGAACGCGGCCCCCACCCAGACGCGCGAAGCGGCGCTTGCGGCTTCGCCGCGCGTCCGTATCGACACCCCCCGCCTGAGCGGCTCGCTCGCCCTCATGGGCGGCCGCATCGACGATCTCGCGCTGCTCCAGTATCGCGAGACCGTCGATCCGAATTCGCCGCCGATCGTGCTGCTGGCACCCTCGGGCAGCCCGCAGCCGTTCTATGCCGAGTTCGGCTGGACCGGGGCGGCCGGAACCTCGGCCAAGTTGCCGGGGCCGGACACGCTGTGGCGGCAAGAGGGCGCCGGCGCGCTTTCCGTCGGCCATCCGGTGACGCTTGTCTATGACAACGGCGAAGGCCTGGCGTTTCGCCGCAGCATCAGCGTCGATGACAAGTACCTCTTCACTATCAAGGACAGCGTGGCGAACAGCGGTACGGCGGCGGTGACGCTCTATCCATATGCGTTGATCTCGCGCCACGGCACGCCGCCCACGCTCGGCTATTACATCCTGCACGAAGGCTTGATCGGTGTGATGGGCGAGCAGGGCCTGCAGGAGCTGACCTATAAGAAGGTCGAGGACCAGAAGACCCCGACCACCTTCGACGTCACCGACGCCTGGCTCGGCTTCACCGACAAGTATTGGGCGGCGACGCTGCTGCCCGATACCGACGCCAGAATCCACGCCAAGTTCTCCTTTGGGCTGATCGGACAGACCAAGACCTACCAGACCGATTACCTGCTCGATCCGCAGACCATCGCGCCCGGCGGCAGCGGCTCGGCCGATGCCCGCCTGTTCGCCGGCGCCAAGGAGGTCACCACCGTCGGCATCAATTTTCCGCTTGGCGGGTTTGGTGGATACAATCAGCAGCTCCACCTCAACAAATTCGACCTGCTGATCGACTGGGGCTATTTTTGGTTCATCACCAAGCCGATGTTCCTGGCCATCGACTTCTTTTTTCATCTGGTCGGCAATTTCGGCGTGGCGATCCTGATCATCACGGTCGTCATCAAGGGGATTTTCTTCCCGCTCGCCAACAAGTCCTACGCTTCGATGGCGAAGATGAAGGCGGTGCAGCCGGAGATGACGGCGATCCGCGCCCGCTATGCCGACGACAAGGTGAAGCAGCAGCAGGCCATGATGGAGCTCTACAAACGGGACAAGATCAATCCGGTCGCCGGCTGCCTGCCGATCGCGATCCAGATTCCGGTCTTCTTCTCGCTCTACAAGGTGCTGTTCGTCACCATCGAGATGCGCCACGCGCCGTTCTTCGGCTGGATCAAGGATCTGTCGGCGCCCGATCCGACCAACGTGTTCAACCTGTTCGGGTTGATTCCGTTCGATCCGACCGTCCTGCCGGTGTTCGGCTCGTTCCTCCATCTGGGCGCCTGGCCGCTGATCATGGGCATCACCATGTTCCTGCAGATGAAGCTCAATCCGCCGCCGCCGGACCCGGCGCAGCAGGTCATCTTCAACTGGATGCCGGTCATCTTCACCTTCATGCTGGCGAATTTCTCCGCCGGCCTGGTGATCTACTGGGCCTGGAACAACACGCTCTCGGTTACCCAGCAGAGCATCATCATGCACAAGCACGGCGCCAAGATCGAGCTGTGGGACAACCTCAAGGGGCTCTTCGTCCGCAAGAAGCCGGCGGAGCGGTGAGGGTGGCCGCCCTGCCGGACGACGGGCGAGGCACCAACCACCTGCACCCGACCGACTTCCAGCCGCAGGAAACCGAAGCCGGCCGCAAGCTGTTCGCCGGCGACTGGCAATTCGTCGCCGCCAGCGACGCGATCGCGGGGCTGCCGCCGATGCGCGGCATCGAGATCGCGGTTGCCGGCCGCTCCAATGTCGGCAAGTCCAGCCTGATCAACGCCCTCACCGGCCGCAAGGCGCTCGCCCGCACCTCGCGCACGCCCGGCCGCACCCAGCAACTCGTGTTCTTCGCCGGCGCCGCCGATCTCATGCTGGTCGACATGCCGGGCTACGGCTATGCGGCCGCCGCCAAAGCCAAGATCGCGGCCTGGACCGCCCTGATCGACGCTTACCTTTCCGGCCGCGCCAACCTGGCGCGCGTTTATGTGCTGATCGACGCCCGCCACGGCCTCAAGCCTGCCGACCTCAAGGTCCTCGACAGGCTCGACCGGGCGGCGGTGAACTATCAGCTGGTGCTGACCAAAGCGGACGCAGTCGGAAATGCGGAGCTCGCCAACCGCGTAGCTGCGACGAAAGCGGCCCTGGCCAAGCATCCCGCTGCCTTCCCGGACGTGCTCGCGACCTCCGGCCGCGACGGCACGGGCCTTCCCGAGCTGCGCGCCGCCATCGCGCGGCTCCTGGTCGAGCGGGCGCCGGCGTAGCTCGGGCGAATAGCGAGTGACGAATGGCGGTTGAGAAGCCGCCGCTTCGCTATTCGCCACTCGCTATTCGCAACGGTCCCGGCTCAAGGCCGGGCAAGCGCGCAAAACCATGTGCGATCACGCGATAGAGCTGAAAGTGCCGGCCCTCATCGACGGGCGCAAGCCGGGTCGGGTCGGGATTGGCGGCGCCCGGCTGGGTGAACAGGACAAAGACATAGTCGAAATGGCGCGGCCAATCGCTGAAATAGTACGGACCCGGGCCGGTGGCGGCATCGAGGAAATAGGGCAGCGACGGCGGTGTGCCGTCGCGACCGTCCACGAACGGGCGGAACTCGTCGCGTACCTGCAGGATGTGTTTGCCTTCCACCGTGAACGCGGTCGAAACCAGCGCCGAGCGCTCGATGGTCGCGAGCGAGGCGATGTGCACGAGGCCGAGGTCGCTGATCAATCCGGTCGAGGAGCGGTCGCCGTGGACGACGAGCACGCGCGCGCCCCGCGCGATCGAGCGCACCGATCGTAACGCTTCGTTCGGACCGCGCGACAGATCGTTCCACACGGTCTGGACCTCGCTCAGGCGCAGCGCGAGCAGCACGGCGAGCAGGGCGACAAAACCCGCCCGCAGACGGCGATCCTGCAGGTCGACGCGGATGCAGGCGATCAGCATGAAGGCAAGCGCGATCGGCAGCCGCTGATCCGCGAGGTGCGCGGCGAACAGAACGCGCGGCAGCGCCAGATAGACCGCGGTGCCGACACCCAGGAGCGCCCAGCCGACCGGATGGAAATGCAAGACCTCGCGGCGCCAGGCAAACGTCGCCGCCAGCGCCAACAGGACGACCAGCCCATAGGCGACCGACGGGTAATAGATGCTGAGCGCCAGCATCACGCCGTCGACCTTTCCCGCCGTATCCCAATAGGCGGGCACGCCGGTGGAGTCCCAGGTCGGGCCGGCGAGCAAGAACAGCAGGGCCGGCAGAAACGGCAGCCCGCTCGCGACGAAATCGGACAGGCGGCTGCCGAGCGGTGCGCGGCGCCGCGCCCACAGCCGCTGCGTTTCAAACGCCAGCAACTCCAGGCCGTAGAGACCGAGCGCGAACAGATGGCAGAAGAACAGCGCCAGCACGAACAGCGTGGAGACCGCAAACCGCCATCGCCAGGGTCGCTCGCGCAACGCGACCCAGGCGGCAAACCCCCACAGCGCCAAGCCTATTCCGAACAGGTAGTTCATGACGCCGACCAGCAGCACACCGTTATAAAGGAGCGGCGCGGCGATGAGCGGCAGCGCCGACCAGCGGCCGTTGAGAGCGCGGTATAGCGCCAGGGTTCCGGACAGGGTGACGACTAAGATCGCGATGGTGAAAATCTGCCCCGCCAAGTAGATGCCCATGAACCGATGCAGCACCGGCACCACCAGATCCATCATCAAATTGGGAATCGGCTGCCATTCGATTCGGTAGAAACGATCGAGATCGGGGTCGTTGGCGATGGCGTCGACCACATGGGCGGTTGCCAGATGGTTGATGTAGTCGGACAGCGGCGGCAGCGGATGGGTAATGACCGGAATCGAGACCGCGACCGTCACCGCGATGAACAGAGCCGCGACCCCCAAGCCCGACAGGTCGGCGACCGGAGGCCGGGAGCGAGTGAGATGAGCTTCCGGTTTCTGCATGGTTTGGCGGGGGCGGCCTGCGGTTGACGTGATCGGTTCCCTATCCATGCGCGTCACCCCTCGCACCCGGACAGGGAATGCGCATTTAGTGGTGCGCGAACGCCCCTCCACCAGGTCGTCTCTGCGAAAGCAGGGACCCATACGCCGCGCCCTCTCGACCTTTCCCCGCGAAAGCGGGGATCGGCCGCGGCGTCCCGGTATTACGGCCGGGACGATCCAGAAGTTTTCCGCGTCCCGGCGGCCCCTTCTTTGCAGGCGGATCGATCGAACCGCAAGTGGGGCGCGGCCCGAACAAAAATTTCTGCCCTTTCGCCGGGCCGATTAAATCAGCTAAAAGGTCGCGGACCCCACAATGGATGCCATGACCGTCTCACCCCACGACATCGCCCACATTCTGTCCGAAGCCCTGCCGCACATGCAGCGCTACGACGAGGAAATCGTCGTGGTGAAGTATGGCGGGCACGCCATGGGCGAGGAGGAGATGGCCAAGAGCTTCGCCCGCGACATCGTGCTGATGGAGCAGACCGCCATCAATCCGGTGGTCGTGCATGGCGGCGGCCCGCAGATCGGCGGCATGCTCGACCGGCTGGGCATCAAGTCGGAATTCGCGGCCGGGCTGCGCGTCACCGACGCGGCCACGATCGAGATCGTCGAGATGGTGCTCGCCGGCTCCATCAACAAGCAGATCGTCGGCTTCATCAACGGGGCGGGCGGCCGGGCGGTCGGGCTCTGCGGCAAGGACGGCAATATGGTGCTCGCCCGCAAGATCAGCCGCAGCATGATCGATCCGGATTCGCAGATCGAGAAGATCGTCGATCTCGGCTTCGTCGGGGAGCCGGAGAAGGTCGACGTCACGGTGCTCAATCAAATCCTGGGCCGCGACCTCATTCCGGTGCTGGCGCCGCTCGCCACCTCCCGGGAGGGGATCACCTACAACATCAATGCCGATACCTTCGCGGGGGCGATCGCGGGCGCGCTCGGGGCCAAGCGGCTGCTGCTGCTGACCGACGTGCCGGGCGTGCTGGACAAGTCGAAGACCCTCATCCGGGAGCTGTCGGCGGACGAAGCCCGCCGGCTGATCGCCGACGGCACCATCACGGGCGGCATGATCCCCAAGGTCGAGACCTGTCTCTACGCGCTCGAGCAGGGCGTCGAGGGCGTCGTCGTTCTGGATGGACGGGTGCCGCACGCGGTGCTGCTCGAGCTCCTCACCGATCACGGCGCCGGCACGCTGTTGCGGCGGTGAGCCGTGCGCGACTTCCGGCATATCGAAACCTGGGTCTTCGACCTCGACAACACGCTCTATCCCCATCACGTCAATCTCTGGCAGCAGGTGGACGAGCGCATCCGCGACTACATCGCCGGCTTTCTCAAGATCCCGCACGAGCAGGCGTTCCGCGTGCAAAAGGACTATTACAGGCGCTACGGCACCTCGATGCGCGGGCTCATGACCGAGCACGGCATGCAGCCGGACGATTTCCTCGATTTCGTCCATGAGATCGATCATTCGCCGCTGCAGGCGAACGCGGCACTCGGACACGCCATCGAGAAGCTTCGCGGCCGCAAGCTCATCCTCACCAACGGGACGCGACGCCATGCGCAAGCCGTGCTGGCGCGGCTCAAGCTCGAGCACCACTTCGACGACGTGTTCGATATCGTCGCGGCCGAGCTGGAGCCCAAGCCCTCCCCGCAGACCTATGCGCGGTTTCTGGCGGCTTACAGCGTCGATCCGGCGCGGGCCGCCATGTTCGAGGATCTGGCGCGCAACCTCGCGGTGCCGCACGGGCTCGGCATGATCACCGTCCTGGTCGTGCCGGAAAGCACCCGCGAGGTATTCCGCGAGGATTGGGAGCTCGAGGGACGCGACGCCGCGCACGTCGATCACGTCACCGACGATCTCGCGGGGTTTCTCGCTCGGGTGGCGGCCGCGCGCGAGGAATAAGGAGACGCAGCGCGATCTCCTTCTCCCCGCGTGCGGGGACCAGTCTGAGCTTGTGAAAACACCCCCTCACCAGGCCGAGTTTTGGTTTTCCTCATTGCCGTGTCGCCGTCTCCCCGCAATCCCCGGATCAAGTCCGGGGAGGGCGAGGAAAGCCGTGCGCGTCGTCACTGCATGGGCCGCTTGTAGGGGCCGAGCTCCTTGACCGCGGCTGCGGCGAACGAGGTGTCGATGATCCGCTCGACCGTGATCGCGGGATCCTGGATCAACTTGCGCTCCTTGAAGAACTGCAGGTCATTGCGCAGCCCGTCGAGATTCATGCGGCCGTCGGGATCGATGGCCGCCGGCGTGATCGCGCGGTGGATCCCGGCATCCTTGATGAAAGTGTATTCGGTCAGGATGGAAATCACCTCGTCGGCGTTGGGGCCGGCGATTTTTCCGCCGCTGAGCGCATCGTTGTATTCGCGCACTGCCTTGATATAGGCGCGCATGAATCTCACCGCGAGCTGCGGCCGCTGGTGCGCGAAAACCTCGGAATAGAGAACGACCGCGGTCTGCTGGTCGGGATAGATCTCGTCGTTGCCGGCGATCCGCACCGCCAGGCCCTCCTTCACAGCCTCCGACGCGGTTGGCTCGTTGGTCATGCTGGCGTCGATCGCCTTGTTGGCATAGGCGGCAAGGTGCTGCGGGAAAGCGAGCGCGACCATGTTGGCGTCGTCCCACCTCAGCCCGCCGCGCTTGAGCGCCTCGTTGACGGCCGAGGAATTGGCGCTGCCGAAGGTGCCGACCGCGACGGTCATGCCCTTGAGGTCGTTGAAACCCTTGAAGCGGCCGCGCTCGACCAGGTCCTTGCGCACCAACAATCCGGAGAAGCCGTAGCCGGGCCGCATCGAACCTTTGTCGGCGACGGCGCGGATCGCGATGTTCTGGGCGACCGCATTGTAGAGGCTGGCCGCGACCGTGCCGGCGCCGACGTCCAATTGGCCCATGCCGAGCGGACCGATCATCTGCGGGGAATTGGCCAGTGTGGTGAGCGAGACGTCGAGACCCTCGGCGCGGAAATAGCCCTTCTTGTGGGCGATGAAGAACCCGATATCGCTGGCGATGCCGGCTGAGGCGACCTTCACGGCATTGTTGGTCTGTGCCAAGGACGGAAAATCGGCGAGACCGGCAGCCCCCAAGGCAACGCAAAACACGACGCCGCCGGCTATCGCCGCCGCCAAGCGGGATCTGGAAGCAGGCCTCCGCATGAATTTCAGGCTTCCGGTTTCGGTTTTCGCAACCACGGCACGCACGCGTGGGCGCGACGATGGGGCATGCGCGGGCATCCGTCAACGCGGCGCCGAGCCCGCGAGTTCGCACGTCTCTTGACAGACCCTCCTCTTCCCTCGACAACGCGCGGCCATCAAGCGTAGCGGCCATCAAGCGTGAAGGACTTCCGATGTCGCATGCCGAGCTTGCCAAGACCATCGATGACGCGTTCGAGCGGCGTGACGGGATCGGGCCGGCGACCAAAGGCGCCGTGCGCGAAGCCGTGGACACCGCGCTCGATCTGCTCGACACCGGCCAGGCGCGCGTGGCCGAAAAGTCCGGCAATGGGGCCTGGCGCGTCAATCAATGGCTCAAGAAGGCGGTGCTGCTGTCGTTCCGTCTCAACGATCTCGCCGTCATTCCCGGCGGCCCCGGCCACGCCGTCTGGTGGGACAAGATCGCCTCCAAATTCGACGGTTGGGACGAAGCGCGCTTTCGCGCGGCCGGATTCCGCGCCGTGCCGGGCGCCGTGGTGCGCCGCTCCGCCTATATTGCGCCGGGCGTGGTGCTGATGCCCTCCTTCGTCAATCTCGGCGCCTATGTGGGCGAGGGCAGCATGATCGATACCTGGGCGACGGTCGGCTCCTGCGCGCAGATCGGCAAGAACTGCCACATTTCCGGCGGTGCCGGCATCGGCGGCGTGCTCGAGCCGCTGCAAGCCGGGCCGGTGATCATCGAGGATCAATGCTTCATCGGGGCGCGCTCGGAGGTGGCCGAAGGCGCCATCGTGCGCGAGGGCGCCGTGCTGGCCATGGGAGTGTTCATCGGCGCCTCGACCCGCATCGTCGACCGCGCCACCGGCGAGACCTTTTCGGGCGAGGTGCCGGCCTATTCGGTGGTGGTACCGGGCGCGATGCCGGGAAAGCCGATGCGCGACGGCAGCCCAAGTCCCGCCCTCAATTGCGCGGTGATCGTCAAGCGCGTGGACGAAAAGACCCGCGCCAAGACCAGCATCAACGAATTGCTGCGGGACTGACCGAATGGATTGGGCGTACGGGATCTACTTGTTCACCAGCTTCCACGGCCGGATCAACCGCGAGCCGTTCTGGATCGCTTGCGGGATTCTGGCCGCCGTCGAGATCGCCACGCAGTGGCTTGCCTACCGGTTTGGCGGCGACACAGGCGGCACCATCCTGGATCTGGCGTTCACCTATCCGGAATTCGCGCTCGCCGTGAAGCGCGCCAATGACCGCAATCTGTCGCCCTGGGTGGTCGCGTTGTTCTTTGCCGGCAACGTCGCGCTCGATCTTTTCACGCTGTTGAACGGCCCGATCGATGCCGCCAATCCGATCAACGGCCTTATCCTCATTCCGTTTGCCCTGCTGGGGGTGGCCCTGATCGTCGAGCTCGGTTTTCGCCGCGGCACCAGCGGCCCCAACCGGTTCGGACCCGATCCGCTCTCCGGCAAAGCGTGACGAGGCCGCACATGCGCCAACCGGCCGACCCCGTTACGATCGCCCGCGATCTGGTGCGCTGCCGCTCGGTGACGCCGGCCGAAGGCGGCGCGCTCGGCATGATCGAGAACCTGCTGACCGGCGCGGGTTTTATCGTCGCGCGCATGACCTTTGCGGAAGCCGGCACGGCGCCGGTCGAGAACCTCTATGCGCGCCTGGGCAACAGGGCGCCGCACCTGGTTTTCGCCGGCCATACCGACGTGGTACCCCCCGGCGACGAGGGGAGATGGTCGCATCCCCCGTTCGCGGGCGAGATCGCGGACGGCGCGCTCTATGGCCGTGGCGCCGTCGACATGAAGGGCGGCATCGCCTGTGCGCTGGCGGCGGCTCTCGACCATATTGCCGCCCGCGACGGCAAGCCCGCAGGCTCGATCTCTTTTCTCATCACCGGCGACGAGGAGGGGGTCGCGGTCAACGGAACCAGCAAGCTCCTGCAATGGGTCGCCGACCGGGGCGAGCGGTTCGACCACTGCCTCCTGGGCGAGCCCTCGAGCGCCGCCGAGGTGGGCGACACGATCAAGGTCGGGCGTCGCGGTTCGCTCAACGGCACCCTCACGGTCACCGGCCGGCAAGGTCACGTCGCCTATCCGCAGCTCGCCGCAAATCCGATCCGCGGCCTGACCGCCTTGATGACGGTGCTGATGGCAGCGCCGCTCGACCAGGGCAGCGCGCATTTCGAGCCCTCCAACCTCGAGTTCACCTCGGTCGATGTGGGCAATCCGGTGGTCAATCTGATCCCCGGCGAGGCGCGCGCGCGCTTCAACATCCGCTTCAACGATTGCCACAGCCAGGCTTCGCTCAAGACCCTGATCGAGACGCGCGCGCAGGCGGCGGCGCCCGCGCAGGCGCGTTGGCGCATCGACTGGGAGGTGTCGAACGCCGACGTGTTCCTGGCGCAGCCCGGGGCGTTCCTGGATCTGGTGGTCGGCGCCATCGCGCAAGTGACCGGGCGGGCGACGAAGCTCTCGACCAGCGGCGGCACATCGGACGCGCGCTTCATCAAGAACTATTGCCCGGTGCTCGAGCTCGGGCTGGTGGGGCGGACCATGCACCAGACCGACGAACGCACGATGCTCGCCGACCTCAGCACGCTCACCGCGATCTATCGTGCAATCCTGGAGCGGTATTTCGGCTGAAATCCCAATCCGGCGTTAGAGCGGCGCAGATCAGGACGCCTGGCACGGCGCCGCCTTAATAATCCACCTTCACCAGATAAAGTCCCTCGGGTGGCGCGACCGGGGCGCAGGCGGAGCGGTCGCGCGCGTCGCGCGCGGCTGCAAGATCGTCCGCCGTCCAGCGGCCCAAGCCCACGAAGACCAGCGAGCCGACCATCGAGCGCACCTGCGAATGCAGGAACGAGCGCGCGCAAGCGATGATCCGCACCTCATCGCCGGAGCGCACCACATCGAGCCGATCGAGCGTCTTGACCGGCGACTTGGCCTGGCAATCCACATGGCGAAAGGTCGTGAAATCGTGCCGGCCGAGGAGGTTTTGCGCCGCCCCCGCCATGGCGGCATCATCAAGCCTGCACGGCACGCGCCAGGCGCGCCCGCGCTCAAGCGCCAGATCCGGGCGGCGATTGACGATCCGGTAGAGGTAGTGGCGCTGGCGCGCCGAAAACCTGGCATCGAAGGTGTCCGGCACTTTCTCGGCCGCCAGCACCGCGATCGGCTGGGGCCGCAGATGCGCGGTCAGCGCGTCGCGCACGGTGTCGGGGTCCCAATCCTTGGCGAGGTCGACATGGGCGACCTGGCCCAGCGCATGCACGCCGGTATCGGTGCGCCCCGCGCCCTGCACTTTCACACGCTCGCCGCAAAACGCCTCGACCGCGGCCATCACGGCGCCCTGCACCGAGGGATCGCTAGCCTGCATCTGCCAGCCGACGAAAGGCGTGCCGTCATATTCGATCAGGAGCTTGTAGCGGGGCATGAGAGGCCTCAGCCGAGTCGCATGCCGGGCTTGAGCGGCATACCGCGCAGGAATTCTTCCGCCGCCATCTTCTGCCGCCCCTCCCGCTGCACTTCCACGATCCGGACCGCGCCTTCGCGGCACGCGATGGTGAAACGATTGTCCAGCACGGTGCCGGGCGCCTCACCGCCACCCTCCCCTTTGGTCGTGCGCAAGACCCTGACCCGAACCGGCTTGCCGTCGATCGCCAATTCAAACCAGGCGCCCGGAAACGGCGAAAGCCCGCGAATATGATCGTGCACTTGGCGCCATGGCGCCCGCCAGTCGATGCGCGTCTCGGCGCGATCGATCTTGGCCGCATAGGTGACGCCCGCTTCGGGCTGCGGCTGCAGCGTCAAGGCGCCGCGCTCCAGCGCGCCCAGCGCGCGCCCCATGAGGTCGGCGCCCAGCCGGGCGAGTTGGTCATGCAGCTCGCCCGCGGTCGCGTCAGGTCCGATAGGCACCTTGTCGGCCAGGGGCACTCTGTCGACAGTTCCGATCGGGCCGGTGTCGAGCCCAGCCTCCATCTGCATCACCGTCAGGCCAGTCTCGGCATCGCCTGCCATGATGGCACGGTTGATCGGCGCGGCCCCCCGCCAGCGTGGCAGCAGCGAGGCATGCAAATTGAAACACCCCAGCGGCGCCGCTTCCAGGATCGGCTTGGGCAGAATGAGCCCATAGGCGACGACCACGGCGGCCTGAGCGCGATGTCCCCGAAATGCCGCCTCCGCGGCCGCGTCCCGCAATGTCGCTGGCGTGAGCACGGAGAGCCCCAAGCGCCTCGCCTCGCGCTCGACCGGGCTTGGTGTCAGCTCAAGGCCACGTCGGCCTGCTGGCTTGGGGGCGCGGGTATAGACGGCAAGCACCTCGTGGCCGCCCTCGACGATCTTGCGCAGGGTCGGCACCGCGAAATCGGGCGTGCCCATAAAGATCAGACGCAGCGGCATGAGCAATTGATCGTCGGATGAAGGCTCCGCCGGAAGAACGTGCGTCCGGCCGAATTCCGCATTTCCCGCGGTTTCGCGAGCTTCGTTAGTCGCCAACCATAGACCAGGCAAATCTTGCCGGGGGAAATCATCCCTTTCAGGCGGCGAACCGAGGGCAGACCTTGGACGGAGCGCGGTTCCTGGTGGGATCTGCGCCAAGGCGTACGACCCCGGCCGGCCACCTGCCGTTCATCGCCCTGATGTTCCGGGCAAGTGCTTGAATCGACGTGGTATTCACTATTTCGTGAAAGCCTGGGAACCCGGCGGCGGCTTCACCACTTATACCCGCATCAGGGGCAAACGGGGAGCGAGGGGCCATGCCTGAAAGGGCACGGAACGGCGTCTTTTTGGGTGCGTGTTTCGCAACTTTCGATGAACCTTTTGCCCGGTCGAGGCGACCAACGTCCGAGACCCGGGAGGATGCCATGAACAACTCCTCGATGTTTACTGCGGACCGTGGAACCCACCTGAAGATCGTGGTCGTCTCCCTCATTTGCGCGACGGTCGTTGCCGGCATTGGCATCGCCGCCCGCGTCGGCGTCCCCAATGGCCGCATGGAGGCCACCGTCATCACGGTCGGCAAGCCGGTAACCGCCTCGACCACTGACGCAACCTCGATTCGCTAAAGCCGGCTTTGGCCTGCGGGCCCGGGCCCGGTACCCTCGAAATGAACGCGCGCCCGTCCGGGCGCGTTGTTTTTTTGGAACTCTACTCGTCGAACTGGGGTTCGGACGGTGCCGGCTTGGGCACCGGCACTGCCTTCGGGAGCGGTTCAATCCCGACGGACATCAGCAGTTCCGCAGGTCGCAACCGCGCCGGCAGGCGATCGGGAGCGAATCTCCAGACGGCCAGCAAAGCCACCAGTCCCCCAACCAGGAGGCTCATGCAAACCGCGAGCAAGCGCCAGCGGCCGCGGCTGCGGACCACTTCGGCGGCGATTTCGGGACGCCGAGCTGGACCCTGGTCGTGGTCGAGAAGTTCGAGAGGTGGAGGCGCAGGCGATGGCGCGGCTTCCAGCAGCTCCGCCGGCTTATCGGTCTCGGCCGCCACCAAAGCCCCGCCTGCCGGGACATCTGCGGGCTTCGGCGTCTCCTCGCCCACTAAAGGGTGCGCCGGACCGGGCATATCTGCCGACAAGCCGGTTGTTTCTGCTGGCGCCGGGCTTGGCGTCATCTCGGTGGGCGGCTTGCCGTCGGGCGCCGGCCCGCTGGTGGAAATCTCAGCAATTTTCGCCTTGATCCGCTGCAATATCTTGGCATCGGGCTCGACTGGCTCGACCATGAGATGGAGCTCGCCGAACCGGCGCTCCCAAATGCGGACCATGGCGATGAAGCCATGATCTCTCCGCAACAGGGATTGCGCGTTCGCCCGCTCTTCGGAATCGAGGCTGCCGAGGACGAATTCGGCAGCAAGCAGGTCGGTGTCCTCATCGATCAGGAAGTTAGACATTGCTCGAGCTCGAACAGGCTGCGCCGGAGTGAGGCCTTGAGCAGATTGGCCGGCATATCGAGCTTGGCAGCCAGCTGGTCGCGGCTGAATGCCCCGTAATAGGCGAGCAGCAACATGCGCTGGCGGTCGGGCTCTAGCCGTCCAATACAAGTGAGCAGGCGCTTGAGCTCCTCCGGCATTTCGCGGCGCGGCAGCACGCCCGGGCTTTCCGCCTCCGCCAGCTCGGGCTCGCTATCGTCGGTGCCGGCGTCAGGCTTGCGGGCGAGATCGATTGCCCGGCGGCGGGCAATGGCGACCATCCAGGCGACCGGGTTGGAGAGTGCCGGATCGAACTCACCGGCGCTGCGCCAGACCTGCAGATAGGTTTCCTCCATCACATCGGCGGCCAGGTCGTGCCGCCGCAAGATGCGCAGCACGACGCCATAAATCTTGGCGCAAGTGGTGGCGTAGAGGCGATCGAAGGCCGCGACATCGCCACGGGCGGCGGCGGCGAGAAGCCAAGTGATTTCAACGGGCGTCAACATCTGGTCCGCTCCCCTCCGGCTGTGCCGCGCGGGGTCCGATTATCGCCGCCGAAGCGGCCGTTCGTCGAGACAGGAATGCAATCAATTGCACAGGCCGGGCCCGAGCGGGTGATATTTTAAGGGCACGGTCGACCCGGCTCCGACCCACAGCGCGCGCTTGCGGCCCACGGCAAGGCGGTCCCGATCGGAGAATTCAGGATTTAGCGAGCCCGTGCCGAGGCGCTTCTTAGGCACCCGCACCGTTGCGCAGCAACCCGATGGTGTCCAGCCCGGCCTGCTCGCGCGAACTCTTCTCCTCACGCTCGCGCATCTGATCGCGTTCGTCGAGCTGCTCGATCTTTTTCAACTCTTCGAACGCCTCGGCCAGGGCGCCGGCGGCGGCCTCGAGCTGACTCTTGAGATCATCGGCCGAACGCTGCAGGTTCTCGCGCCGCTGCATCGCCGCCTTGGCGTAGGTCGGGTAGGCGAAATGTCCCGGATCGTGAATTCCGGCGCGGTCCTGCTCGAACCTGATCTCGCGTTCAAGATCGCCGGCCATGCGCTCGAACTCGGCGATCATGCCCTCGATCTGCGCGACTTTCCGGCGCCTCTCGTCGACTTGAAACTTCTTGAGGCGAATGAGCGTTTCGCGTGACTTCATCGACTCTTACTCCCCCGAAGCCCGGAAGCTTGGAACCCGGGAATCCCGGTACCGGCGGCACGCACAGGGCCCGCAGAAAGCCGCCGCCGTCGGGCCAACCGGCACTGTGGCGACATAACGTTAGTTTTCGGTTTCTATATTGCCCAGGATTTACTCAAGGCGTCGACATCCTTGCCCCGGATCGGTGCCTTCCTTCCTCTGGGCCTGGGCGGCCTTCCGGCGGCCGGTGGAGGCGGGTGGCCGCAGTCGACGCTCCGAGGCCCGAAACCTGCCCGGCAGAGGGGCCGAGCCTGATCAGCTCCTCCATGTCCGAATTGGCCGCCGCGTCATGCACCCCCTGCAGCACGGGGTTGAGGCCTAATCTTAACTTCGTGTTTACCCGGGTCGTTAATCATTGCGTCACCGTCTGCGGAACACGTCGGGCAAGCTCGCCAGGCCAGAACGGTGGGGCGAGGCCTTATGAACCGGCTGTTGCCGGTTCCTAATGTGGAACATGAACTATCGCTTGGCTAAAAAACCAGCCCTGTGCGATATCTTAAGGCGATTCGCGGGCACTTGCTCAGGGGATTGCGGCGCACTGGAACCGGGTTTTGCCAACCAGGCGCCAATAGTGTTCCAAGTCTGTTTGTTCCACAGCGTTTGCATGGGCCGCCGCTGCGGCGTGCCGACCTTAAGCCCGTAGCGGCGAGGAAGGGGACTGGCATGCGCGTATTGCTGATCGAGGATGATAGCGCCACCGCTCAATCGATCGAGCTGATGCTTAAATCCGAGAGCTTTAATGTCTACACGACGGATTTGGGCGAGGAGGGTGTCGATCTCGGCAAGCTGTACGACTACGACATCATCCTGCTGGATCTGAATCTTCCCGACATGTCCGGGTTCGAGGTTCTCCGCACTTTGCGCGTCTCCAAGGTGAAGACGCCGATCCTGATCCTGTCCGGCCTCGCCGGTATCGAGGACAAGTGCAAAGGTCTCGGTTTCGGAGCCGATGACTACATGACCAAGCCCTTCCACAAGGACGAATTGGTGGCGCGCATTCACGCCATCGTGCGCCGATCCAAGGGTCATGCCCAATCGGTCATCCAGACCGGCGATCTCATCGTCAACCTCGACACCAAGACCGTCGAGGTCACCGGCGCGCGCGTGCACCTGACCGGCAAGGAGTACCAGATGCTGGAGCTCCTGAGCCTGCGCAAGGGCACCACGCTGACCAAGGAAATGTTCCTCAACCACCTTTATGGCGGCATGGACGAGCCCGAGCTCAAGATCATCGACGTTTTCATCTGCAAGCTGCGCAAGAAGCTCGCCAATGCCTCGAGCGGCAAGAACTATATCGAGACCGTATGGGGCCGCGGCTATGTGCTGCGCGAGCCGACCGAAGACGAAGCCAAGATTTCCGCTTGATGACGACCTGAGATGTCGGGAGCATCTCCTCCCGACCCGGACAGTTGCAAAACCCCGCCCATGGGCGGGGTTTTTGCATTTCAGGACGCGGATAGGACGCGATGCCTGGATGCGATAATGTGATCCGGGATGCATGGGCGCAGGCGTTCGGGTTCTGTCGGAATACAAGGTGGAAATCACGCTTGACGCTTGTGCCGGCCGGCCCGGTGCCGCACAGTCAACTTGGAGCTCCGAAGCATGACCTCGGCGGACCGGTTGAGCCGGCGTTCCTTTCTGATCAGCGCGACTGCCAGCGGCGGCAGCTTGGTGCTCGGCTTCGAGCTGCCTGGCGGCCGCGCACCGGCGCGCGCGACGGACGGGGCGCCCGAGGTCAACGCCTGGATCGTGATTGCACCCGACGACACCGTCCTCATTCGCGTCAGCCGCTCGGAAATGGGCCAAGGCAGCTTCACGGCGCTTCCCATGCTGGTCGCCGAGGAGCTCGAATGCGACTGGGGCAAGGTGAAGCCCGAATATGCCTCGCCGGCCGAGAATCTCAGGCGCCGCCGGGTCTGGGGCGACATGTCGACCAACGCGAGCCGCTCCGTGAGCGCATCGCAGCAGACCTTGCGCCAAGCCGGCGCCACCGCGCGCGAAATGCTCATCGCCGCCGCAGCGGCGCGCTGGGAGGTGCCGGCGGGCGAATGCAGGGCGGCAAACGGCACCATCAAGCATCTGCCGAGCGGCCGCACGCTTCGTTTCGGCGAGGTCGCCGCGGCGGCCGCCACCATCAGGCCGCCCGCGCATGTCAAGCTCAAGGAACCCAAGGACTGGAAGCTGATCGGCACCCCGCAGCGACGCTTCGATGTCCTGGACAAGATCACGGCGCGGACGATCTACGGGATCGACGTGCGCCTTCCCGATATGCTCTACGCCGCGATCCGGCAGTGCCCGGTCTTCAAGGGCAGCCTGCGATCGGTCGATGAAACCAAGGTCGCCGCCGGCAAGGGAGTGCGGCACATCGTGCGGCTCGCAAATGCGGTCGCGGTCGTGGCGGAGAGCTGGTGGCAGGCACAACAGGCGCTCGAGGCCCTGCCGGTGACCTGGGATTCCGATGGCAACGATCAGGTTTCGAGCGACACCATTGAAGCGGCGCTGCGCGGGGGCCTCACGCGGCCCGACGGCATCGGCCGCCGCGACGGCGACGTCACCGCCGCGCTGGCCGGCTCGGTGCGGCGTCTCGACGCCGAATACCGGGTCCCGTTCCTCGCCCATGCCACCATGGAGCCGCAGAACTGCACCGCCCATGTGGGCGCCGACCGGGTCGAGGTTTGGGCCCCGACACAGGACGCCGAGACCGCGCTGGCGACCGCGGCGGATGCCGCCGGCCTGCCGCTGAGCAAGGTCGTGGTTCACCGCACGATGCTCGGCGGCGGCTTCGGCCGGCGCGGGGCGATCCAGGATTTCGTGCGGCAGGCGGTCCTGATCGCCAAAGAGGTCGGCTCCCCGGTGAAACTCGTCTGGAGCCGGGAGGAGGATATCGGGCGGGCCTTCTATCGGCCGATGGCGCTGGCGCGGCTTGCCGCCGGCTTGGATGCGGCCGGGATGCCGACGGCCTGGCAGGTGCGCATCGCCGGCCTGTCGATCCTGACCTCCGTTGTCCCCGAAATGAAGACCATGATCGACCGGAACTTCCTGCAGAACTTTCTCGAGGACATGCCCTACGGGATTCCGAACTATCTGGTCGAGTATGCGGTGCGCGGTACCCATGTGCCGGTCGGAATCTGGCGCAGCATCTACTATTCCCAGAACGCCTTCTTCAAGGAGAGCTTCATCGACGAGATGGCGCATGCGGGAGGTCAGGATCCCTACCAGCTCCGCCGGGCGCTTCTGCACGGCAAGCCCCGGCACCTCGCCGTGCTCGACGCCGCCGCCATCCGGGCGGGCTGGCATTCGCCGCCGCCGCCGGGCATCTTCCGCGGCATTGCGCTCAACGAGGCCTGCGAGAGTATCTGCGCGCAGGTGGTCGAGGCTTCCGTCAGCGACGCCGGCGGCGTACGTGTTCATCGCGTGACCTCCGCGATCGATTGTGGCCATGTCGTCAATCCGCTGACAGTCGAGTTGCAGACCCAAAGCGCCATCGTGTTCGGCCTGACGGCCGCGCTCTACGGCGAGATCACCATCGAAGATGGCCGCGTGCAGCAGAGCAACTTCCACGACTACGAAATGTTGCGGATGGCCGACATGCCGCGCGTGGAGACCGTCATGGTCCAGAGCGGAGATTCAGGCGGCGACACCTGGGGCGGCATCGGCGAGCCGCCGGTCGCCCCGCTCGCGCCGGCGCTCTGCAACGCCATCTTTGCGGCGACCGGCCGGCGCTTCCGCTCGCTGCCGCTGAAGAATCACGATTTGCGCGTGCAAGAGACCCGCGCATTGGAGCAGTCCAGGCGCTAGAGCATTTTCAGGAAAAAGCCCGCCCTCGCGAAGGCGGGGGTGGAATCCGGTTTTCCGTCCGAAAATGCCACAACGTAAACTAGCCGGGACAGCGATGGAGAACGGCCTTGTAGGTGCCCTCCTGTTGCGCCATGTCGAAGGTATCGTTGTCTTTCTTGGTGAAGGTGACGCCACTCGCCATGACGGCGCCCGAGCTGAACTTGCAGGTGACCCGCATGGCGAGGTGGTCGCCGTCCTGCTGCTTGCTGTCGATGGAACATACTCCGCCCGAATAGGACACATCTTGCGCCGTCACCTTGACGCGCAGGAATTGCTGCTGGCTGCCATCGCCGCGGCAGACCTCGTTTTGCGTAAAGATGCCTTCAATCGGAAAATCGCCCTCCGCAAACGCGCAATTCAAGGTCATGGCCAAGACGGCGCCGACGGCGAATGTCAGCTTGCCACCGCCGCGCTTGCTGCCCGCCAATATGCTGCCAATAATGCTGCCGCCGATAACGCTCGACATAGGCCGTCCCCTCGATGCTTCCACGACTTCGCCGTCGCTCAAGACCAATCAAGATCGTTCTATCGCATCGAAGACGCTTGAAACAACCCTGTCGGGACCTCCCGCCTGCAATCGGTTGGAATGCGATGCGCGGGAGCAACAAGCAGCCGAGACGTGTGAATTGACGCTGCCATATCCCGGAACCGAGTACCGCGGTCGCGGGGCTTGACCTGGGACCTGTGCGGTAAAGCGCCCTATCGGGCGGCGAGGACGATCTGGTCGCCCTCGGCCGCAAGGCTCACCCCCATCCCGCAGGCCCTGGCGAGCAGGCCCGTATAGAAGGGTTGAATCGCATGGGCGTCGACCGTGCCGCTTTCCGATCTTCCTTCAAGCAAGCCTGCCAGGGCTTGGGGAATGCGCGCATTGAGGCCCGACGCGGTGATGCGAAAGCTCATGCTCTCCCCCTCCCCGATCGCATCGACGGTCAGCATGCCGCCGCGGGGGATCGTCTGGCCGGCGATGATCAGCATGTTCAGCAGCAGTTTCACTCGATTTTTCGGCAGCAGCACCCTCGGCAGATGCCAGGTGAGTTTGGTCTTGTCGTCGTCGAGAAAGCCGCGCACCAGGCCTTCCGCATCGCCAAGATCGATCTGCGCCGCGCTGGAGCCGGCGGCCCCAAAGGCCAGCCGACAGAACTGCAGGCGCGCTGAAGCGGTTCTGGCACTTTTCTTGATCAATTCGAGCGCGAAGGTCTTGGTCTCCTCGTCGCTATCCTTCTCCTCCAGGACTTCAAGCCCGTTGACGATGGCGCCGGTCGGGCTGATCAGATCGTGACACACGCGCGAACACAGCAGGGCGGCAAGGTCGAGGGCATCGAGGGTGACTTGGCCGGACATGCCGAGGTCTCCGGTGGGCAAGCAGGACGAAGCTTGGCTTGAGGCTGCGAACGCGCGACTCAGCGCCGGCGGCGCCGATGCGCCCTGATACACCGCGGCCCTGCGGGCTGCCAAGATTCCCCTCCCCACGGCATGAGCAGGCGCTTTGCCGACAGCCACCCGCTATCTGCAGTTGCGCCGTTGCGGCCGACCCCCGATCAGGTCAATGGTCGGCGCCCCATCGGGCCGGCAAGGCCGAGCCCGACCCCGCTGGCGGGGACGGGGCCTTTCCAAAGCCACAATAAGTACGGCCACAATCGTACGGCTTCCGCTCCTGCCGCGCCGCGGTCATAGTATTGCCTATCATTTGGCGATTCGGTTGCGTTCGCGCCTCAAAGTCAGGATATCCGCGATATCCGCGCGAACGGGGGTTTGACCCGACCTGAGCATTTCATGGAGCACTCGATGCGCACCTTTTTGCGAACCATCGCTTTTGCCCTCGCCCTGATCGGCTGGGGGGTGGGCCCGCTGGCCGCGCAGCCCGCGGAGCCGGCCCACGAACAGAGATACTCCCCCAACGAGCTCATCAATGCCGGCCATCAATTCTTCGGCACGATCTCGCAAGGGCTTGCCACCGTCATTGAAAGGGCGGTGAGCAATTGGGGCCAGCCCAATGGCTACATTCTCGGCCAGGAGGCCGGGGGCGCCATCGTGGCCGGGCTGCGCTTTGGCGACGGCACGCTCTACACCAAGAATGCCGGCGACCTGCGGGTCTATTGGCAGGGACCCTCGGTCGGGTTCGACTGGGGCGGCGACGGCGCGCGCACCATGATGCTGGTCTACAACCTGCCCAGAACCGACGCGGTCTATCAGCGCTTCGCCGGCCTCGATGGGTCGGCCTATTTCATCGGCGGCTTCGGGATGACGGCGCTCACCGCCAACAATATCGTCGTGGTGCCGATCCGATCGGGCGTCGGGCTGCGGCTCGGCGCCAATATCGGCTACCTGAAGTTCACTCCGAACGCGACCTGGAACCCGTTCTGAAGCCCGTCTTTCGGGACGGGCGAGCGCAGGATGGCGGCGCCCATTAGGCGGCAATGGATGGTCACAACGTCTCGCTTCCCCGCTGTCGCGATGCCGGTTTAGTTAGGTTAACTCCCGCGGATGCTGGCACCGGCGCGCGCGCCGTGGCATTGTGGGACATCGTCCGGAACAGCGGTAAGCGAGGGCGTAGGAGCGCATCTCATGATCGAACCGATCATGTATATCGGGATCGGGTTTCTGGTCGCAGGCCTTCTGGTCATCGGGGCCATTCCCATGGTGCATGCGCGCGCGGTGCGCCTGACGCAGCGCCGCCTCGAAGCCATGACCCCGATGTCGATGGCGGAAATTCACGCCGACAAGGACCAGCTCCGCGCTGAATTCGCGATGATGACGCGCCGGCTCGAGATGAGCGTCGAGCAGATGAAGGCCAAGACGTCTTTCCAGCTCGCGGAGATCGGCAAGAAGAGCGAGGCTGTGGGCCGCCTCAAGCTCGAGCTCGGCGAGAAGGCGGCAGCGCTGCTCGGGGCCGAGGCCAAGGTGAATTCGCTGACCGAGGAATTGCAGAGCACCCACAACGAGCTCGCCGCGAAAATCGACAAGTTGCACGAGACCGAGCGGACGCTCGCCAACACGACGGCCGAGCTTGCCCGATTGACCGGCAAACTGAACGACAGCGCGATGAGGGCGGACAGCCAACGCGTCGAGCTCGTCACGCAGCAGGCGCAGGCCGAGGTGCTGAAAGATCAGATCGAAAGCCACGCGCAGGAGATCAGCAGCCTGCAGGCGCGCCTGGATACGCAAACCGCGAACGCCGAGACCGCCAACCGGGAGCTCGCCGAGGGGCGGGTCAAGACGGAAACGCAAGGCGCCCGCATCAAAGAGATCGAGCATGAGCTCCTGGTGCAGACAACCGAAGCCGAGCGCATGAGCGCCCGCGTGCAGGAGCTGCTGGGGCGGATCGAGCAGCACGAGCGCCTGGCGGCCGAGCGCGAAACCGCGGCCGAGCAATACCGCAACCAGCTCGCAGCGGCAGCGACGACCGAAGCCGGCATCCGCGCCGGGCTGGCCGAGCGCGAGAACGATCATCGGATCACCACCGAGGCGCTGAGTGCCGAAAAGACCTTCGCCGAGGAGCAGCTCAAGCTGGCGCATCAGGAGCGCGATCAGCTGCGGCATGACATCGTCGCCTTGCAGCAGGAGGCCGAGAACGCCCGGACCGCCGAGCGCATGGAAGCCGCCGTGATGCGCGAACGCATCACTGACGTGGCCGCCGAGGTGGCGCGGCTCACCGCCATGCTGGAAGGGCCGAGCTCGCCGATCGAGGCCATCCTGGCGGGCGAAGCCGGCAGCACCCAGGGCAGCGCCCATGCGGGCACCAACGGCGCGGCGAGCGACAACGGCAACGGCGAGAAGCTCATCGGGGCGATCGCGGCCAACGGCGGCAGCCAGAAGGGCTCGCTCGCCGACCGCATCCGCGCCTTGCAGAACCTTCGCGCGCGCCCGGCGCAGCCGAGCTGAGGTCGGCCGCAGCTTCTGCGCAAGAGCCCCCAAGGGATTGACGCAGTGAGCCGACCGCGCTTGTCCCAGCCATTAGCGCGTTTACGCGCGTCTTTGCCGCGCTATGCGCCGGGACCGTTCCGGATTCCCGCGTATGGAACGATCCCGGGTCAAGCCCGGGAAAAGTTTCGAACTCGAGGTGATCGGCCAAACCTGGCGAGAACCGCGACATCGCTTGACTTCTTCGACCCCTGCCGTAAATCCTCGCCTGCCTCGACACGGGCGCTTAGCTCAGCGGGAGAGCGTTCCCTTCACACGGGAGAGGTCGTAGGTTCAATCCCTACAGCGCCCACCATCAATTCCCGCGTTTGTTGCCACGATCTGGTGCGAGAAGAAACTGCAAGGCGTCAAGAAACACGGAGGACGTCGATGAGGAGCTCGGTGAAGCGTGGCGCCGCCATGCTGCTGCTCGCCGCATCTCTACCTTTAAGCTTGCCGCTCGGCGCGGCGGCCCAGAGCGCGGGCAAGGCGGCGCTCGACGACCAGCCGACGATGGGGATGCGGCTCTTCAACCAGCACTGCCGCGTGTGCCACACCAAGCCGTTACTGACGAGCCCGCAATACGGTCCCGTGCTGTCCAAGCAATCGCTCGGCGGCGAGGAACACGCCTTGCACGACTTCATCGCCAACGGCACGCCGCGCATGCCGGGGTTCAAGTACTTTTTCGCGCCGGCGCAAATCGACGCGATCGTCGCCTACCTCAAGACGGTGCCGGCCCCCTCGGCATCCGCGCAATAGAGCTCTAAGGATCAGACCAACGGAGAAACGCCATGCGATACGCACAGGGTCTCACATTGGGTTGTCTGGCCGCCGCCGCGGTCTTCGCGCTCGCCGCCGCGACATCCGCGCGCGCCGCCGACCAGCTGCTGAGCGGCATGATCAAATCGTCGACCGGAGAGGCCATGGGCGGGGTCACCGTGTCGGCCAAGCCCGAAGGCGGCACCGTCACCACCACCGTGTACACGGACGAAACCGGCAACTACTACTTTCCGCCGCTGCCGGCCGGCAAATATCGGGTCTGGGCGCAGGCGGTGAGCTACCAGACCGCGAAGGGCGAAGTCGAACTCAGCGCCAACGGCAAGCACGACTTCGCGCTTGCCCCCATGAACGACCCCGAGCGGACTTTCAAGCAGCTTCCGGGCAATGTCGTGCTCTCAGGCCTGCCCGAGGCGACGCAAGACGACCAGCGCATGAAGCGGATCGTGCGCACGGTCTGCACCGGTTGCCATACCGCGAGCTTCCCGCTGCAACACCGGTTCGACGAAGCGGGCTGGAACGCCATCATCGAGCTGATGAAGAACGTGAATGTCTATGGCGTCTATGTCGGCAAGGAACGCCCGCCCTCCGGCATCCTCGACTTCCACCAGAAGGAGCTGGCGGCCTACCTGGCGCGCGCGCGCGGCCCGGGCGAAAGCGCCATGCAGGTCAAGCTCGAGCCGCGCCCCAGCGGCGAAGCCGCCCGCGCGGTGGTACGGGAATACGACATGCCGCTCGATCCGGACGTCGGGCTGCCGGCCAATTTCGTGCAGAACGACGGCAGCGACTGGTCGCTCGGCACGCCCTCGATCCTGATCCCCGGCTGGGGCGTGCATGACGCCTGGCTCGATCTGTCCGGCAATGTCTGGTTCACTTGCAATATTCCCAACAGGCGCACCACCATCGGCAGGGTCGACAGCAAGACCGGCGAGGTCAGGCTGCTCAAGGTGCCGGGACCCAACGGACTTGCGGCCGGGGCCCACGGCATGACGCGCGATCCGAACGGCCTCATCTGGTTCAACGTCAATCCGGGCCGCGGCGGCATCGGCCGGCTCGATCCCAAGACCGAGAAGATCGACGTGTTCCTGCCGCCGACCGGAATGTCGCCGACCGGCGGGGCCACCACCGTCGACTATGACGGCAAGGGCATGATCTGGTCGTCATCACCGGACGGCGCGTTGCGCTTCGATCCGCAGACCCAAACGTTCACCGAGTACAAGTCGGTCACCTACAAGACCCCGAACGGCACCGGCGTGACCTACGGGGCGGCGGCCGATCGCGACGGCAACGGCTATTGGGCCGAGATGGTGCTCGACACCGTCGGGGTCGGCGACGGCGCGACCGGCAAGGCATCGGAGATCAAGCTTGCGCCGATCAAGAGCGAGGCCGATCGCCTCACCGCGGACGAGCGCAAGTTCTATGAGACCTACAGCCAGCCCGACTTCAACTCGCCGCTGCCGTGGGCGCAGGGGCCGCGTCGCATGGGCACGGACAAGAACGCGGACGTGCTGTGGGTCGGCGATTCCTGGGGCGCCAATCTCGCCCGCATCGACACCCACACCCACGCGACCACCTACGTGCCGCTGCCCGGCCAGCAGCAGCCCTACCACGTGACGGTCGACCGCAATCACAACGCCTGGACCAATGTGTGGGGCGCGGACCGGGTGATGCGCTATGACCCCAAGACCGCGGCCTGGACGGCGTTCGATCTGCCGACGCGCGGTGCCGAGCCGCGCTACGTGTCGCTGCTCGAGCGCGACGGCCAGCCGACCCAGGTGGTGCTGCCCTATTTCCGCGGCCGCAAGGTCGCGGTCATGACGCTGCGCAGCGAGGCCGATCTGCAAGGGCTCAAGGCGCAGGCAGGCGTGCCGTAACATTGCCTGCTGCGCAGGCAAGATATCGGGCTCACGCAAGAATTCCTGGCGCAAATGCCAGGAGTCCGGCGCAGGAGCGTCTCTATTGGTGGCGAATACCCTGCGGCAGGCGGGCTTGATACGCTACAGCCGAGGGCATATCCGCGTGCTCAATTTGGATGGGCCCAAGGACTGCCTATGCGAATGCTTCACGACGTTCAAATCATTTCTACGATCGACTGCTGGTTTACCTGCCGAAATTTAATTGCACTGCTTGCAAAAATACGCTCCTACGTTCGGAACATAACGGACGCAGCGTCGTTCTCGTCGGGAGGCTGGCGCCTAAGGAGCCGGGATCAACGGCGCCCCCTGTCCGACCCGTGCTGAACGAGGTCAGGGGACATTGAGCAGCGGCTTGCTCATCCAGGTCCAGACCAAACACGAATGCTGAGCCGGAGAAGCGTCGGTGCAAGACGCAAACTATCTGCGTTCGCAAGCGCAACTGTGCCTGCGCGTGGCTCGCCGGATGAGCGACGATTCAGTCGCGCAAAATCTTCGTGCCGCGGCCGCCCGGTACTTCGGCCGCGCGCTTCAAATCGAGCGCCCGACTGAGAGCCCGCCTGAATCCCCAACCGCCCAGGAATAGGCTGCCTGTGATGCCGCGCTATTTCTTCCAGGCTGATTATCATGGCGTTACGGCCGTCGACGACGTCGGCGAGGAGTTTTCGACGTTGCAGGAGGCCGAGGTCCATGCCGCGGCCGTCGCAGGCGAGCTCGCTCGCAACGAGTCGGAGGAAGTCGTCGTGCTCGTGCTTAGGGAGCGCGGCGTATCGGCCGCGAGCGGGCGGCCGAAATAGCTGGCGTTCCGAGCAACACTGTAAGTTTGTTCGTGGGGATCTCCGCCGTCTTTGGTCCCGGCAACGGAGGCGGAAGCTGATTTGCTTCAAAAAAGCCAAAAACACGCCGCGCGTATCGGGCCGTCATGCGCTCAGCCCGGGGCCGCCGCGGCTGCACCTGCCGTCGTGGCTACGCCTCAACAACTCGCCGGCAATCACGCTTCGTCAGAACGCGGCGTCCGAGCTATTGATCCCCGGACCGCCGCGGGTCGCAATCTCGGTCAGCGTTGAACCTTGAGATTTTCCGCCGATGTCTTGCCCTTGTTGGGCACCTCTTCGTACTCGACGACCTGCCCCTCGTTCAGACTGCTGAGGCCTGCCTTCTCGACCGCAGAGATATGGACAAACACATCTTTTCCGCCCGCCTGGGGCTGAATAAATCCGTAGCCCTTTTGCGAATTGAACCACTTCACGGTGCCGCGCGCCATTGATCGATCTCCTGGTTGACGATCAAGAATAGCTGCAAGACAAGCCCATGCCAATGGCTGATTGCAGTGTTTGATCTTGCTCGAGGGATCGACCGGTGCGAAGCCGTCCGCGGCAAAGTTGCGAAATTCCAGGCCGTTTTTACCGTCGTTTTCAGCGACAAGGCCCTTGATCCGTTGACGATTCAGCGCTGCTGCGCGCGCTGCACGGGTTTGGCCGGCGCAAACGATCGACCGGCACGTCCCAGAACGGCCGGCTGGCTTCCGCATAGGCGATGCCGTTCAATCCCAGGTCCTTGAGCATGCGATCGTCCATTGCGAGCAAGATCCGCCGCTCGCGCCGCACCCGGAACGCAAGCTCGATCGCGCCGATGAGACGCGCGATCCGCGCGCCGGCGTGCGCGAGCCCGCCGCCGACGCGTGAGATGGCGGGTTCGGTGCTCGACATGACGGCGCTCCTGGCTGCGCGGCGGGACCGGGCCGCAGGACGCCCGATCTATGCGCTCCCCTTGCATAATTAAATCGAATGTTGTTTATATCTTGCATAAGCATGCCTTAACCAAAGAGAGAGGCAGCCATGCACCGCGACATCGACACCGCGCTGCTGCGCGCCTTTGTGGCCGTGGTCGAGACCGGCAGCGTGACGGGCGCAGCCGCGCTCCTCAACCTGACCCAGGCCGCGGTCAGCCAGCAGCTCAAGCGGCTCGAGGAGCTGTTCGGCACGCAGCTGTTCGAGCGTCACCACCGGCGCCTGGCGCTGCGCCCGGACGGCGAGCGATTGCTGGCCCATGCGCACAAGCTGATCACGCTCAACGACGAGGTCTGGGGCGCAATGAGCGCGCCTGCCTATGAGGGCGAGGTGCGGCTCGGCGTGCCCCACGACATCGTCGGACCCTATCTGCCGCCCATCCTCCGGCGGTTCGACAAGGCTTGGCCGCGGGTGCGCGTGTCGCTCAAATGCACCACGACCCCGCAGCTGCTCGAGCTCATGCGCAAGGGTGCGATCGACCTCACATTGACCACCGAACAGCGCGCCGGCGGCACGACGCTGCTGGAGGACGAATTGGTCTGGGTCGGCGCCGTGAACGGCGCGGCGAACGGCCGCGACCCGCTGCCGGTCTCGCTCGGCGACGACAAGTGCGCGTTCCGACCGGCCGTATTGAAGGCCTTGCGCGCCGCCGGGCGCGATTGGCGGCCGGTCTGCGAGGTCAGCAGCATGGAGCCGCTCTTGGCTTCGATCGAGGCGGATCTTGCCATCGCGCCGCTGTTGCGCACCACCATCCCGCATTACCTGCAAGCGATCGAGCGCGACCGCCGCCTGCCGCGATTGCCGAAGTTCTTCATCAACATGTACCTCCCGCCGGCGCGGCAGAGCCAGATCGCGGTCGAGCTCGCCCGCCATATCGGGCAGGAATTCGAAGCCCGCGCCTATCGCCCCAACCGCAACGGCCGCAGCGCCCGCATGCGCGCCGACGCCGGCTCCTCCGGAATGTTGGCGGGTTAGATCCGGCCGCGTGGGCAACGCGCCGGTACGCGGTGCCGCGTTGCTCAACGCTGCGGTGCTGGCGCGTTGCCCACCCTACGGGTTTGATCACGCAGCCCCGGTCAGCCGGTCGATCTCGGCCAGGTCATCGGGCGTCAATGCCCAGCTTGCTGCCTTGAGGTTCTGCTCCACCTGTTCGGGCTTGGTGGCGCCGGCGATCACGCTCGCCACCGGGCGGCGCGCCAGGAGCCAGCTCATGGCGAGCTCGAGCAGGCCGTGTCCGCGCCGTGTGCAGAAATCCTGCAAGGCCTCGACGATCGTCCAGTTCGCCGGCGTGAGATAGCGGTTGGCGAGACCCTGCATGCGCGCAAAGCGCGTGCCCTGCGGCGGCGGAGCCTGGCGCTGGTATTTTCCGGTGAGGAGACCGCCGGCAAGCGGAAAATACGGCAGCAGCCCCAGCCCGCAGGCCTGCATCGCCGGCACCAGCTCGGCCTCGATGCCGCGCGCCAGCAGGCTGTACTCGTTCTGGCACGAGACGAAGCGGTCGAGGTCGTGGTGCCGCGCGCTCCAGTGCGCCTCGACGGCCTGCCAAGCCGCGAAATTGGAATTTCCCAAATAGCGGACCTTGCCTTGGCGGATCAGATCATCCAGTGCCCGCAGCGTCTCCTCGATCGGCGTCGAGGCATCCGGCGTGTGAAGCTGGTAGAGGTCGATCCAATCGGTTCGCAGCCGCCGCAGCGAAGCCTCCGCGGCCGTCATGATGTAGCGCCGCGAGGCGCCGCGCAGCACTTTTGCGTCATCCATCGGCATGCCGAACTTGGTGGCCAGGATGATGTCGTTACGCCGTTCTCCCAGAACCTGGCCCAGGCAGTCCTCGGAGCCGCCCCGGTTTCCGTAGCTGTCGGCCGTGTCGAACAGCGTGATGCCGAGATCGAGCGCCTTGTGAACGACCGCGCGCGATTCCTCCAGGCCGATGCGGCCGCCGAAATTGTTGCAGCCCAATCCGACGACCGAGACCCGAAGCCCCGATGTTCCCAGGTTGCGCGCCTCCATCAGCTGCTCCTCGGTGTCTGCGTGACGCACTTGTGAGCTTAGTCTCGTCGCCTGAGTTTGCCATAGCGCCGCGCCGGCGCGCCGGGCGCATCGGTTTTCCTGTGAACTGCGGCGGACAATCGTGATGACCGATTTCTCAATACAAGACCGGCGTTTGCGGTTACTGGATGCTCCGCATTCGCGGAGCATGACAAGCTCAGAGATTGTGCCCTTTGGCAGCATGCGAAGACTTGGACCATGACGGCATATCCATGAAGGCCGGTTCCGCCTCCGACCGCCGCGACGCGCAGCCGCTGCGGCGGCTCCTGACCTCGCTCGGCCTGCTCTGGGTCGCCGGCGCGGCCTTGCGCATGACCGTGCTGGCGGTGCCGCCCCTGCTGCCGCTGGTCCACCGCGACCTGGATCTCTCCGAGACCGAGATCGGTACACTGGCCGGCCTGCCCGCGCTGTTGTTTGCGGCGGCGGCCGTGCCGGGCTCGCTTATCATCGCGCGCTTCGGGGCCCGGCGCACGCTGATCGCGGGCCTCATCGTCACCGCGCTGGCGTCGGCGGCGCGCGGAGCGGCCGCCGACGTGACGATGCTGTTTGCGGCCACCATCGTCATGGGCGGCGGCATCGCGGTCATGCAGCCGGCGCTGCCGCCCATCGTGCGCGCCTGGCTGCCGGACCGCATCGGCTTTGCCACCGCGGTCTACACCAATGGGCTCTTGTTCGGCGAGATTCTCGCCGTCAGCCTGACGCTGCCGCTGGTGCTGCCGCTCGCCGGGGGCAATTGGCGCATCGCCATCGCGCTGTGGGGCCTGCCAGTGCTGCTCGCCGCGCTGCTGGTGGCGCTGCTGGGGCCGCGCCGGAGCGCTGCCCAAGCTGCCGATGCCGGGCGGCGGGCGTGGTGGCCCGATTGGCGGGACGCGCGCATCTGGCAGCTCGGCTTTCTGTTCGGCGGCGTCAACAGCATCTATTTCTCCACCAACGCCTTCCTGCCGGACTATCTGGCCGAGAGCGGCACGCCCGAGCTCATCGGCAGCGCCCTGACCGCGCTCAATTTCGGCCAGCTGCCGGCCTCGCTGATGATGCTGGGGCTGACCGGGCGGTGGCTGGAGCGGCCTTGGGCCTATGGGGTGGCTGGCCTGCTCTGCCTCGCCAGCGTTTTCGGCATGTTGCTCATGTCGGGATCATGGGTGGTTTTCTGGGCCGGGCTCATCGGCTTCGCCGACGCGGTCGCGTTCGTCCTGATCCTGGCCTTGCCGCCGCTGCTGAGCGCGCCCGACGACGCCCACCGCACTGCCGCCGGCATGTTCACCATCAGCTACAGCTGCGCGGTCGCGATCCCGATCATCGGCGGGCTGGCCTGGGATGCGAGCGGGATCGCGCCGGTGGCGTTCGTCCCGATCGGGCTTTGCGCGCTCGCCATCAGCACGCTGCCCTTCGCCATCGACTTCCGGCGGCGCGGCTAGGACGCGCGACGTCGTTGGCAACCGCCGCCCCGATGTTACAATGGGCGGGAAGTCATCCGCCCCAATGTGGATGCCTGTCAGGGAGGGATTGAACCATGAATCGACTGCTTCTCGCGATGCTCCTGCTTCCATTGGCTCACGGCGCGGCCTTCGCCCAGGCCGCGGCCGGCGATGCCGCGGCCGGCAAGGCGTATTGGGAACGCGACGCGCCCAACGCGACGGCGTGCCGGAACTGCCATGGCCTTCAGGGGCAGGGCGCATTCGGGCCCGATCTCGCCGGCCGCGGATTGAACGCCGCGCAGGTCGTGCGCGCGGTGCGCAAGCCGTGGGGTATCATGCCGGCTTTCGTCGAAAGCCAGATGAGCGATCAGCAGGCCGCCGACCTCGCCGCCTATTTCGCCAGCTTGCCGAAGGTGGCTGAGCCCGGCAAATGGCGGTTCGAAGCGCCCGCCGGCGCGCCGCCCGGCCAGGCCACGCTGATCAATATCGGCTGCGGCCAATGTCATGGCGTCAATCTCGACGGACCGCGCGGCAACCTGGGCGCCGTCAACGCCGACTTCGATTACTTCGCCAACCTGGTCTACAACCATACGACCGCGCTGCCGCAGCACCGGGCGCTGCTCGGAAACAACGCCACCAACATCGACATGGGCAACTATTCGAGGACGCGCCTGTCGGAGGGCACGTTGCGGCAGATCTACTTCTGGGCGCGCGACGAGATCGGCTTCCGGGTGCCCATGCAGGGGCGCATCGGCAAAGGCGAGACCGGCCCGAGCGGCGTCACCTACGCGGTCACCGTGGCGAACGGCGGCCTTGCCGGCAAAGGCGTGATCGCGGAAGGTCTCACCGTCACGCTCAATATTCCGGCCGATGCCCAGGTGGTGGCGGCGACCGGCACCGGCTATCAGGGCGTTCACGCCGACGAGAAGGCCAAGGCCAACGTGGCGGTCTGGAAGCTGTCGCGCAGCGCCCCCAAGGACGAAGAGAAGCTCACCATCACGCTGACCAAGGCGGGAAGCGCCACCGACAATCTCCGGGGCAATATTCGCTGGGCCAAGCCCGCCCCCAAGGAGGGGCCCAACGCCGACGTGGTCAACATCGCGCCGGCGCCGCTCTGACGCCGGTCCTGAAGCTTGCCTCGGCTCGGCGGACCTGATCCGCGGATCGGGGGAAGCGACATCGGCCACCGCCACGGCATCCCTCTCCCGATTTACGGGAGAGGGCCACACGTCCTCCGCTCTGGTCGCGGGACGCCATTCTGGCCCGGCGAGGGGGGCGGCCGCGTGACTTCCGCTCGGGCTTGTTGATTTCATTCATGAAAATCGAAATCGTTCTGCCAAAACGGAGGTACTTAACTACCTGCATCCGCCGGCCGCGTTCGAAGCAACCCACGCAACCAGTCCTTAGTTTCCGTGTCTCACCGCAAGGGTGCACTCCAAGCGCCTTTCCTGAAAATACAGGCTGGAAACAGAAAGCCAGGGCATGGATCGCACCCATGGCGCATGGACTGCACCCCTTCGCTGAGACAGCTCCTTGCAAATAACAAGCGAAAAACAAGCAGCGCGCCCGGCGTGCCATTCAAAATGCCGACCAGCTCGCAGTATCGCGCGGCGCGCGCATCGTGTGCGCAAACCGCTCGAGCATTCCGTGGCGGATACGGTCGTCAGAGGCGCCGGCTTTTGCCGCCGCCAGCGCAACCCCGTACCTCTCGACGATGGGTTTAGCCTCCGCCGACTCTGGCGAAATCCAAGACCGCACGCCAAATCAGGCAGGGCGTCCACTGCAGTGTCTATTGGCTTCGGAGGTCCAGATGTCCTGCCAAATCGGCGCTTTGCTCCTGCCGCTGCTGGTGACGGTCGGCCTGGTGACGACTGCGGCGAGGGCGCAACCGGCGCCGGGAGCGCCGCCGTCGGTCGGCGTGGTCCGCGCCGAGCGCCAGCAGATCACGCAGACCGACGAGTTCATCGGCCGGATTCAGGCGGTGAACCGCGTCGCGCTGGTGGCGCGGGTGACCGGATTCCTCGAAAAGCGGCTGTTTCTCGAGGGCACCGAAGTCCAAAAGGATGCGCTGCTGTACCAGATCGAGCAGCCGCCGTTTCAGGCGCAGGTGGATGCCAGTAAGGCCAACGTTGATCAGCTCGAGGCGCAGCACCGGAACGCGCAGGCGGCGCTGGGCCGCGCTCAGGAGCTGCTTGCCAAGTCCGCCGGCCCGCAATCGATTGTCGATTCCACCCTCGCCGCCGAGCGCGCTCTGGCGGCGCAGATCGAGGGGGCGCAGGCGCAGCTCAAGACGGCTCAGATCAATCTCGGTTATACCGAGATCCGCGCCCCCATCGAGGGCAGGATCACGAGCACAGCCATCACCGAAGGCAATGTGGTCTCGCCGACCAGCGGGACCTTGGCGACCATCGTCAGCCAGGATCCGATGTACGTGATCTTTTCCATCGCGCAGCGGACCGGGCTCGATCTGCGCAACCGCTACGCCGCGAAAGGCGGATTTGCCGCAGTGGTGATCAAGCTGCGCCTGCCCGATGGAAGGGTTTACGGGCAAGACGGCAAGCTCGACTATGTCTCACCGACGGTTGCCGAGAACACCGACACTTTGACGCTGCGCGGCGAGATTCCCAATCCACTGCTGCCGGGCATGCAGGCCGGACAGATAGGCTCGCGGGAGCTCGGCGACGGTGAATTCGTGACCGTGTCGCTCGAGGGGGTGCAGCCGATCGAAGTTCTCGGGGTTCCGCGCGCCGCGGTCCTGTCCGATCAGCAGGGAGACTACGTCTATGTCGTCGATGCGCAGGGCAAGGCGCAGATCCGCCGCATCCAGCTCGGCCAGTCGACCCCATCCACCGCGATCGTGACATCCGGGCTCAGCGAAGGCGAGCTTGTCATCAGCGAGGGTCTGCAGCGGGTACGGCCCGGCGCGGCGGTCTCCGCCGGCCCGGCCAACCCTGCGCCGACGATCTCGCCTGCGAACACGCCGGGCGCAACGTCCAGCACGAAGCCGCCCGGCACCGCTGGAAGCGGAACCTCAGGCGGCTCGCAGCCATGATCTCGGAAATCTTCGTCGCTCGCCCGCGGCTCGCCGTCGTCCTCGCGATCGTGATTACGATCGCGGGCGCGCTCGCCGTGACGCGCATTCCAGTCGCGCAGTTTCCCGACATCGTGCCGCCGCAGGTGGTGGTGTCTGCCGTCTATCCGGGTGCCTCGGCCGATGTCGTCGAATCCAGCGTTGCGCAGCCGATCGAGGCCCAGGTCGTCGGCGTCGACAAGATGATCTACATGAAATCGACGAGCGGGAACGACGGCAGCTACAATCTGACTGTCAGCTTTCTGCTCGGCAGCGATCCCGATATCGACACCGTGAACGTCAACAACCGGGTGCAGACCGCGCTGGCCAAGCTCCCTCCCGAGGTTCAGCAGGAAGGATTGACGGTCCAAAAGAAATCGTCAGCGATATTGCAATTTATCGCGCTTTACAGCCAGGACGGCAGGCAGGACCCGCTTTTCATCACCAATTATGCGGTGATCAACATTCTGGATGTGCTGTCCCGCGTCCCCGGCGTCGGCCAAGCCTCGCTGTTCGGCACGCTCAATTATTCGATGCGCATCTGGTTCGACGCCAAGCGCCTCGACAACTTGACGTTGACGCCGGCCGACGTGATCAGTGCCATCCAGACGCAGAACATCCAGGCGCCGGTCGGCCGCATTGGCGCGCGCCCGATCGGGAATGATCAGCAGTTTCAGATGAACGTGCAAACGCAAGGCCGGCTGACCACGGCCGAGCAATTCGGGAACATCGTCCTGCGGGCGAACCCGGACGGCTCCGTGCTGCGCGTTCATGACGTGGCGAGGGTCGAGCTCGGCGCGCAGAACCAGGATGTGGAGGCTCGCATCAATGGCCAGCCGGCGGTCGGGATTCGCATCACGCTCTCGCCTGGCGCCAATGCCATCGAGACCGCCGGCCTCGTCCGGCAGACCATGGACCGTTTGAGCAAGCAGTTCCCGCCCGGCCTGAAATACCTGGTCAACTACGATACCACCACATTCGTTCTGGACACGGTGCACGACGTGCTGGTCACGCTGGTCGTCGCCTTTGCGCTGGTCGTGCTGGTGGTTTTTCTGTTTCTCGGCAGCGTGCGCGCGACCTTGATACCCGCAGTTGCGGTGCCCGTCAGCGTGATCGGCAGCTTCGCAGTTTTGCTCGTGATGGGCTACACGGCCAACACGATCTCGCTGCTCGCCATGGTCCTGGCAATCGGAATTCTGGTCGATGATGCGATCGTAGTGGTCGAGAATGTTGAACGCGTGCTGGAAGAGGAACCCAACCTCACCCCGGCTGAGGCAACGAACAAGGCGATGGCCGAGATCACGGCGCCGATCATCGCCATCAGCCTGGTTCTTCTATCCGTGTTCGTGCCGGTTGCCTTCATCCCCGGCGTTTCCGGAACGCTGTTCCGGCAATTTGCGGTGACCATCAGCGTCGCCATGATGATCTCCGCTGTCAATGCACTGACGCTCTCGCCGGCGCTGTGTGCGGTCTTTCTCCGCCATCGCGGAGAAAGACGCGGCCCGATGGGGTTCGTGCTGCGCCGGATCGACAATGTCCGCAATGGTTACGCGGCGGTGGTGCGCCGGCTGGTGCGAGTCTCGATCCTTGGCACTGTGCTGATCCTGATATGCGCCGCAGGCATCTACCTGGTTTCGCTGCGCACCCCGACCGGGTTTCTTCCGGAAGAGGATCAAGGCGCCTTCTTCATTTCCGTCCAGCTGCCGGATGGCGCGTCGGTCTCACGCACCGGCGACGCAGTTCAAGGGATCGAGGCGCTGCTGAAATCGATGCCGCAGGTCGAGAACGTGTTCTCGGTGATCGGCTTTTCGATCATCGACGGTGTCAACGAGCCAAATACGGCGCTGGTCGTCCCGGTCCTCAAGCCGTTCGCCGATCGCCCCGGCGCAGCAAATTCGGCACAGGCTCTGATCGCAAGAATGTTCGGGCAGGGCCAGCAGATCCGGACCGCAACCGTCATCCCGTTCAACCTGCCGCCGATCATCGGCCTGTCGACCACCGGCGGATTCGAATACGAGCTCGAAGCGCTCGAGGGCCAGGAACCCGCGGCAATGAACGGCGTGATGCAGGGGCTGATCGCCGGCGCCAATCGCGATCCGCGGCTCGCCCGCGTGTTCTCGACCTTCACCGCCAACAATCCGTCGATCTATCTCGATATCGACCGGGAAAAAGCGCAGGCGCTGGGGCTCGCCATGAACGATGTGTTCAATGGATTGCAGGCGACGCTGGGAGGCATCTTCATCAACAATTTCAATCTGTTCGGCCGCATCTGGCAGGTCAATATCGAGGGCGACGCCGCCGACCGCGCTGACGTGTCGTCGCTGTGGCAAATCTACGTCCGCAACAAATACGGGGCCGCTGTGCCCCTGCGCTCGATCGCCAACGCGCAGGTCGTTGTCGGACCGCAGGTCATCACGCGCTACAACAACTACCGCACAATTCCGATTCAGGGCGGCCCCGCGCCGGGCACTTCGTCCGGCACCGCGCTGGCGGCGATGGCAGAGGTGTCGCAGCAGACGCTGCCGGCCGGATATGCTTACGAGTGGACCGGGACCGCCTACCAGGAGGTGGCTGCAGCGGGGCAGACCGGGACGATCCTGGGCCTCTCGGTGCTGTTCGCCTTCCTGTTCCTGGTCGGGCTCTATGAAAGCTGGATCATACCCGTACCGGTACTGCTTTCGGTCCCGATCGGAGTCCTGGGGGCGTTTATCGGAATCCTGATCGGGCACCTGTCGCTTGATCTTTACGCCGAGATCGGTCTGGTGGTGCTGATTGCTCTGTCGGCCAAGAACGGCATTCTGATCGTCGAGTTCGCCAAGGATCAGCGCGAGCGGGGTCTATCGATCAGGGATGCGGCGGTGCTCGGCGCCAGGATGCGGTTCCGCGCGGTGATGATGACCTCGTTTGCATTCATTTTGGGGGTGTACCCGCTGGTGACGGCGCAGGGAGCCGCTGAGATCAGCCGCCACGATGTGGGCACGCCTGTCTTTGCCGGGATGATCGCCGCGAGCACGATCGGTCTGTTCGTCATCCCGATGCTCTACGTCACGTTTCAGAGCCTGCGCGAGCGAAGTGGAGCAAGCTTTCGCCGCAGGGCCGCCAAGCGGCAGGAAGGTGAATCAGGGAGCAGGGGGCCGTGATGTCAAGACTGTGCGTCCGCGCTTTCACCGTGTCCCTTGATGGCTATGGCGCCGGACCCAACCAAAGCCTCGAGAACCCGCTTGGCGTCGGCGGCATGAACCTGCACCAGTGGGCGTTCAAGACCCGCACCTTCAGGAAGATGTTCGGCCAGGAGGGCGGGGACACCGACGTCGACGACGAGTTCGCGGCGCGCAGTTTCGCGAACGTCGGCGCATGGATCATGGGCCGGAATATGTTCGGACCGATCCGCGGGGCGTGGCCCGACGAGAATTGGAAAGGATGGTGGGGGAGTAACCCGCCCTACCATGTGCCGGTCTTCGTGCTCACCCACCACGCGCGCGGGTCGCTTGTCATGGAAGGCGGAACCACCTTCCACTTCGTGACGGACGGTATCCAGTCCGCCTTGCAGAAGGCACAAGACGCCGCGGGCGGAAAAGACGTCCGGATCGGCGGCGGCGTTTCGACTATCCGGCAATATTTGTCCGCCCGCCTCATTGACGAAATGCATCTCGTCATAGTGCCGGTTTTTCTCGGCACCGGAGAGAGTCTATTTGCGGGACTCGATTTGCCTGCGCTTGGCTACTCTTGCGCCGACCGCGTTTCGACGCCCGCGGCCACGCACTTGATGGTGACGAAGCACCGCTGACACTGGGTGAAGAGGCCTTTCGTCGCTTTGAGACCGTCAGTGACAACGATCTGCGCCTTGCCGCGCAGAGCGCGGTATTGACCACCGTCAAGGCGAGCGGGGCTAAACGCGATTAAGGTGACACGGCATATCCCCCGCGGTGAACTGCGGATGAGTCGCTCGAACCCGTTCAAGGGTCCTCCAGTCGTCGACAAGGGAGGGTGAACCATGAGGATGGTCGTCATCGGCGGCACCGGCCTGATCGGCTCGAAGACCGTCGCCATTCTGCGCCAGGCGCGCCTCGGCCGCATCGGTTTCGATGAATGGCTCCGCCATTCACGGGCAGCCTGATCCCGCATCCGCCAACCGAAGGATGGAGGCTCCATGAAACGCATCCTCTGTTCGCTGCTTGTGGTTACCCTGCCGTTCGGCAGCGTCCTCGCGGAGGCGCCGAAGTCGAAGAACGCCAAGGTGACCCTCGTCTACCAGCACGAGCTGCCGAACGTTCCCGGCAAGAGCATCAAGGGCGTGCTCGTCGAATACGGCCCGGGCGGCTACTCGCCTGGTCACATGCATCCCAAATCCGCCTTCATCTACGCGACCGTGCTTGCGGGCGCGATCCGCAGTCAGGTCAACGACGGACCGGTGGCGACCTACGAGGCCGGACAGAGCTTCTCCGAGCTGCCCGGCGACCGCCACGGCGTCAGCGCCAATGCCAGCAAGACCAAGCCGGCCAAGCTCCTCGCGGTGTTCGTGGTGGACACGAACGAGACGGAACTGACGATCCCATTGGGGAACTGACAGCGCCATGGCGAGAACCTACCGTGAAATTGCAATAGAGGAGATGCTGCGAACCGTCGAAGAAGCGATGAGTCAGGTTATTGACTGGTGGGGAGACCTGCCGCCGCCGATGAAAGAAGCGATCGAGCAGTTTCGCACCCGACTCGGGGCGGCAATTGATTCCGTAGAATTTGTCAAAAGGGCACTCGACCGGCAAGTACACGAAACTGACCGCGGGAAAGGCCCTGCCTGATGTTTGCCGCGGTGCATGAATCCGGTGGTTCGCCAATTCCGGTATCTAGAGTCCCAAGTCGCTCAATGACGGGTGATCGTCGGGCCGGCGACCGAGCGGCCAGTGATATTTCCGTTCGCTCTCCTCGATGGGCAGATCGTTGATGCTGGCGATCCGGACGCGCAACAAGCCGTTCTCGTCGAACTCCCAATTTTCGTTGCCGTAGCTGCGGAACCAGGTGCCGCTGTCGTCGCGCCATTCGCAGGCGAAGCGCACGGCGAGACTCCATCCTATTGGCGCGTGACGTTTGACCACCGTCCCGTGAATCTGATCGAGGAGGGTATGGACGTAGCCATGCGGATCGCTGAGCTGGCGGACTCCTCTCTGATTGCGACGCGCATCGGAACCGACGTCCGCCGGGTCGTAGTAGGCTCTCCTGCCTATCTGTCGCGCTACCCGGCAATTACCGAGCCGGCGGACCTGGCAGCGCACGAAATCATCGCCTTCACGAACTTTGGCATTGATTCGTGGAGCTTCGCGGCTGCTGCAGGGTCAAGGATCCCGCGTGTCGTACACTTTTGTCCGCGGCTCACCGTAAACACCGTTCGAGCGGCCCTCGCGTCCGCGATCAGGGGGCGCGGCCTAACTCGTCTTTATTCCTATCACGTCGCGGAAGCCGTCCAAAGCGGCCAATTGCAGATCGTCCTCCCGAATGTGGAACATCCACCGGTGCCCGTTCATTTGCTGACTCCTACAGGCCGGATTTCGGTGCCCAAGGTCAGGGCATTTATTGACTTCGCAGCGCCGCGGCTACGATCCGTGTTTTCACGGCTCGCGAAGGAAGCCCGCACGCTCAGCTAGGCCACGGACTGGACACTGGTGCAAGCCAAACTCGCGCGCCGAGGCCGCGAAAGGCTTGGCTTCCGACAATGCCCGAGCTGCTGCGGAGTGGTCAGCGGCGGCGCCGGGCAGTGCATGCGTCTCAAATTGGCCCCGACGCCGTTCGCGGCAGCGGAGCGATATGCCCGTTGTCGGTTGAAAACCGGACCTCGCCGGATAAGATCGGTAGGGGCGCTGCCTGACCCAAGGCCTCCTCTCAAGGATGGAGGCACGGCAAGAGGACGAAATCCCGGAACATATGGCGCCCGAGGTCGATCGGCTCACGCGTGCGCCTGAAGCAAGGAGGGAGGGATCAGATGAAACGCCAGGCCCTGTTCTTGAGCGCGTTCGCGGCGGCAATCCTCACCTTGCCGGCGTTTGCCGATGACGGCGCGTCCGGCATCCTCGGGTTTCGGTGGGGCAAGAACGTGTTCAATTTCGAGGGCATGCCGTCGGGTCCGCAGCCATTGCGCAACCTGAGCCGGCTGCCGAACGGCAAGGCCAATAACGGCCGATTGGTCGGAGATTATCACAATCCGATTCTCACGCCCGAGGCCGCCGCCGTCGTGAAAGAGAAGGGCGAGCTTGCGATCGCCGGGAAGGGCTTTCCGAACGCGCAGGACAAGTGCCACCTGATGGGGCCGCCTTTCGCCCTTGCGATGCAGCTCACCTTTGCGATGCTGCCGACAGCGGGCGGCAATATCACCATTCTCTACGATGGGAACATGAATGTCCGCGGCATTCGCATGAACGGCACGCATCCGGCGAAGCTCCCGCCTTCGCCGACGGGCGATTCGGTCGGCCGTTGGGAAGGCGACACGCTGGTCATTGACACCATCGGAGTGAGGACCGACGCCTTGACCTCGGTCGACCGCTTCGGCACGCCGCAGAGCGAAGCCATGCATATCATCGAGCGCTACCGGCTAATCGACGGCGCGGTTGCCAAGGCGCAGATCGACAAATTCGAGACCACCGAGGGAACCGTCGGCGGCGGCCAGCGAGTCGCCGGCTACAATCCGGATACGAGCCTGAAGGGATTGCAGCTCGAAATCACGATGGAGGACCCGAAGGTGTTCGTCACGCCTTTGACCGGCCGCGTCACCTACCGGCGTGTGATTTCAGAATGGCAGGAATCGGTCTGCGCCGAAAACCCGATGGAACATTATCCGGGCGAATGGGCCGGCCTGCCCAGGGCGGACCGTCCCGATTTCTGACTTCTGCAGAGTCGTCAGCGGCGGCGCCGGGCCGTGAAGCCGGCGCCGCCGGGCGGCGCATCCGGTTCCGCTATTTGAACGTGATCATGTCGGTGCGGCTCAGCGTCGAGGCTTTCGCCTTCAGCGGCTCGTTGGCGAGGTTCGCGTTGCCCGAATTCAATATGTTGTAGAAGCCGATCGTCGTCTCGTAGTCGCTCGCGGCGGCAGTCGCGTCCACCGGCACGACGACGGTGAAATCTCGCACCATCGCGCCAACCGACGTGTAGGTGACCGAGCCGCTGACCTTCCAGCCGGCGATGATGAGGGTGGTCACCCCCTTGGCCTTGAGGGCCTTGTCGAGATCGGTGTTGTAGAACCGGTCCTGTGCGGTATTTGCGATCTTGATGTCGCCCGCTGCGGGAGCAATCTCGGGCAGCCACTTGGACATGTTCGCCTCCCGGGTGCCGTACGCGACGGCGGCGACCCCGGCCTTGCGCGCCTGCGCCAGGAACGAGCCCATCGCCGGCAGCATCCCGTTCAGGCATTTGGGCTGGGACTTGCAGATCGGATCGACGTAGTCGAGCAGCAGCACACCGGTGGTCGCCGGGGCAAGGGTCACGCGAGCCGGGTCGGGCAGCGCCGGCATCTGCAGCGTCACCATGGGCTTCGCGCCCTGCGCCAGCGCGGCTCCACTGCAGAGCGAAACGATAAGACTTGTCAGGAGGACTGAGCGAATGGTTGCCATGTTGGAATCTCCCTCGAGGTGTCCCGGTTCCGACTTTCGCAAGACCTGGCAGCACGCCCTCATGCGAGCTTCGGAATTAGGGACGGTAAGAACCACATTAGAACGATTGCCGATAGAATGGAATTAGCCTTCTTCCGGTTTCAGGCTCGGCACGAGATCATCGAATAAAGCGGCGCGAATGGTTGCGGGGCGGCTGCGTGCGCATTATTCCTATCAACACCTGAAAAAACAGGCATGCGGGCGACAGTGAAGCGGAGACCGTTCGCCAAGCCTGACACCAGGCCTGGTCGGAGAATTTCAGATGAATTGCCCCAAATGCGGCAAGGAGATGATCCGGGTAGAGAAGAGCACAATGTCGGGAAGAGACATGCGGACCTACCGCTGCGATCATTGCGGGGAGGAGCACATCGTGGACTATGGGATTGCCCTTTGGAAAGCGATGTCCGATGCGCGACATGCTGAGGGCACTTGGCGTACAGAAGAAGAGAGCCTTCAAAAGAAAGAGGTAGTAAGGCAGCGACGCGAGGGACGCACCGCCAGAGGGGACAACAAGTTTTACATTAGGGTGGGCGTCATTGTGACGGTTTCTCTCGTTGCGATGATCGTGCTGTTGTCGTCTCTTATGCGATGATCTTACTACGGGGGCCTGAAGACGGAGCGAGGCGCGAAAAGCTACGATGCCCGAAGCACAGGGACGTACGTCGAAAGACACGCAGGCAGCACTAAAGAGGAGCAGGTCACTCAGAGGTCTCGCCGCAGTCGCTCTTGCGGGTGGCGCGTTTGCGGCCGTGATGTACTTGCCGGGCGTGACGGTAGACCCTGAAGGACCCGTTAACCCCTCCAACCCGTATCCCATTTCCTTCACGATTTCAGACGCAAACTTCATTCCGCTCGAAAACGTCAACGTCTACCTTGAAATATGTTACATAGCTGCTGCACCAGCGCCCGCAACGCACGCATGTCAGAGGCCAGATAAGGTGCTATTATTCAAAGCCGACTGGAGAAATCATTCTCTTACTACGGATCAGCAATTCAGCATCACGCTTGACGACTTTTTACGCTTCACCGCGCCAACGAAATTTGGAGGCGCCGACATCTCAATCATTGTCGAGTATCAACCCTGGATTTTTCCAATCCGGCAAGAGAGGAAATTCAGATTTGCAACCGAGCTTGGGACGGACGGCAAATTATATTGGATATCGCGGTCGGTTGATGAGTAGCGGCCGCACCGTTGATCAATTCAATTGAAAGCCAGCACACGGAAGTAGCGAGGTTGAGTTCGCAGGGTAGCTCGCGGCAGCGCTGCGAAGTTCAAAGGTCGGCACGCTCGATCGCGCGCCGACGACCAGCGGTGTCAAGGCCGCGTAGCGCCTGGAGAGTTTGGCCTTGGTACCGGCGCAAGGCGGCGGGGCACGAGCAGCCATCCGACCGTCACAATTGCGCGGATATGCGGGCTTGCCACATCGACCGATAGGCCCCCTCGACCGCAGCGGCGCGTAAAGCCGTATTCATTCAATTGACCATGGCGCGGTGCAAAGGGGGCGGCACGCTCGCTTCGCACCGCACGTTACTGTCGCTTCTATCGGATCGACCTAGTGGATTGACTCTAACTTTTCCTTCCCCCGTTTGACAGCGGCGAGGACGCGTTTGGGATGTTGGCACGCCACACATGCTTCTGCGGCGCGCTCCGATCCGCGACGATCGCCTCAAGCCGACGGCGGTCGCCTCGCGTGACGTGAACGACAATTCCTGCTCTCATA
>DASXXS010000240.1:0-1813 GCA_036502925.1 Xanthobacteraceae bacterium
GCGAACGCCCGGTTGAGGCGCGGGTCGGTAGGATCGGAAATCTGCTCTTCCCGCAACATCAGCCTGACCCCGACTGCTCCCCTCGTTTTGGCCCAGTCCGCCAGGACGTCGTCCACCGCGGGATTGGCGGGATCGATCGGCTTTACGACCCGAAATCGCTCCGGATACTTGGCATAGACCTCGAGCGCATAGCTCGGGTCGTAGCGGTAGAGGTTGAAGGTGGAGACGATGATCGCGGCATCGACGCCGACCGCATCCATGGCCGCTAGCATCTCCTCGCCGGTCGCCGATCCCGGGCCGTGCAGATGTCCGGCCCAAGGCCGACCGGGGTGGTTGCGTTCGTAGGCGTGTACCTGGACGTCGATTACCGCCATCGTTGGATCCTTTGTGCTCAGGCAGCAAGCAGAGGCAGTGTCCCGAGCCGGTCGGCCCCGAGGCCTAACACTCGCTCGGCCGCCAGCGCAATCGTGAGCAGCTTCTCCTCGGCGCGTGCAGGCGCGGTCAGCTGCAGCCCGACCGGCATGCCGGCCCGGTCGCGCCCGACCGGCATCGTGATCGCGCAGAGGCCGAGATAATTGACCCAGCCCGTGTTGCGGACGATGCGGCGGTTGACCCGGAGATGGCTGTCCGCGTCGGCAACCTCCGACATCAGCGGCGGGGTCAGGCAGAGCGTCGGTGAGGCAATGACATCGACAGGATCGAGCTGCGCCGCCGCCGCTCGCGCGAGATCGGCGAGCCGAGCGGCACGCGCCAAATAATCGAGTGCGCTCAGGCTCTCGGCGCTCCGTATGGCCGGTGCGATCACCGGGTCGAGCTGATCGAGCCACTCCGGCAGCTCCCGGTCCAGGAAACTGCGCAGTTCGACGGCGCTGAGGCCGCCGGCAAGAAATACATCGTACGACGCCTCCGCTTCCGGCAAGTTGAAATCGCGCGCGACGGCGCCGGCGCGAACAAGCGTATCAACGGCTTCCTGCACTGTTTCGGCAATTCCCGGATCGCAGTCGCGCCACAGGAACGGATCGCCGATGCCGATGCGAATTCCGCCCAAGTCGCGTGTGCCTGCTTGCGCGATCAACGCGGGCGGGTCGATACCGGCGGGATCGAGCGCGGCAAAGCCGTAGGCGAGGTCGCAGACGCTGCGCGCCAGCAGCCCCGGCGTGTCGAACGTAAAAGACAGGGGCACGACGCCATCGGTGGACCAGCGCCCGATGGTGACCTTCAAGCCGGCATTGCCGGTCATGCAAGCTGGGATGCGCACCGAGCCCGCCGTATCGCTGCCGAACGCGAGTAAGGCCGAGCCTTCCAGCAGGCTGACACCGGCGCCGCTGGACGAACCGCCGACCGAGCGATGCGCCGAGGCATCCCATGGGTTGTACGGCGCCCCGTGATGGCTGTTCTGCCCAGTGCCGCCAAACGCGAACTCGACCATGTGGGTCTTGCCCATGATTATGCCCAACTGGCGACGCAACGCCGCCACAAGCGGCCCGTCCTGCTCCCAGGGATCCGCCGGCAGGCGCCGGCTCGATCCGGCAAAGCAGGGATACCCGTCAGCGGCGAACAGGTCCTTCAGCGAGACCGGCAACCCCTGCAGAGGCCCGGCCGAAACGCCAGCGACGAATGCAGCATCGGCCGCGTTGGCGACGGTGCGCGCCTGATCGGGCGCCCAGAACGCATAGGCGTGCAGGCGCTCGCCGAAGCGCTCGTGCCGGGCGATGGCTGCTTCGACCAGTTCCCGGGCGCTCATCCGCCTGTCGCGCAATTCCCGCGCGATCTCGATCAGCGGACGGGAGAGCGGATCGCCTGGCATGATCAT
>DASXXS010000241.1:0-4455 GCA_036502925.1 Xanthobacteraceae bacterium
TCGCCGGAAGTTCAGGTAGCGGTCCTTTCGGAACGCATCAACAACCTGACGGAGCACTTCAAGACCCACGTCAAGGACAACCATTCCCGGCGTGGATTGCTCAAGCTCGTGTCTCAGCGTCGCCAGCTTCTTGATTATCTCGCTCGCACCGATGAAGGACGTTACAGATCATTGATCGAGCGGCTGGGCATCCGCCGCTGAGGCTATTGTGCGTGGTTTTAAGCCGCGCCTCTGATGCGCATGCAAAAGGCAGGCGCGATCGTCCGGCAGCGAGGCCGCTGCCGATTTGCGTGACGGGCCGATTCCATTCGCCCGTCCGTTCACAGGAGGGCCCGAAGGCCATGGCAGGATCGCCGGATGCTGCACCCGCCCGCAACCCGCGCGCGCCGCAGCGTCTCGCCGTCTTGCCGATGGCTTTCGCCGTCCGGCCCCCTCCTTTCCTCCGCCGCAAGCGGGGAGGGTCGGGTGGGGGACAATCATCATGAAAGACAAGCACAATGTTTGATATCCATCGCGTTGAGCTCGATTGGGGCGGGCGCAAGCTCGTCCTCGAGACCGGCAAGATCGCCCGCCAGGCCGACGGCGCTGTCGTCGCCAGCTACGGCGAATCCAAGGTTCTGGCCACGGTTGTGGCCGCCAAGGAGCCCAAGACAGGCATCGACTTCCTGCCGCTCACCTGCAACTACTTCGAGAAGACCTACGCGGCCGGGCGAATTCCCGGCGGCTACTTCAAGCGCGAAGGCCGTCCGACCGAGCGTGAGACGCTCACCTCGCGCCTGATCGACCGGCCAGTGCGGCCGCTGTTCGCCGAGGGCTGGCGCTGCGACACCCAGGTGATCGTCACCGTGCTGTCGCACGATCTCGAGAACGATCCCGACATATTGGGGATGGTCGCCGCCTCCGCGGCGCTGACGCTCTCGGGCGCGCCCTTCATGGGCCCGATCGGAGCCGCCCGGGTCGGCTTCATCAACAACGAATATGTCCTCAACCCGCAGCTCGACGAGATGGTGGAGAGTCACCTCGATCTCGTGGTGGCCGGCACCCAGGACGCCGTGCTGATGGTTGAGTCGGAAGCGAAGGAGCTGACCGAAGAAGTGATGCTGGGCGCCGTCATGTTCGGCCACCGGCATTTCCAGCCGGTGATCGAAGCCATCATTCAGCTGGCCGAGAAGGCCGCCAAGGAGCCGCGCGAGCTTACGGTCTCTGACAACGCCGCGCTCGAACAGGAGATGCTCGGCCTGGTCGAGCAGGATCTGCGCGCCGCCTATGGGATTGCGCACAAGATGGAGCGCCAGAAGGCGGTCGAGGCCGCCAAGGCCAAGGCGATGGCGCATTTCGTGCCGGAGGGCGTCGAGAACCCGCCCTATGGCAAGCAGCAGGTCGCCACCGTGTTCAAGGAGCTGGAAGCCAAGATCGTGCGCTGGAACATTCTCGACACCGGCCGGCGCATCGATGGCCGCGACATGAAGACGGTGCGGCCCATCGTCTCCGAGGTCGGCATCCTGCCGCGCGCCCACGGCTCGGCGCTGTTCACCCGCGGCGAGACGCAGGCCCTGGTGGTGGCGACGCTGGGCACCGGCGAGGACGAGCAATACATCGACGCGCTGCCCGGGACCTACAAAGAGACCTTTCTCCTGCACTACAACTTTCCGCCGTTCTCGGTCGGCGAGACCGGCCGGCTCGGCTCTCCGGGCCGGCGCGAGATCGGGCACGGCAAGCTCGCCTGGCGCGCCATCCGTCCGATGCTGCCGCTGCACCACGAGTTTCCCTACACGATCCGCGTGGTGTCGGAGATCACCGAATCGAACGGCTCATCCTCGATGGCCACGGTGTGCGGCACCTCGCTCGCCTTGATGGATGCCGGCGTCCCGCTCAAGCGGCCGACCGCCGGCATCGCCATGGGGCTCATCCTCGAGGACAAGCGCTATGCCGTGCTGTCCGACATTCTCGGCGACGAGGACCATCTGGGCGACATGGACTTCAAGGTGGCGGGCACCGAGCGCGGCGTGACCTCGCTGCAGATGGACATCAAGATCGCCGGCATCACCGAGGAGATCATGGGCGTGGCGCTGAGCCAGGCCAAGGACGGCCGCATCCACATCCTGGGCGAGATGAGCAAGGCGATCACGCAGGCCCGCGCCCAGCTCGGCGAGCATGCGCCGCGCATCGAGGTGTTCTCGATACCGGTCGACAAGATCCGGGAAGTGATCGGCACCGGCGGCAAGGTGATCCGCGAGATCGTGGAGAAGACCGGCGCCAAGATCGACATCCAGGACGACGGCACCGTCAAGGTGGCATCCGCCAGCGGCGACGCCATGAAGGCGGCGATCAATTGGATCAAGTCGATCGCCTCCGACCCTGAGGTCGGCCACATCTACGAGGGCACCGTCGTCAAGGTCATGGACTTCGGCGCCTTCGTGAATTTCTTCGGCGCCAAGGACGGCCTCGTGCATATCAGCCAGCTGGCGCCGCGCCGCGTCCAGAAGGTGACCGACGTGATCAACGAGGGCGACAAGGTCAAGGTGAAGCTTCTCGGCTTCGACGAGCGCGGCAAGGTGCGGTTGTCGATGAAGATGGTCGACCAGCAGACCGGCGAGGACCTGGAAGCCAAGCAGAAGGCCGAGGCCGAGCAGCAGCAGGCGGCTGGCGCCGAGTAAACGCCTCAGCTGCGGCGCACGGCAAACACGGCCGGGGCACTACCCCGGCCGTTGTCATTAAAATTGATATTATTCCGGCGCCACGCGTTGGACGACGCCCACGACCCCGGATCGATCGAGCGGGGTGGCGCCCAGCTTGAGGAGAAGCTCGGCTGTGTCCCGCCGGAATATGCGCGGGGCCTGATAGCCGGCGTTCGCCACCTCCTTGGTGATGATGGTATTGGAAATGCTCAAGGGCGTCTGCCCGAAGCCGTCCTTGGCATCAAGCTGTGCGCCCTGGCCGGCCAGGAACTCAATAACGTCATTCAAGCCCTGATAGGTGGCCGAGTGCAGCGCGGTCCAGCCGAATTGCCCGGCGGCATTCACGTCGGCGCCGCGATCCACGAGGAACTTCACGGTCTGGATCGCCATCGCCCGCTCTTCGGGCGATCTTGACCTGACCGTGTCCGTGCCGGCCCCGGCCGCCAGCATTAGCGGCGACGTTCCGTGCTCGGTGGGAATGAGCGGATCCGCCCCGCCATTCACCAACGCCTTGACGGCGTCGAGATTGTTGATGTCCGCAGCCAGCGCGAGCGGCGTGGCGCCTTGCAGGACAATGCCATTGACGGTGACGGCGGTGGGCTTTTCCTGATGGAGACGGACGTTCGGGTTCGCGCCGTGCGCCAGAAGCGCACTGACAATTCCCACCGCACCTTTCCGCTTCGCGGCGTCATGCAGAGCGGTGAAACCGTTCGCATCCACGGCATCGGGATTGGCGCCCTTGTCGAGCAGCAGCGTTGCCGCCCTGGTGCGGCCCATGGCGCTGGCGATGAGCAAAGGCGTCAACCCCGTTCTCGGCATGGCGTCATTCGGGTTCGCGCCGGCGTCGAGCAGAATGCGGACGCAGTCCGCATCGCCTTGCTGGGCTGCGAACATCAAGGCGGTGAAGCCCCGTTTCGAGCGGGCATTGATGTCTGCGCCGCGCCGCACCAGTTCCTCCATGACCGTGGCGTGGCGCTGCGCTATCGCCCACATCATGGCGTTTTGCCCGCCATTGACTTCCCGCGCGTCGGGATCCGCGCCGCCCGACAACAACACACGCACAGTGGCGAGGTTGCCCCGGCGGGCCGCCTCCATGAGCGGCGTTTCGCCCGACAATAGGCGCGCATTGGCATCGCCGCCCGCGGCCAGCAGCCTCTCGGTCATTGCCGAATCCACGTTCGCCGCAGCCGCATAAAGCGCGGTTGCGCCGTATTGGTTGGCGGCCTTCGCGTCTGCGCCCGCGCGCAGGAGAAGATCGGCCATCTCCACGTCATTGCGGTTGGCCGCCCAGATCAGCGCGGTGGTGCCATCGGGCGCGGCCACATTCACCTTGGCGCCGCTGTCCAACAGGGAACGCACGGCATCGCGGTCCCCAAGCCTTGCGGCATCCACCAGCGACAGACCACCGGTGTCCGCGGCAAGCGCAGCGCCCGCGAGCAGCGGCCAGCCCAGCAGGCCCGCCAGAACAACCATTGCCCTGATGTTCATCGTCTTTCCCCAACTTAAGCGGTCGGCAGTTCAAGCCTCCCCGTGCTGTCGCCCAGCTTGTCCACGGGGGGAACATTTGCCTTGTCCAGCATGGTGAGGAGAAGATTCCCCATCGGCGTGCCGCGCGGATAGCGGACATGCCGCCCGCCCTTGATCGCACCGACGCCGTCGGCGAACAGCAACAGCGGCAGATCCGTAAAGAGGTGCAGATTGCCATCGCTCAGCGCGCCGCCGTAGAGAATCAGCGCGTGATCGAGCAGCGAGCCATCGCCGTCCGGCGTGGAGCGCA
>DASXXS010000242.1:0-1896 GCA_036502925.1 Xanthobacteraceae bacterium
GAGTACGAGCGCGCCGTGGAACATGGCCACGGTGGTGCCGCCGAGAATCTTGCCCAGCAGGATCGCGACCCGCGGCATCGGCGAGACCAGCACCTCGCGCAGGAAGCCGAACTCGCGGTCCCAGATGACGGAGACCGCCGATTGCACCGAGGTGTACATGATGTTGAGCGCGATGACGGCCGGGAACAGGAACTGCACATAGGTATAGGGCACCACGAAGCGCACCTCGCCGTAGATTTCGCCGCGAAAATACGGGTTGAGGCCGATGCCCATGATCAGCACATAAAGCAGCGGGCGCACCACGCCGCCGATCAGCTGGCCGCGGTCGCGCATGGCGCGCTTCACCTCGCGCAGCCAGATGGCGTAGAGGCCGCCCGCCCAGCGCCCCCGCGCTGGGGAGGGAAGGGAGGGGGATTGTTCCGGCCCGACTGCGTCCGCCGTCATCGCGTGTGCTCGCCTCCGCGCTTGCCGAATTCATAGGTCCGCTCGCGCGCTCCGGCCGCCTGGTCGCGCAATTCGCGCCCGGTCAAGGAGAGAAACACGCTTTCGAGGCTCGGCTCCTCGATCGAAAGCCGGCGGATGCGGCTGCCGTAGCGCGCCAGGAAGGATTCCGTGAAGGCGTCGCCGGCGCAGCGGAGCACGATCTCTTCGCCGCGGCGGATCGCGATGTCGGAATGGGCCGCCATGAGCTCGGCGGCGGTCGTCTCGTCGCGCGGCACGACGCGCAGCAGTTCGTGGCCATGGCGCGCCTTGAGGGCGGCCGGCGTGTCGTTGGCCAGGATGCGCCCGCCATCGATGATGCAGACGCGATCGCAGTTCTCGACCTCGTCGATATAGTGGGTGGTGACGATCACGGTCAGCTCGCGCTCGCCGCGCGCCTTGCGCAGATATTGCCACAGATGCTCGCGCGATTGGGCGTCAAGGCCGGCGGTCGGCTCGTCGAGAAACAGAATGTGCGAATCGTGCACCAGCGCGCGGGCGACCTCGAGTCGGCGTTTCATGCCCGACGACAGCGCGCGCGCCAGCGTGTCGCGCCATTTTTCGAGCTCCACCAGGGCCAGCATCTCGGCGATGCGGGCGCGCCGCACCGCCCTGGGGACGCCGTAGACCAGCCCGTGAAATTCGAGATTCTCCTCGACCGTCAGGCGGTCGTCGAGGCTCGGCTCCTGGAACACGACGCCGAGGCTGCGGCGGGCGCCGAGCGGATTTTTCATGACATCGACGCCGCCGACGCGCGCGCTGCCGCCGTCGGGACGCAGGATGGTGCAGAGGATGTGCAGCAGCGTGGTCTTGCCGGCGCCGTTGGGACCGAGCAGGGCGAAGACGTCGCCGCGGCCAACGCCGAATGTCACCTCGTCGAGCGCGAGCGTACGGCCGTAGCGCTTGCTGATGTGGTCGATCTCGACCGCGGGTGCGGGGGCTGCGATCACGGCGGGCTCATTGGCGTCAGGATGGTGTCCCGGATACGATGCGTGCCGTTAGCGCGTTTACGCGCGTCTTCGGCACGCTATGGCTCTTTCGGTGCACCGCTGGTCCGGGACCGTTCCAAACCTGTCCCGGCCTTGAGCCGGGACCGTTGCAGGCTCCGAGTTCGTAACGGTCCCGGCTCAAGGCCGGGACAAGGAGAAGTGTGAGACTCACCACGCTACCGTACCGGCGCGGCCGGGAAGCTGAAAGCCTTGAGAATGGCCGCGATGGTTCCATCCGCCGTCAGGGCGGCAATCGCCTGATCGAGGTTGGCGCGCAGGAAAGTTTCCCGTGCCAGCATCACGGCCCCGACATCCACGCTCGAAGCCGGCAGCGGCTTGGGCGCGATGATGCGCAGCCTGGCGAAGGCTGGATCGGCCTTTTGCAGCCCCCAGAACGAGGGCCCCCAGACCAGCGCCGCCGCGAGCT
>DASXXS010000243.1:0-10826 GCA_036502925.1 Xanthobacteraceae bacterium
GAACTCGCCGCGCGTCTGCACCTGCATGTCGCGGAAGCTCTTGGCGTCCATATAGCTCGAATGCGGATCGAGCCCGGTCAGCATGCCGTTGATCGCCGATTCGACCAGCTTGCCGTCGTCGGGCTTCTCCACGTAGTCGGAGCGCACCCGCTCGAACACGTCGCCGAACAGGCTGAGCTGCTTATAGGCATCGGCAGCCGCCGCCCGCGCGCTCGACCCGTCGAACACGAGACGGGGTTGGGTCGTCATCAGCGTCAGGGCCGCGCCTGCCGCCGCACCAAGGAGAATGAGGGAAGTCTTGCGCATGCTCCGCAAACCTTCTTGTTTCGGTTTTGGCTGAGCACTGGTCCGTGTGCCGGCCAAGAACCTCATCCAGTGTGGGCAATCCAGCGCGAGCTGGAGGACCGATCTCGAGTGGGACCCCGAAAGAATCCCCAAAACGGGGAACCCGAATAGATTCCCGATTGCCCTGTGACAGCTATAATAATTCCCGCTTCCCTTGCCTAGTCAATTTGGCGAGAATTCGCCTGATTTTAGTGGCCGACCGGCGAGGGTCTCGCGCCGACGGCCGCAAATCCACCAAATTCCCTGGATTGCGGCGCAAACGCCGCCTTGGTTGTGGCTAAACGCCGCCCTATATCGCGGCTGAGGCCACCCTTTGCGGCTGAGATTATCGAGAATTGATGCTCACTATGGGAACTGCGGAGGGTTCCCTCGATTGCCGACCCGCAGCGCGACACGAACCGTCCGGCATGAAGCCGGCCTGCCGACGGACCGGCCGCCGCCGGCAGTTTGCCAATCACACATGATACTTAACGTCCATGCTTAACATCAGCGTGCTTAACGTCACCACCCCAACAGGCCGGAGCCTGCCGGCGCAGGCACGGCTCGGCGGGGTGCGGCCCTCCCCGAAAAAACACCGCAATCTCGATTGTCACCCCGGTGCTTCAGCCGGTATTCTCACTCCGCCTCTGCCCCGCCGGCGGTCGCGGCCGCGCGCCGTTCGCGAAGCCGTGAAGACTTGCACGCGAATATTAATGCTGCGAATTGCAAAATGGGATGTTATTGCCAGATTGCAATTTGCGACTTTCCCGAAATCGACCGACCGCCGCCAGCGCGCGGTTGATTGCATGCAACAAATGCAGCACCGCCGCCATGGAATCATTGCGCAAAACGACTGACACGGCGATGATGGCGCGCTGCATCGAGCTGTCGCGCATCGCGGTGACCAAGGGCGAATATCCGTTCGGCACCGTGATCGCGCGCGACGGACAGATCCTGGCGGAGGCGATCAACCACACCATCCGCGATGGCGACGTGACGCGTCATGCCGAAGTCATCGCGCTCTCGCAGGCACAGAAGGCGATCGGCCGCGAACAGCTTCGCCACTACACGCTTTACACCAACATCGAGCCGTGCGCGATGTGCTCCTATTGCATTCGCGAGGCTTGGATCGGCCGCGTGGTCTATGCGCTGAGCTCGCCGGTCATGGGCGGGTTTTCCAAATGGAACATATTGCGTGACGACGACATGTCGGCCCGCATGGCGCAGGTTTTCGCCGCCGTGCCGGAAGTCGTGAGCGGCGTGCTGGCGGGTGAGGCGCAACAAGCCTGGCGCGACTGGAATCCGCTCGCCTGGCAGATGATCAAGCTGCGCGGGCTGCTCACCGAACCGCCGTGCCCGCACCAGGATCACGTCCATGTGCGGCCCGCCCATGGCCGCGCGCTGTGGCACTACCTGCAAATCCTGCTCGAGCGAACCCGCCAGGCCCGAGTCGAGGTGCAGGCGCCGGACGCGCAGGAGAACAGCCATTTGTGATGCTTTCAATTCGCCCAATCCCTAATTCGCCCAATTCTTAATTCCCCTCAGGAGCAATCATGGATCAAATAACACCCGCAGAGGTCGCCCGTCATGCCGCCGGCGGTCTCGACCGCCCCGGCTCTGCGCAGGGCCCGTTCCGCCGGTTGCTGCGCGCTTTCATCTACTTCTTCTCCTACCACCTGATTCTCTCGCGCCAGAGCATCCGCACCGCGCGGGCGGCGGGTTTCCGCCTGACGGTGCGCCCGACGGTGTTTCACCCGCGCTTCTTCATCAGCAGCGAGCGTTTCGCCGGGTTCATCGACAGCCTCGACCTCAAGGGCAAGCGCGTGATCGATGTCGGAACCGGGACCGGCATCCTGGCGCTGGCGGCGGCGCGCGCCGGCGCCGCGAACGTCGTGGCTGCCGACATCAATCCGAACGCGGCCCGCAATGCCGCCGAGAACGCGCGTGCCAACGGCTTGGGCGAGCGCGTCGCCGGCGTTTGCTCCAACCTCTTGTCGGCGCTGGCGCCGCTCCCGCTCTTCGACGTGATCCTGTCGAGCCCGCCCAAGCATGCGGGCGAACCGCGCAATCTGGCCGATCGGGGCTGGAAGGCGGGTCCGGCCTATCGCGACGTAGCGGCCCTGTTCGAGCAGGCGCGCCAGCGCCTCAAACCCGGCGGACGGCTCTACGTCATGGTCTCGTCGGATTCCGACCTCGACTTGTTCGGCAAGCTGATCGACAAGGCCGGTTTCCGCGCCAGCCTCGCGCGCGAATATTCGATCTTCATCGAGTCGCTGATCATCTACGAGCTGGTCGTGGGTTAGTGCTGTCTTGCACTTGTCCCGGGCGCAGCGCAGCACTTCTTAGTGGTGCGCTGCAGACCCGGGACCGTTCCAGACTCTGGCGTTTGGAACGGTCCCGGACCAGCGGTGCACCGCTCCGCAAGAGCTATAGCGCGTCGAAGACGCGCGTAAACGCGCTGATGGCGCTGCACCGCATCCGGGACACACGGAACTTTGCCCACCCTACTGCACAATGGCGAGCTTCTCCGCCTCCGCGATGCGTCGGACCGCGGGACGCCGCAGCATCCGATCCTTCAATGCCGAATAATCTTTAAGCTCTTGCATCGGCAGCTCGCGGCGGAAACCCCAGGCATAGAAGACCAGACCGTAGGCATCGAGCACCGAATACTGCTCGCAGAACCATTCGCGGCCCGCCAGCATGCCGTCGATCTGCTTCAAATAGCCGTGAAACGCCTTGAGGCCGGCTTCCTTGATGGTCGGATAGGCGGCCGGATCGGTAGCGTATCGTTCCGGCCGGCCGATGTGGGCGTGCGCCGGATGCACGCTCGCCGCAAAAAAGCCGATCAAGGAGAGCGCCTTCGCCTCGGCCATCGGATCGGTCGGCCACAGCCCGAACCGCTTGCCCAGGTAAGGCAGAATGGCCGTGTTCTCGGTCAACGACCCGCCGTTGTCGAGGCGCAATGCCGGCACGCGTCCCTGCGGATTGATCTTGAGGTAGGAATCCGAGCGCTGCTCGCCTTTGGCCATGTCGACGAGCTGCGTCTCATACTTCTCGCCGCTCTCCTCGAGCACGATATGGGCGGCCAAGGAGCAGGCCCCGGGCGTGAAATACAGCGTCAACATATCGATGCTCCTTACTGTCTGGCTGAGCTCTTGCCGGCCGGTGGGGCCGAGAGGCCGGATGGACCTTGCGCCGTGAAAGTCAGGTCGAGAATCTTCCAGTCGAGGTACTTGCCGGCCGGCAGCGTGTCGTAAGGCTGGCACTGCTGCAGCGCGCGCTTCGCGCTTTCCACCAGCGGTGGCCCGGCGAGCGAGGCGGGCGCGCGGATCAGTTCCGGCTTGGCGCCGAGCGTACCGTCGGGATTAAGCGCGATGCGGATCAAGACATCAAACCCGGGCGTGCTCGGCACGCCCGCCGGCACGACCCAGCATTTGCTCACCTGCGCCTTGAATTCCGCGATCTGCGCGCTGGCAAGATTCGATTTGCTTTCGCTCGGGGGCGCGGCCAGGCTGGTTTCCGTGTCCGTGGGCAAATTGAGCATCCAGGCCAGCCGGGCCGCGGTCGCGCCCTGCTCCTCCGCATTGTCCTGCGACGCGGTCACGGGATTGCCCTTTGGCGCCGGCTTCTGGCCGGCCTCGAGGCCCGGCCTGATCGGCTCAGGCTTGAGCGGCTCAGGCTTGGGCGGCTCAGGCTTGCGTGGCGTGGGGCGTGCAAGCTCGGATTTGGTCTCCTCCGATTTGGGCGGCTCCCGCCCGGCTTCGCGCGTGTCCTGCGGCGGCAGGATATCGACCAGGATCGGCTCGGCGCTCGCCGGACCAAACGACCTGGCCGCGGGCGCGAGCACCAGCCACAGCATGAGCACTGCATGAATGACGACCGATATCCCGAGACAGGTGCGCATGCGTCGTTGTGATCAATCCATGGATGAACGAAACCGGATGGCCGAAACACGGCATCCGGGAACCGTCCGGCATCGTCCCGGCCCCCAAACGGGCGTCGCTTTGGCCAATGCGGGTGCCGGATCCCCTCCTCGAACATAGCACGCCGTGGTGGCGCGCCATGCGAGATTTCGGATATTGTTCCGCGGCCGTTGCGACCGGTCCGGGGAGCGCCGCGGCGGACAGACCGGGAGGCACTTATGGCTGGGGCTGCAACAGGACTTCGCAAGATTGTCGCCAAGCCGGCTTCGACGCTGGTGGCGGGAGCCATGCTGGCGACCTTCGCGGCCGCCGCGCAAGCGCGGGTGACGAAGATCGTCATCGACGCGCAGATGTCGCCCGCTTTCAACGGCGCCAGCTTCGGCAGCGCCGGCCCCTACGAAACGCTGGCCGGACGTGCCTTCGGCGAGCTCGACCCGAATGATCCGCACAATGCGATCATTCAGGACATCAAGCTTGCGCCGCGCAATGGGCGCGGCATGGTCGAGTACACGGCTTCGTTTCAGCTGGCGAAGCCGATCGACATGTCGAGGTCGAGCCGCCTGATGTGGCATGATGTGCCCAATCGCAGCGGCCGGCTCACCATCGGACCGCTCGAGCGCGCGACCGGCGATATCGGTCTGTCCAGCGGCTGGCAAGGCGACAGCTCGGGCCGGACCGTTCCCGGGCCGGGCAACGATTATGTCATCGTGCCGGTGGCGAAGAACCCCGATGGGTCGCCGGTCACCGGTCGTGTCATGGCGCGCATCCTCAACGCCGCCGGGGCGAATTCGCAGCCCATGATCGTCCACACCAATCCGCTCCCCTATCGGCCCGTCACCCTCGATACCAGCCGCGCCACGCTGACGACCCATGCGTCCGAGACTATCGACGGCGTGATCGGCGCGAGCGCCGGGATCGCGTCCGCCGATTGGGCCTTCGCCAGATGCAGCGCTGAAAATCCGTTCCCCGGAACGCCCGATCCGACCCAAATCTGCCTGAAGAACGGCTTCGATCCCAAGCTCCTCTATCAAGTGGTGTTCACCGCCCAGGACCCGCCGGTGCTGGGCATCGGGTTCGCCGCCTTCCGCGATGTGGGCTCCTTCTTCCGCAATGCCGCGCAGGACGATGTCGGAACGCCCAATCCGATCGCCAATCGCGTCGGCTGGGCGATCACCCGCGGGGTTTCCCAGTCGGGCAATTTTGTCCGGGGCTTCATCCATCTCGGCTTCAATCAAGATGAAGCCGGACGGCAGGTCTATGACGGAGCGTGGCCGATCATCGCCGGCCGGCGGATTGCGCTGAATTTCCGCTTCGCCATGCCGGACGGCGTGCTCAAGCTGTACGAGCCGGGCAGCGAAGGCCCGCAATGGTGGGGAGATTGGGCCGATCCGATCCGCGGCTTGCCGGTGGCCGGCATCCTCGATCGCTGCACCGCAAGCCAAACCTGCCCGAAAATCATCGAGCATTTCGGCTCCGCAGAAGTGTGGGGCCTCAAGCTCACGCCCGAATGGGTCGGCTCGAGTGGCGATGCCGACATCCCGCTGCCGGACAATATGCGGCGCTACTACATCCCGAGCACCCAGCATGGCGGCGGCAAGGGCGGTTTCAGCACCAACCTGCTTCAGCCCCCGGCCTGCCCGAGCACCGGCTACGGCCAAGGCTTGCTGGCCGATAATCCGGTTCCCCATATTGAGACCGTGAATGCGATCCGGGTGCATTTCCGCGATTGGGTCATGAAGGGCGTGGCGCCGCCGCCGAGCCGCTATCCCAATCTCGCCAACAGAACGTTGGTCGACGCCACCAGCGCCGCCATGGGCTTTCCGGCGATTCCGGGCCTGCCGGAGGGAGCTCCGACCGGCCTCGTCAATCCGAGCCTCGATTACGACTTCGGCCCCGACTTCAATTCCATGGACGGTTCGGGAGTCCAGACCGTGATGCCGCCCGGCATCAAGCACGTCATTGCGATGAAGGTTCCCAAGGTCGATGCGGACGGCAACGAGCAGGGCGGCGTGCCGGTGGTGCTGCGCGATGCGCCGCTCGGCACCTATCTGGGCTGGAACATCACCGCGGCGGGCTTCCACAAGGGCCAAATCTGCAACTATGCGGGCGGCATGATTCCATTCGCCAGGACCAAGGCCGAGCGGATGGCGAACGCAGACCCGCGTTCCTCGCTCGAGGAGCGCTACGTCAACCACGCCGGCTACGTGGCGGCGGTCGAAGCCGCCGCCCGCCATGCGATGGCGGAAGGCTACCTGCTGGAGGCCGACCGCAGCGCGCTGGTCGCCGCGGCGGAAGCCAGCGACGTGCTCAAATAGGAGCGTTGGCTGCTCATCCGGAAGGCCACGCTCTTCTGTTAGGTTCTGCAAGAGGAGCTTGCGACACGCTGGTCTGGATCGCAGCGACGGTGCGCTGATCGTCACCGTGTGTCGTGGTGGCTTTCTTGGATGCCGTTTTCAAATAATCAGATCGCGGTCCGCGCGACGCGAAGGCAATCAACGATCCGGGCCGCCTCCGCGGCTCACCAGGGAGAATGATCATGTCCAAGCGCGTGCAGAGAATCTCGATCATAACCGCCGGCGCGGTCGCGGTGATCGGCGCCAGCGCATTTGCAGCAAGCCTCAGCCGGGTTGCCGTAATCGACATACCGGGCAACAAGCTGGAGCAATTCGATATCGGCTACGTCGATTCGGAGGCGGGACGATACTACGTCACCGACCGCTCGAATGCCGGGGTCGACATCTTCGATACGCGCAAGATGACCTATGTGGGGCGGGTCGGCGGCTTCGTCGGGCTCAAGTACAACGCCGACCAGCGGCCCGCGATCGTCCTGAGCGGTCCCAACGGGCTTGCCTTCGATCCGCAGAAGAAGCAGCTTTGGGTCGCCGACGGCGACAGCACCGTGAAGGTCATCGACGTCGCGGCCGATCCGCCCAAGATCATCGCCTCCATCAGCACCGGCGGCCAGAAGCGCGCCGACGAGCTGGGCATCGACACCAAGGACGGTCTGGTGCTGGTCGGCAACAATGCCGACAAGCCGTCCTATGTGACCTTCATCTCGACCAAGCCGGACCATGCCGTCCTGGCCAAGATCGAGATGCCCGACGCGAGTGACGGCATCGACCAGCCGCTCTACGTGCCGGAGACCGGATTGTTCTATGCCTCGGTGCCGATCTGGAAGGAAGAGAAGAATCACGGCGGCCTTGCGGTGTTCGATCCCAAGACCCTGAAGATGATCAAGCTGATCCCGATCGACGACTGCGTGCCGTTCGGATTGGCGCAGGGGCCCGGCACCAAGGTGATCGTGGGCTGCGGCGCCGGATCGAAGACCCGGACCCCCACGGTACCCAACCCCGCGACCGTGATCCTGGATGTGGCGACCGAAAAGGCGGTCAAGGTGATCCACGAGCTCGGCGGCCAGGACGAGGTTTGGTACAACCCGACCGCCCGCCAATACTACACGGCCTCCCGCGACCTGCCGACCGGCCCGGTCCTCGGCGTCATCAATGCCGACACCGACACCTTCGTGGAAAGCATCGCCACCGGCGAGAACGCCCATTCGGTCGCGGCGGATTCGAAGAACAACGCGATCTTCGTGCCGCTGACGGCGCCGAATCCGGCCTGCCCCAACGGCTGCATCGGCGTCTACCAGATCAAGTAGACGAGGAGTGTTGGCTTGTCCCGGGCGCAGCGCAGCACTTCTTAGTGGTGCGCTGCAGAACCGGGACCGTTCCAAACGCCGGAGTCTGGAACGGTCCCGGATCAGCGGTGCACCGCTCCGCAAGAGCTACGCGCTGCACCGCATCGGGGACAAGCGCGGCATCCAATTGGAGTAGCACGATGATCAGATGGATTCCGCTGTTCGCATCGTTCGTGCTGCTCCCGGCCGCTATCGGGGTCGCCCGCGCCCAGGACGCCTATCCGTCGCGGCCGGTGCATCTGCTGGTGCCGTTCGCGCCCGGCGGCGCGGTCGATATCGTGGCCCGCACGCTCGGCGATGAATTGTCGAGCCGCTGGCGTCAGGCCGTGGTGGTCGAGAACCGTCCCGGCGCCGGCGGCGTGGTGGCGTCCGAGGCGGCCGCCAAGGCGGCGCCCGACGGCTATACGCTCATCATCGTGGCGACCGGCCACGCGCTCAATCCGCACCTCTATGCCAAGCTGCCCTACGACTCGTTCAACGACTTCACTCCAATATCGCTGATCGGCACCTCGCCCAATATGCTGCTGGTGCGCGCCGATTCCCCGATGAGGACGCTCGCCGACCTGATCGCCGCGGCGCGCGAGCGGCCCGGGCAGATAACCTATGGCCATGCCGGCAACGGCACCTCGCCGCATCTGGCAGGCGAGCTTCTGAAATACATGGCCAAGATCGACATCACGCCGATCCCCTATAAGGGCGGCGCCCCTGCCCTCACCGACCTGATCGGCGGGCACATCCCGATGACGTTCAACAATATTCCGGAATCGATCGCGCAGATCACGGCCGGAACGGTGCGGCCGCTCGGGGTGACGACCGCGATCCGCTCACCGGTACTGCCGGACGTGCCGACCATCGCGGAATCCGGACTCCCCGGATTCGATACCGGGGTTTGGTGGGGCCTGCTCGGCCCCGGCGGGCTTGCGCCCGACATCAAGACGAAGCTCGCCAGGGATTGCATCGCAGCGGTGAACGCCCCGGCCGTGAAGGCGCGCCTGCTGGCGCTCGGCGCCACCCCGATCGGCAGCTCGTCCGCGGAATTCGCCGCCTTGATCCGCGCCGACCACGAGAAATGGGGCCCCATCATCAAGGCCGCCGGCATCCGCGGCGAATGAGATGCGCCGACCGAGGCGGCACTTGAGCCGTGTCTCGGTCCGACGGATTCATCTCCATCGTCACCCGCGGGCTTGACCCGCCGGTCCATCACCTTCGCGTAGAGCGTTTCACGAAAAAATGGATTGCCGGGTCATAAGGGCGTTTACGCCCGTCTTCGCGGGCTATGCCCGGCAATGACACTGAATTGGATCGATCCCACCGGAATCGCATCTAGCTTCGGTTTGAATCGGTGAAAATTCCTGGACGCGGCGACCGCAAGGACGTTGACTCCTTCCTGCGAATCAGACTATTCGAGAAATTGAAACTGACGAAATGTGCCCGGGCCGAATGGCGTGCCGGGCTTTTTTGTGCCCGCGCGGAAGAGCGATTGTTTTTCTATTGTATTTAACAATAGCCAGGCGTTTGGAATGCACCCCTTCGCTGAGACACAAAAAGTAGGGAGAGGTTGGAAGCGCCAAGGCGCAACGCTCAAGCTTTGCGCGGGCTGCATGGCTCCGGCGCTGTCCATAACCACGGTTCTCTGTATTTGGCCTGTATTTTCAGGAAACCATGGCTCGATGGACTCGCTTGGCCATGTCGCAAGCGAAGGGCTTCGATCTTTGCCGCGCGCTGCTGTTCCGCCGTTCCGCCATCCCCCGGTGGCCCCGAATCAAATCATCGCCAACCGGTCCGGCTGGAAACTGCTATAGTGGCCCGTAGTCGGTTCGGATCGAAGCGCCGAGGGGTCCATGCGCACCATCAATCGCCGTAAATTCCTGCATGCCGGCACTGCCGCGGCCGGCGGCATGGCCGCGTTCGGCATCCTCACCCGGCGCGGCGATGCCGCCGAGTTCACCTGGCGCTATGCCAACAACAACGTCGTGCAGCATCCGATGAATGTGCGCGTCCGCGAGGCGGTCGAGCGCATCCGCGAGCAGTCGGGCGGCCGCGTGGACATCCAGGTGTTTCCCAACAGCCAGCTCGGCGGCGATACCGACATGCTGTCGCAATTGCGCACCGGCGCGATCCAGCTGTTCAACCTGTCCGGCCTGATCCTCTCGACCTTCGTGCCGCTCGCCTCCATCAACGGCATCGGCTTCGCGTTCAAGGACTACGATCAGGTGTGGAGCGCGATGGACGGCGCGCTCGGCGCCTTCATCCGCGCCGCGGTCGCGAGATCCGGCCTCTTCGCCTTCGCTTCGATGTGGGACAACGGCTATCGCCAGATCACCAGCAGCACGCATCCGGTCAATGCGCCCGACGACCTCAAGGGGTTCAAGATCAGGGTGCCGGTAAGCCCGCTGTGGACCTCGATGTTCAAGGCCTTCGGCGCCGCTCCGGCCAGCATCAACATCAACGAAGCCTATTCGGCGATGCAGACCAGGATCGTCGAGGGTCAGGAAAATCCGCTGGCGCTGATCGATCTCTACAAGTTCTATGAGGTGCAGAAATTCGTCTCGCTGACCAATCACATGTGGGACGGATTCTGGACGCTGGCGAACGCCCGAATTTGGGCGTCGCTGCCCAAGGATCTGCAGGACATCGTCGAGCGCAACCTCAACGTGGCGGCCAAGCTCGAGCGCGACGACGTGCGCGCCCTCAACGCATCGCTGCAGGGTGCGCTGAGCCAGAAGGGCATGGCCTTCAACACCACCGACCCGCAGATATTCCGCACCGCGCTACGCAAGGCCGGCTTCTACGCCGAGTGGAAGGAGAAATACGGGGCCGAGGCCTGGGCCGTGCTGGAGAGCCAAGTCGGTGCGCTCAGCTGAGTCCAAGGCTTTCGCTCG
>DASXXS010000244.1:0-4672 GCA_036502925.1 Xanthobacteraceae bacterium
GTGAGCACGCCGGACGCGCTCAAGGCGACGCTGCTCAAGGCGCAGTCGATCGCCACGATACCAGAGAGCGCGGCCGGCGCGTACGTCCTGCAAGTGTTCGGACGGCTTGGCATCGCCGACGCCATGAAGGCCAAGACCAAGCCGCAAACCGCGACCGGAGCGATCCCGCAAGCGGTGGCCAAGGGCGACGCCGAGCTCGGCATCTTCCTCACCAATGTGCTGATCGCGCCGGGCGTGGAGCTCGCCGGGCCGTTCCCGGCCGAATTGCAGAACGAGCTGGTGTTCACGGCCGCCGTCGCCGCGGACAGCAAGGAGGCGGCAGCCGCCAAGGCCTTCATCGATTATCTGAAGACCCCGGAGGCCGCCGCGGCGATGAAGGCCAAGGGCGTGACGCCGGGGTGAGGCCCAAGGTCCTAGTCGTGAGTTTCAACCAAAATGAGTGGATTGGTTCTGCTCGTAGGGGCGGGCCTTGTGCCCGCCCTCCTCTCCGCGTACGCGGCTCGAGGGGCGACCACACCAGGGCGTTTACGCCCGTCTTCGACGGGCTATGGGTCGCCCCTACGAATACAGAGGTCGTGCAACCCTTCGCTTTGATTGACGCACACTAGACCGGGCCGGCCGGAGGCGACGCCTCAAACATACTTCTCGTCGCGATCCAGGAGCTCGATCGATATGCCCTGTGGGCCGCGCAGGAAGCAGATGCGCGTGCCGGGGCGGATGGTAGTCACGTCCTTGGTGAACTCCGCGCCTTTCGCTTTCAGCTCCGCCGCCACCGCGTCGATGCCGCTCACCGCCAGCCCGAAATGATCGAGCCCCTGATAGGGCGTCGCGGGTGGCGCATTGACGCCGTCGCCGGGCGCGACCGGCGCGATGAAGATCATGGCACCGCCGAGCTTGAGGTCGATGCGCGGCTTGCCTTGCTGCATCGTGCGGATCACCCGCGCGCCGAGCATCCGCTCGAACCAGGCGGCGGTCGCCTCCGGATCGGGGCTGCGCAGGTGGATGTGGTCCCAAGTGTAATCCGGCATCGGGTATTCCCTGCGGCAGGGCCGACGAGTGTCGTGCGCAGGGCCCCCTACCGCACCGAGATGCTCAATCCGCTCAGGTCGGCGTTGATCTGCAATCCGACCTGCCGGCCCGTCAGCCTCAGCACGGCGCCCTTCTCGTTGGTCAGCACGATCGCCTGGGCGCCGGCGCCGACCGCGGCGCCGGCCCCGGCCGCGCCATAGATGCCGGAGACATCGGACGGGCTGCTGATATGGCTGACGGAGCCGTGGAAGAAGGTCTCCGACGCGCCGAACACGAAGCCATAGCTCAGGCCGCCGATCGAGATCGGGTAGCGCTGCCCATGGAAATTCAACGTGCCGCTGCCCCCGGATGCGCCGATGACCCAGCCGCCCTTGAGCACCTTGAAGCTGATCGTGCCGTCATCGGCGCGAGCGGCGGACGAGAGCCCGAGGCCGGCGAAGGCGACGGTCATGGCCATCACGGCTGCACGAAATCCGGACGAAGGTCGCATGGTGGTGTTCTCCCTGGGGTATGCTTTGACGATTCGCACGTTCGCATCAGGATAGCATGCCGCCGTCGATGCGGGCCATCGGCGGCATGGCTGGCTTGCGCGTCATCCCCAGTCGCGAGGGACACTCTTACGCGCCGACCTGCCCCGGCACCTCCCACTTCAGGCCCGGAAAGCGCGCGAAGTCACGGTCGAGCGTGATCCACTCGCAACCCCACTCGATGGCCAGCGCCGCGAACCAGGCATCGGTGGCGCGCGAGCCGCGCGTGTCGGTCGCGATGCAGAGCCGTCGGAAGATGTCCCAGTGCCGCTCGCCCGGCTCCACGACCTGACAGTGAGGCTGATGCAGGAGATTGTCGCAGAAGCTGAATGTCTCCTCGATCGCGCTCGGCGTCTTGAACGCGCGCGGATTGGTGGCGATCCGAACGACCGCGCTCAAGACCAGCGTCGACAGGCCGAAGCGGGCGTCGCCCGACACCAGGGCGGTGAGCCAAGCCCGGCACGCCCGGTGTTGCGGCGCGTCCCTGCGAAAGGCACTGATCAGGACGTTCACGTCCGGCAGCATCATTTGCGGCGCTGCATCCGTTCGATGTCGTCCAAGTCATCGGTCTCCTGCAGGGACGACAGATCGGTGAGGTCCACGCCCGGCATCGGGCCGCCGGTGGCCTTGCTGATCGGAGGCGGAACGCGCCTGGGCTTCGCAACCCTGTGGCGGTCGGCCACCATCAGCCGCAACCCATCCTCGATCAGGGACGTGAGCGTGCGGCGCTCCGCGGCGGCCTTGCGCTTGGCGCGGCTGAGCAGGTCGGCGGGGAGCCGGACGGTGGTCCGCTCTGTCATATGTCGAGACATATGATGGTGGCGCCCATATGTCAATCGGGAAGAGGGCTATGGCTGCCGACTCGCGGCGCCGATTTTGGCGCTGCACAATTTGGATCGCGCCCGTTCGGCGCCCGATGATGACGACTTTCTGTCGGTCGCGTTCAGCCTTCGTTCACCGCCGATGGAGGAACCTAGCCGCAAGGACGACGTTGATTTGCACTCCACAAATTCTGAGAGGTGATCCCATGAGGAAGACCCTGACTGCTCTTGCTACCGCCGCAACCGTCGCTGTTGCGGCGATCGCCGCGCCGACCGGCGCGGAAGCCCGTTGGGGGGGCTGGCATGGAGGCTGGCGCGGCCCCGGCATCGTCGGCGGGCTGATCGCCGGCGGGCTGATCGCGGGCGCGTTGGCGCCGCGCTATTACGGCTACCCTGGCTACTATGGCTATTACGACGAAGGCCCCTATTACGGCTGCTGGCGCCGGCACTGGAACGGCTGGGGGTGGGTGCGCTACCGGGTCTGCTGACCGCCAAGCTCCCATCGTGCTGCAATGCAATGACCCCGACGCCCGCTGGGGCGTCGGGGTTATTTTCGGATGGTAATGCCTTACAGACCCAAATTCCGACAAATTGGTCGGACTTGATCCCCCGGCTGGTGGGCTGCTTCGCCAAGATTCGCCAACACTGACCAAGACTGAACGAAGAACTGAGCAATTTCGCGCGCTCGGCACCCGCCGCCGACCGCACATCGAGGAGACTTTGAGATGAACAAGACCCTGACTGCCCTCGTTGCGGCCGCGACCCTGGCCGGGTCGTTGGTTGCCACCGCGACAACCGCCTCCGCGCAAGGTCGCGGTTTCCTGCCTGGGCTCATCGTCGGCGGCATCGTCGGCGGCGCCATCGTGGGCGCCACCCAGCCCCGCGGCTACGTGGTCTATCCGGGCTACAGCGCCCCGCTCAACGGCCCGGGCTGCTATTGGACCCGGCAGCCGGTCTATGATCCGTACGGCAACATCGTCGGCTGGCGCGGACGGCCGTTCCAGGTCTGTCAGTAAGTTGCGGGATCGACCGCCCGGCATCCGGGCGGCGCGAGTTCAACCCGGCGAGCGCGCCAGCGCCGCCGGGTTTTTCTTGCGTTCAATGGCCCCCCGCCTGCATGTGGGCGAGCAGCGCGGCGGTCGGCCAGCAGTCGGTCTTGAGGCCGTTCGCCTTCTGATAGGCGCCGAGCGCCGCGCGGGTGAGCATGCCGGCCTTGCCGTCGATCTTGTCCTTGTAGATGCCGAGCCTGGTCAGGGTGCGCTGCATGGCTTCGACCTCGCCGGTCCGCAACTGCGCGTTCTTGCTCCACGGCGTCTCGAACGGCCGCGGGTCGGTGATGCGCTCGCTCAAGTGGCCGACGAACAGGACGTACAGGTCTGAAAAATTGTATTCCTTGATGACGTAATAGTTCGCCAGCGTGAGGAAAGCCGGCCCATAGGTGCCCTCGGGCAAGAGCAGCGAAGCCGGCGCGGCGAGCTCGGCTGCCGTGGGCATGCGCCGATAAGCCGGCACATAGCCGCTCTTGAGCCACGCGCCGACCGGCTGCGTGATTTCGGGGATCGCCCGCGTGCAATCGACGTCCTTGGGGGCATGCACCTCGTAGGCCCATCGCAGGCCGGGCTGCCAGCCCTTGTCGAGGAGCTGCTTGGCGGCGGAGGCGAGCGCGTCCGGCACCGAATTCCAGATGTCGCGGCGGCCGTCGCCGTCGAAGTCGACCGCGTATTTGTAGAACTCCGACGGCAGGAACTGGGTGAGCCCCATGGCCCCGCCCCACGAGCTGCCCATGTCGGCAAGCTTGACCTCGCCGTCCTCAATCAACTTGAGCGCCAGCAGGAATTCCTGCCGGAAGAAATCCTTGCGCTTGCCGTAATAGGCCTGAGTGGCAAGCACGCGCACGGCATTCTTGGGCTGCCGCTCGCGGCCGAAATCGGTCTCGCGGCCCCAGATCGCCAGCAGCACATTGCCGGGCACGCCGAACTCTTTCTCGATCGCCGCCAGCGTCGCCCGATGCGTGGCCGCAAGCTTGCGCCCGTCCTCGGCAAGCCGCGCGATCGACGACTCCTTGATATAATCGGCCGGGGTCTGGACGAACTCCGGCTGGCTTGCCGCCGCGCCGGGCCGACCCGGCAGATCGAGGTCGGGCAGCGTGAGGTCAGGCTCAAGGCCGCGGGTGGCAAGATCGAACGTCCCTCGCGATATGCCCATGCCCTGCGCCTGCGGCCACAGCGTGCCGAGCCACTGTGTGAAGGCCACATCGGCGGCGGCAGGCGATGCGGCCGCAAGGGCGAGCCAGAG
>DASXXS010000245.1:0-20698 GCA_036502925.1 Xanthobacteraceae bacterium
GGCGCCATCGCCAAGGCGGAGGAGATCGTCCGCCGCGACAAGAACGCCGTCATGCCGCAACAGTTCAAGCATCTCGCCAATCCGGAGATTCACCGGCGGACCACCGCCGAGGAAATCTGGAACGACACCGCCGGCGGAATCGACGTGTTCGTCGCCGGCGTGGGCACCGGCGGGACGATCACCGGCGTCGGCCAGGTATTGAAACCGAGAAAACCATCGCTGCGGGTGATCGCGGTCGAGCCAGAAGACAGCCCGATTCTCTCCGGCGGACAGCCGGGACCGCACAAGATTCAAGGCATAGGCGCAGGCTTCATCCCGGACATTCTCGATCGTTCGGTGATCGACGAGGTGGTCACGGTCGGAAATCAAACCGCCTTCGATACCGCGCGCGCATTGGCGCGCTATGAGGGCATTCCGGGCGGCATCTCTTCCGGCGCCGCCGTCGCCGCCGCGCTCGAGGTCGGCAAGCGTCCCGCCATGGCGGACAAGAACATCGTGGTCATCGTGCCCTCGTTCGCGGAGCGCTACCTGTCCACCGCCTTGTTCGACGGATTGTGAGCGAGCCCGGACGGCTGGTGCGGCTCACAACCGAACGGATAGCGCACGCGACGCGTCCCACAAGAAAAGAGCGATCGGCCCGAACACCGCGTCGATCAGGTTGGCCATCCGGGACGAGAGCCGGTCGGCGGGATCGAGCTTGCGCCGTACCTTGATGAAACGGGCGCCCGCCCGCCGCGCCAGGAGACCGTCGGTCAGGTCCTTGTCGCCGATGACGACGAGCGGCCTGCCCGTGCGGTCGAGGCCCGAAAGCGCCAGCGTGCTCGGTTTGCGAAACGCGACCGGACACCTCCCGACATCCAATTGCGATGCCAGGGCGGCGAGCCGCTCGGCATAATTGCCCCGGCGGCTGTTCGAGCAAAGGCCGATTTCGTTGCCCCGCGCCTTCAGCTCGAGCACTTTTGCGGCCACCGCAGCGGACGCGACCCGCCCGCAATCGGGCACGATGGTCCCGTCGATATCGAGGATCACCAGGGAATTCTCGAAATCAAACGTGTGCTGCTCGAAATAGAGAAGTCCCATCGCCGCGGCCATTCTGCCTTCCGTCATCGATGCTGCAAGCTCCTGCACCGCCGAGCCTCAAGATGAACGCTTCCCTTGTTGGCGGCAAGGCAGAGCAATCTGCCGGCGGCTCGGCATGATGATATGATGCCGCCCGTCGGAACGATTTGAAGGGCCTGCCGCATGTATGGCGCGACGATCGGCAGCGAGCGTTACCTCTTTCCCGATCTGGTGAGGCTGCTCGCCAAGGCTTCGCCGCTGCGCAGCGGCGATGTGCTGGCCGGCATCGCGGCGCAGTCGGGCGAGGAGCGCGTGGCCGCCCAATATGCGCTCGCCGATCTGCCGCTCGCCACGCTGCTCGACGCGCCGGCGGTGCCGTACGAAACCGACGAGGTCACGCGCCTCATAATCGACACTCACGATAAGGCGGCCCTGGCGCCAGTGGCGCATTTGACGGTCGGCGGTTTGCGCGACTGGCTGCTGTCGGACGCGGCCACGCCGGACGCGCTCGCCGGCCTGGCTCCCGGCGTGACGCCGGAAATGGCCGCCGCGGTCGCCAAGATCAGCCGCCTGCAGGACCTCATGGTGATGGCCGCGAAGTGCCAGGTCGTGACCTCGTTCCGCAATACGCTGGGGCTGCCCGGCCGTCTGTCGGTGCGGCTGCAGCCCAATCATCCGACCGACGACAGGGCCGGCATCGCGGCCAGCATTCTCGACGGCCTGCTGCTCGGCTCGGGCGATGCGGTGATCGGCATAAATCCGGCGACCGACAGTCCCGACCGCGCCCACGCGCTGCTGTGCATGCTCGACGACATCCGCATCAAGCTCGAGATTCCGACGCAAAGCTGCGTACTGGCGCATGTGACCACGACGCTCGATCTCATCCGCAAAGGCTCGCCGGTCGATCTGGTGTTTCAATCGATCGCCGGCACGCAGGCCGCCAATGCAAGCTTCGGGGTCGACCTCGCTTTGCTGCAAGAAGCCCGCGCCGCCGCCCTCTCGCTCAAGCGCGGCACGGTCGGGCACAACGTGATGTATTTCGAGACCGGGCAAGGCAGCGCGCTTTCCGCCAACGCCGATCACGGGGTCGACCAGCAGACCTTGGAGGCGCGCGCTTACGCGGTGGCCCGCGCCTTCTCGCCGCTCCTGGTCAATTCGGTGGTGGGCTTCATCGGGCCCGAATATCTGTTCGACGGCAAGCAGATCATTCGCGCCGGCTTGGAGGATCATTTCTGCGGCAAGCTCATGGGCCTGCCGATGGGCGTCGATGTCTGCTACACCAACCATGCCGAGGCGGATCAGGACGACATGGATGCGCTGCTGACGCTGCTGGTCGCCGCCGGCGTGAATTTCGTCATGGGGGTGCCGGGCGCCGACGACATCATGCTGGGCTATCAGAGCACGTCATTTCATGACGCGCTCGCCATGCGCGACCTGCTGGGCCGCCGCCCGGCGCCGGAATTCGAAGCCTGGCTGGCGCGCCAAGGGCTCATGGACTCCTCCAATCGCATTCGCCCGCACAGCCTGCCAAGCCGGTTTCGCGCGCTGCTGCCGGCTCGATAAAGAACGACGTAACGTCCCATCGGCGCGACATTCGGCCGGAGAAACTGCGGCCTTACTCCGGCTTGATATTGGCCGCGCGGATCACCTTTCCCCACTTCTCGGTTTCCGCGGCGATAAGCTTCTCGAAATCGGCGGGCGACATCGGCGTTGGTATGCTGCCTAGGTCGGCAAGACGGGCTTTGATCTTCGGATCTACGAGCGCGGCGTTTATTTCCATGTTGAGCCTATTGATGATTTCGGCGGGCGTACCTTTCGGCGTGCCGATGCCTTGCCACGTGCTGGCCTCGAAGCCCGGTACAAAATCGCCCACGGGCGGCACCTCCGGCAGCACCTCCGAGCGCGCCGCGGTGGTCACCGCCAAGGCGCGCACCTTGCCGGCCTTGATGGTCGCGATCGACTCGGGCAAGGGGCTGAACATCACCTGCACCTGGCCGCCGAGCAGATCGGTGAGCGCGGGCGCGCCGCCGCGATAAGGCACATGCAGCATATCGGCGCCGGTCAGCATCTTGAAAAGCTCGCCGCCGACATGGGACGTGCTTCCGGTGCCGCCCGACGCCATGGTGACCTTCCCCGGATTGGCCTTGGTGTAGGCGATGAACTCGGGGATTGTCCGCGCCGGAACCGATAAATTCACCTCCATGACCAGCGGCAAGGTGCTGATCATCGCGACCGGGACGATATCGCGGATGAAATTGAAGTTGAGGTTCTCGTACAGCGTGGCGTTGGTCGTCACCGACGAGGGGATCAGGAGAAGCGTATAGCCGTCCGGGGCCGCGTGCACGACCGCCTCGATGCCGATATTGGTGCCCGCGCCCGGCCGGTTTTCGATGATGAATGACTGCCCGAGCCGCTCCGACAGCCATTGGGCCATCAGGCGCGCGAGGATGTCGAGCGCTCCGCCGGGGGCGACAGGCACGATAATGCGCACCGGCCGTGCCGGATAGGTTTGCGCCATCGCGATCCGCGGCAGGATCGGGAGCGCGGCAGCGCCCGCTGCCAGCTGCAGAAACCGACGGCGTCGAGGTTTCATGATGCCTCCCAAGGAATTTGCCGGGGCAGATTACCAGTGTGCGGCACGCATCGCGAGCGGCTTTTCGCCTGCTCGCCAGCCCAGGCACCGGCGCGCCGGCGTATAACGAGGCGCCATTGCGGTGGACGTTGATTTGAAAGATGATCGCGCTCAAGCGCCGGCAGTTCATAACAGGTTCAAAAGGCGACTATTTGTTAGGAGCTTGTTTTCCGGAGAGGCCAGCATGGCGGACCCTCAGCCCACCACAGCCGCGGCTGCGCCGCAGCCCCCGCCGCGCTCAGCGGACGACGAGGCCTGGGCGAGCTTGCGCCGGCTTACGGCGGCGCGCATCGGTCTTGCACGCACTGGTGCGTCGCTTGCCACCGGACCGTTGTTGGAATTCCGGCTGGCCCATGCGCGGGCCCGCGATGCGGTGCATGCGCCGCTCGACGAGGAGCGGCTGCGCGCCGATCTCGCGGCCCTGGGCTCACCCGTGCTGACGGTCTCCAGCGCTGTTCGGGACCGGCCGCAATATTTGATGCGGCCCGATCTCGGCCGGCAGTTGTCTCCTGATTCAGAATCCCTGCTGGCAGACCATGCGGGCCGCGGCCACGACGTGGCACTTGTCATCACCGACGGCCTGTCGGCGCGCGCGGTCGAGCGCCACGCCCGGCCGCTCCTGGCAGCGCTGCTGCCGCAGCTACAAACCGACGGCTGGCGCATCGCCCCGCTCACGATCGTGCGCCAGGGCCGAGTCGCCATCGGCGACGCGCTGGCGCAGCTGTTGGGAGCCCGCATGGTCGCGGTCCTGATCGGCGAGCGACCGGGCCTGTCGGCACCCGACAGCATGGGTGCCTACCTGACCTGGCAGCCGGGCCCGCATACCACCGATGCGAACCGCAATTGCATCTCCAACATCCGGCCCGGGGGGATCGATCCCGCGGGTGCGGCCGGCAAGATCATGCACCTGCTGCGCACGATGCGGGCGCGGCAAGTGTCGGGCGTTGCGTTGAAGGATGAAACCGAGCGGCTGCTGGTCGGGATGGACGGTCGGGCTTGCTGACCCGTCGACTTGCCCCGGGGTTTTTTGCCGATGCATAGTTCTGTAGTAATGGCCGCGCGTAGCATGAGAGCCGGCAACAACAAAATTGATTGACCAGCAATTCGACTCCACGGAACCGAGGTAAAAGCCTTAGTGATTTAACCCGAGAACGCTCGATCGTTTTTTCACCCCAATTTGATCCTTTGCTTTGGAGGAATTAGCCAGCGAGGAACATCAATGAGAGCGGACTACGCTACCTCCGACTTGATCAACAGGGTGAACTCCGACTGGATCGAAGAGGTGCTCGCGAAGGAACACGGTCGATCCGGTCACGGAAGCGATGCTCCCGACGACACCAGCGATCGCAGGCTGCGGCGCGAGTTCGCTCGCAAGCGAGGCGTTCTGCTGCGGCGTGGCCCGACCGGGATCGACCGCCGCGAGCCCGGCATCGCCCTCGAGCCGATTGCCCGACCTTCCCGATATCGGTCCGTCGCCCGCCGGGTCAAGATACGCCTCGCCCTGGCGGCTGCGGGCCTGGCGTTGGTCTGGGTGGCGGTCTGGATGGGACCAGAACCTCAGGACACGAAGAATCCGGTGTCTGCACGTGCGACAAACGCGTCGCCCGAACCGGCGGCGGCGATCAACACCAATGAGCCGCAGCCGGCCTGGCTGTTGCCGGAAATTCTTTACGGTCCCGCGATGGCACGCTCGCCCACGTCGCGCGCAGAACTCCTCCGACCCGCGCCAAAGACGGGACGTTAGTTGGGACGGGCGACAATGTCGCCAATGCGCTCCGCTTGGTGTAGAAAACGCTCGAACCTTGTCGGCGGAGCGTAGCCCGGAATGACGATCGGAAAGGTGACCCTCTCGATCGATCTCGAGCTCGCCTGGGGAGTCTGGGACACGATCACGGCCGACGAGCTGCGGTTGGCCGAGACGGCGGAACGCCCGATCTGCGCGGCGCTCATCGATTTGCTCGATCGCTATGAGGTGCCGGCGAGCTGGGCCATGGTGGCCGCGTTGCTCGACGAGGAAAGCGCGCGCTCGCGGCCCGGGTCGAAGCCGTGCTGGTATGCGCCCGACGTGATCGAGAAAATCGTCACTGCCAAGGTCCGCCACGAGGTCGGCAGCCACAGCGGACGGCATATCTACTTCGATCAGATTTCCGCCGCCGAAGCGCAAGACGACCTCGCGTTTGCCAAGAGCGTGCATCGCGCCCACGGCCTGGAATTCAAATCCTTTGTGTTTCCCCGCGGCGCGGTCGGGCACCTGGATATTTTGGCCCGGAGCGGGCTTCGGGTCGTGCGCAGCCACGATGTCGGCATGTTGCGGACGGCGCATCCCGGCGGACGCCTGGCGGCGCGCGCCGCAAACTTCATCGACCAGTTCCTTCCGGTTCCGCCGCGTCCTTCGCGGCCGCAGCCGCTGGGCCAGCTCATCGACATCCCGGGATGCATGCAGGTGCTGGGACGAAACGGGTTGCGCCGCTTCGTCCTGCCGCAGGCCACGCGCGCCAAGCTCATGATCGGGCTGCAGCGCGCCAGGCGGGAGGGCGGTACCTTTCATCTTTGGTTCCATCCCTCCAACTTCTACTATCGGCGCGACGAGCAACTAGCGACGCTCGCCTGGTTCCTGGAGCGCGCCGCGGACGAAGCCGGCCGCGGACGCATCGAGTTCCGGACGATGGGCTCCTATGCGGCAGCCGCGGGCGCCGGCGGCACCGCGGCGCCGGCCGCGACTGCTTAAGCGGCGCAGGGCCTTTCACTCCTTCTCCTCGCTTGCGGGGGAGCGCGTCGCCCGCTCCCCGCAATCCCCGGATCAGGTCCGGGGAGGGCGAGGAAAGCCGGGAGTCATCACTTCGGCTTGGCGGCAAATTCCGAGCCGCGCACGCACATGCGGCCGCGGGAATCCTGCCAGAGCTTCTCGGTCGCGTGCAGATGGCCGAGCGCCTGCGCCACCGTGCGGAAATCGTAAGCCGAGAATCGCTCCGCGATGTCGGTGTAGTAGAGCGGTTCCTTGGCGATGGCGTCCAATATCTGCTGCGCCAGTGCGGCGACCGCGGCTTCATCGCCCGCCTTTCCGCCGGCGTCCGCTTTTCCTTTCACGTAATCGTCGATCTTGGCGCGATCCGCGTATGCATAGGTGATGCGCTCGTAATGCTCGCGCGGGATGCCTTCCGGGATGGTGGCGTCGATGCCGACCTTGGCGCCGGTCGGCACCACGCCGAATCCCTGCGACAGGCTCGGATCGAGCGGCTTCGCCCGCGCGTTGCTCACGATCATGATGTCGCGGTCGCCCTGCACCCTGGTGGCGATCGCCCATTCCACGTCCATGGGATCGAACACGTCGATGTCGTCGTCGACCACGACCACGTGCTTCAAGTCCATCACCGACAGCGCCGCCAGCAGCGCATTCTTGGCCTCGCCGGGCTGCTTCTTGATGGAGATCACGGCGTGCCAGAACGCGCAGCCGCCGAGCGTGACATTGATGTCCTTGACGATGACGCCGGCGGTCTTGAGCGCCTGGCGGATCGCGGCATAGCGAGTCGGCGCCGCGAGCCAGGTGTTCTCCCACGGCATGTGCAGATTGTAGTAGATGGCGTCGCGGCGCATGGAGAGCGCCTTGATGCGCACCAGCGGGTTCCAGTGCAATCCGCCCATGAGCCGCGTGAACTCGCCGAAACGGCCCTCCGGCCAAGTCCAGCCGGTCGGCAAAATCTCGGCCTCCAGCACGATCTCGGCATCCGCGATATAGGGCAGATCGATGGTCTGGCACGGCGCCAGCTCGACGGGCGCGCCACGCAAGCCGCCCGCGATCGCCATCTCGTCCATACCCAAGGGCGCCCGATAGCCGGAGCCGGTGATCTCGATCGGATGCGTCCCGATGCTGATGGAGATCGGCAAGGCACGGCCTTGGGCGTAGGCGCGCTGCGCGAACATGCGCATGTTGTTGGGGGTGACGATGTCGATGCCGGTGAGGTTTTTCTCCTTCACGATGAAGCGATAGATGCCGCTGTTGATGCCGAATTCGGCATCGCGCGCGATGACGACGCCGGCCGTGATCATGGGCCCGCCGTCATAGATCGAGGACATCGGGATCGGCAGCTTGTAGAGATCGACGGCGTCGTCCAAGAGGACCACCTCGCGCGCCGGCGAGGTCTTGACGTATTTGGGCGGGATCGGGCGATCGATCGCCTGCTGCAGCTTGTCCTCGATCTCGCGATAGGTCTCGCAGCAGAGCGCCATGATGGCGCGCTCGCGCGAGCGGATGATGCCGGAGACGACCGGCAGGTCGTAGCCGACGACCTTGTGGAAAAAGAGCGCGGTCTTGGCCTGGTCCACCAGGGTGGCGATATGGCGAATATCCACGGGCTGATGCAGGTCGACGAGGTCTCCGGTCTGCCGCAGGCGGTCGAGGAATTGACGGAAATTCTCCTGCATGGGTGATCTCCGAAAGGCGCTTGCGCCGGAGTTGTTGGGGGGCTTGCCATAAGCTACTGAGATCGGGCCGCAACGGCAATCCGGATGGCGAGGGAGCCCGCAGTGACCGCCGACAAGACCATGCCTGGGAGGACCGTGTCCGCCAAGACCGTGTCCGCCAAGACCATGCGGGCGCTGGTTCTGCGCCGGCACGGCAGCCGCGACGATCTCGAGCTGGTCGAGGATTACCCGGCGCCGCGAGCCGTGGACGGGCATGTGGTCATCCGGGTGCGGGCCTCCTCGTTCAACTATCACGACGTGTTCACCGTCTCCGGCATGCCGGGCATCAAGGTGCCGCTGCCGGTGATCATCGGCCTCGACATGGCCGGCGAGATCGTCGAGCTCGGCGCCGGCGTCGCCGGCTGGAAGCCCGGCGACCGGGTGCTGGTCAATCCGGTCAACAGGAAGAGGGGCCTGATGGGCGAGATGCTGGACGGCGGCATGGCGGAATATTGCCTGGTCTCCGCCGATCAGCTGGTCGCCATGCCGCAGGGCGTCACGTTCGAGGAGGCAGCGTCGCTGCCGGTCGCCTACGGCACCGCGCACCGGATGCTGATCACGCATGAAACCGTGAAATCAGGCGAGCGCGTGCTGATCCTCGGCGCCAGCGGCGGCGTCGGCACCGGCTGCGTCATATTGGCGAAGCTCCTGGGCGCGCACGTCATCGCCTGCACCAGCGGAGCCGAAAAAGCGCAGGCGTTGCGCGAGCTCGGGGCCGACGAGGTGATCAACTATCGCGAGGCCGATTTCTCCAAATGGGCGATCGAAAAATACGGCAAGCCGCAGCGCAGGTCCTACGAAGGCGGCGTCGACGTGGTGGTCAATTTCACCGGCGGCGACACCTGGGTGCCGTCGCTGCGCTGCCTCAAGCGCGGGGGCAAGCTCCTGGTGTGCGGGGCAACCGCCGGCTACGACCCCAAGGAGGATTTGCGCTATGTGTGGAGCTTCGAGCTCAAGATCATCGGCTCCAACAGCTTCTACGACGAGGACCTCGAGGGCCTCATGCGGCTCATCGCGGAGCGCAAGATCAAGCCGGTGATCGACAAGGTGCTCCCACTCGATGAGGCCAAGGAAGGCTTGCGCCTGATCCAGGATCGCGAGGTGATCGGCAAGGTGGTGGTCGCGCCGTGATCGAGGCCGCCAAACGTCATGGCCGTGCTTGTCACGGCCATCCACGCCTTACTTGGCCAAGGAAGCAAGACGTGGGTGGCCGGAACAAGTCCGGCCATGACTCGGAGAGGGTTGCCAGGTGAGTGCGATGATCGACGGGTGGGAGCAATACCGATGAGCGAAGAGCTGACCGCCGAACGCGTGCAGGAATTGATCAGCCGGGCTCCCTATCATCACTGGCTCGGGCTCAAGGTCGTGGCCGTGCATGAGGACGGCATCGAGCTCACCGCTACTTGGCGCGAGGAATGGGTGGTCAACCCGGACCGCCGCTATACCCACGGCGGCGTGCTGGCAGCCTTGATCGATCTCGCCGCCGATTGGGCGATGGTGCGGCGGACCGGCCGCGGCGTGCCGACCATCGACCTGCGGATCGACTATCACGCGGCGGCCATGCCGGGCGATCTCACCGCGCGCGGCAAGGTGATCCGGTTCGGCGGCCAGTTCTCGACCGCGGAGGCGCAAGTGCTCGATGCCGGCGGCAAGCTCATCGCGAGCGGCCGCGGCACCTATTTCACGGCACCGCCGAAAAGCTGATCTGGTACTCCCGATGGCGAGCTGGCAAAATCTCGGGGACCTGATCCGGCGGGACCGCGACCTCGGCAAGATCGCGATCGTCGATCTCGACGGCGAAGAAGGCCCGCGTGAGATCAGCTATGCGCGGCTTGACGGGATGGCGAACGGCGTCGCCCGCGGCCTGCGCGCATGCGGCATCGAACGCGGGCAGCGGGTCGCAATCCTCTCGGCCAACCGGGCGGAATATCTCGCGGCCTGTTATGGGATCATGCGGGCCGGCCTGGTGGCAGTTCCGATCAACTTCAAGTTTCCACGCCAGACGATTCATTTCATCATCGAGGATTGCGGGGCCAAGCTCATCTTTTGCGATGCCGCGCGCCGCGCGGACTGTCCGGCGGAGCTTGCCCGCGTGTGTTTCGGGGCTGCCGGGCCCGCGAGCTTCGATGCCTTTCTCGATCTCGGGGCTTTCGACGCGATCGTGCCGAAGGCCGATGAACCCGCAATGCTGCTCTACACATCGGGCTCGACCGGAGCCCCCAAGGGCGTGGTCCTCTCGCATCAAGGTCATCTCTGGGTGGTGGAGACGCGGCTCGCCGGCGCGGATCTGTCGCGCCATCACTATCTCATCGCGGCGCCGCTCTATCACATGAATGCGCTCGCACTCAGCATGCTCGCCTGCGCGGCCCACGCCACTATCGTGCTGCTGCCGCTATTCACCGCGCGCGCCTATATCGAGGCGGCTGAGCGTTATCGCTGCACCTGGCTCACCGCGGTGCCGCCGATGATCGCCATGATCCTGCGCGAGCGGGAGCTGCTCGAGCGCAGCGATCTCTCCGGCGTCGAATTCATCCGCATGGGCTCGGCGCCGGTGAGCGCGAGTCTGATGGCGGCGATCCGCCACGCTTTGCCGCGGGCTTCGGTCACCAATGCGTACGGGACCACCGAGGCCGGACCGGTCGTGTTCGGCCCGCATCCGAAAGGGCTGCCGCAGCCGGAGCTTTCGGTCGGATATCCGCATCGTCAGGTGCGGCTGCGTCTGGTGGACGGGGCGAACCGCGATGCGGATCAGGGCGTGCTCGAGATGAAATGCCCTGCCGTCATGCTGGGCTATCACAACAGGCCTGAGGTCCCCTCCCCGCTCACCGCGGACGGCTATTACGTGACCGGCGACGTGTTCCGGCGCGACCCGCAAGGCTTCCATTATTTCGTCGGCCGAACCGACGACATGTTCGTATCGGGCGGCGAGAACATCTATCCGACCGACATCGAGCGCATGCTGGAGCGCCATCCCGACATCGCCCAGGCCTGCGTGGTGCCGGTCGAGGACGCGATCAAGGGACAGAAACCGGTGGCGTTCGTGGTGCCGAAGCCGGGCCGGGCGCCGAGCGACGACGATATCAAGCGCTTCGCGCTCAAGAACGCACCCGCCTACCAGCATCCGCGCTTCGTCTGGTTTTTGGGCGAGCTGCCGCTGGCATCGACCAACAAGGTCGACCGCCATGCCTTGCATGTGCTGGCCGAGGAACGCCTGGGGGGCCGCCCGTGAGGTTGGGTCGTGGGTGAAGGCACGCAGGCGGATCGTCAGCTCCCGCGCGGCGAAGAGATCTTTCTCGATCACGTCGGCCATTTCGTGCGCGACCCGCAGGCCGCGAGCCGGGCGCTGGCGCGGGCCGGCTTCGCGCCCACCCCCATATCGGTCCAGACCCAGCCGGATCCCACCGGTGCGCCGCGCCTCACCGGGACCGGCAATGTCACCGCCATGCTGGCGCGCGGATATGTGGAGGTGCTGTTCAAGACGGCGGATACGCCGCTTGGCGGCGAGCTCGAGGCCGCCGCGGCGCGGCACGTGGGCGTGCATCTGGTGGGCTTTTCGGTAGCGGACGCCGGGAGCGCGCATCAACGGCTGCAGCGGAACGGTTTTCGAGTGCGTCCGCTGGTCGACATGCAGCGGCCGGTCGACACGGGAGGGAAGCTCGGAACCGCAGCCTTTTCGGTCGCCCGTCTGGAGCCCGGGGAGATGCCCGAGGGTCGCATCCAGCTGCTCACCCATCGGACCGAGCAGATGGTATGGCAGCCGCGCTGGCTCTCGCATCCAAACGGCGCAAGTGGGCTGACGAGCGTCGTGATTGCAGTCAGCGATCTCGACGAGGCGGGGCAACGCTTCGAACGTCTCACCGGCCGCCTCCCGCGCGCATCCTCCCTCGGTCAGTCCTTCGATCTCGATCGCGGGAGCGTGGATCTGGTGACGGCATCGACGTTCGCCCTGATGTGTCCGCGAATCCCGATTCCTTCGCTGCCCTTCATCGGTGCCTACGGAATAGAGGTCGGATCGCTGGAGACCGCGGAGCGTACCTTGAGGCGGGGCGGGCTGGCGATTGAGCGGCTCGGCGGCCGATGCCTGGTCGCCGCCTTTCCGCTGGAGCTCGGATGCGGGGCCTGGCTGTTCAGCTGCCCCAGCGGGGCCAGCGCCGATCGGAGATGATCGCGCGGGCCGCATTGTGGCCGGGCGCACCGGTGACCCCGCCGCCCGGATGGGCGCCCGCGCCGCAGTGATAGAGTCCCTGGAGCGGCCCCCGATAGTCGGCATAACCCAGGGCCGGGCGCGCCCAGAACAGCTGATCGAGCGACAGAGCGCCATGGAAGATGTCGCCGCCGGTGAGGCCGAAAACCTGCTCGAGGTCCAACGGGCTGAGCGCCGCGCGACCGATGACGCTCGCCTTGAAGCCGGGCGCATAGCGCTCGACCGTATCGATCATCAGATCCGCGACCTCCTCGCGGCTGTCGTTCCAGGAGCGTCCGTCGGGCAATTGCGGCGCCACATGCTGGCAGAACAGGCTCGCCACGTGCGCGCCGGGCGGCGCAAGGGTCGCATCCAAGGTCGATGGAATGAGCATCTCGATGATCGGCTCCCGGCTCACCCCGTGCAATCGGGCGTCGCAATAAGCGCGGTCCATATAGGCGAGGCTCGGAGCCAGAATGATCCCGGCGGTGTGATGATCGGCTGGCTCGCTGCCGGGCAGTGCCGTAAAGCTTGGCAGCTTCGAGAGGGCGACATTCATCCGGAACGTGCCGGAGCCGCAGCGCCATTGCCGCATGCGCTGCAGAAAGGCCGGGTCGAGCGCCTGGCCCGGGACCATTTCGGTGTAGAGGAGCTTCGGATTCACATTGGCGGCGACCGCGGCGGCCCGAATGGTTCGCCCGTCGGCCAGCGCGACGCCCTTCACCCGGCCCTTCTCGACCAAAACCTCCTTGACCGGCGCATCGGTCTCGATGTCGACACCATAGCCGCGGGCCGCCCGCGCCATGGCTGCAGTGATGGCTCCCATTCCGCCCACCGCATGTCCCCAGGTCCGCTTCTTCCCATTCACCTCGCCGAACGCGTGATGCAACAGCACATAGGCGGTGCCCGGCGTATAGGGGCTTGCATAGTTCCCCACGATGGCATCGAAGCCGAACCAGGCCTTCACCAGCTCGCCTTCGAACCAGCCGTCGAGATAATCGGCCGCCGACTTGGTGAACAGATCGAAGAGGACACGCAGATTTTCCGTGGAAAGGGCGCGCAGCCGGTTGCCCCAGCGCCCGGCCTTTAATATTTCAGCCAAAGTTCTGCGGTTGAAGCCGCGGCTGAGATTGGGCGGCGCCTGCAGGACGAGCTCGCGCAGCAGATCCGCGTTGGCGTCGAGCTCCCGGCAAAAGGCGCCATAGCGGGCCGCGTCGGCGGAACTGAACTTGCCGATGTTGCGTTCGGTGTGCCCATCGGCGGCGAGAAGGTAGGCGCCATCCGGCGTCGGGAGGAAGTTCTGCGCGCGACGCTCGACAATCTTCAGTCCATGTTCGAACAGGCGAAGGTCCGCAATGACCTTGGGATTGAGCAGGCTCACCGTATAGGCGGCGACCGAGTTGCGGAATCCGGGATGGAACTCTTGCGTGACCGCCGCGCCACCCACTACCGCCCGGCGCTCGACGACCTTGACGGCGAGCCCGGCCAGGCCGAGATAAGCGGCGCAGGTCAGCCCGTTGTGGCCTGCCCCAATAATGACGACATCGTAGGCCTGCATCGAAGCCGTCATTTCCTGCGCCAGACCCGCGGATCGTCGGTCACTATGGACATATCCTAATCTCATGGCTGCGCGATTGTCACGGCCAGCTCACACTCGCATCGGTCGATCTTTGGCAGGGCTCGGCATGTTCGCCTGCGCGCCGATCAGGAAAGGCCAGTTCATCGCGCGCTACAGCGGCAGGAAGATCGATACCGACAAGGTCGACGAGCTCAACAGCAAATACCTGTTCGAGATCAATACCCGCTGGACCATCGACGGCTCCAGCCGCAGAAACGTGGCGCGCTACATCAACCATTCCTGCCGGCCGAACGCAGAGCCCTATTTCGTCAAGCACGTGATCAAGATCCGGGCGATCAAGAACATCAAGCCCGACGAGGAGATCACCTATAATTACGGCCGCGGATATTTCGACTGTTTCATCAAGGCCGTGGGCTGCAAGTGCATCGCCTGCCGGAATAAGGAGGCCAAGGCCCGCGCGGAGCGGCGCAAGATCCTGGCGCGCAAGCGGGCGGCGAAAACGAGGAAGTGAGTCGGTAGCCCGGATAGAGCGCTTGCGAAATCCGGGAACGCCGCTCCCGCATTCCGCCAGCGCTCCATGCGGGCTGCAAAACCTCGCTCAGCCCAAGGCCCTATGCGTGCTTCGCCCTCGACTTCTCGAAGCTGCCCTTGGCGACGATCTCGGCGAGCGTGCCGTCGGGGGCGCGGAACTTGAGGGCGTTGGCTTCCGGCTTGGAGAGGATCTGGCCGCCGTGCCGCCTGATCGTCTGGGCGAAGGCCTCGCGATCCTCGACCTCCAATCCCCAATGGTGGATGCGCGGGCCGGGACCGGCCAGCTGCGCCTCGGCGGCGCTCTCGCTGTCGTAGAGCATCAGCGCGAGATCGGTTTCGCCGTCGGTCATATGACGTGAAATGTGCTGATGATTGCGGCCGGTGGAGACCTGCCGAAAGCCGAACACGTTCTCGTAGAACTTGGTGGCCTTTTCCAGATCCGTCACCTTCATGGCGACATGGACGATGCGCGACTTCTCGCTTTTGTGCTTCTTCTTGTAGCGGCCGATGCCGACGATCTCGGCCAGGTTGCCGTCGGGGGCGCGGAACTTGAGCGCGCCCTCCTCGCGATCCGAGAAGATGCTGCCGCCGTTCTCCTCGATCTTCTTCGCGGTGGCATCGCGGTCCTCGACCTCGATCCCGATGTGATGAATGCAGGGGCCGGGCCCGGCGAGCTGCGCCTCCTTCTCCTCCTCGCTGTCATAAACCATGAGGGCGAGATCGATGTTGCCGTCGGTCATGTGCCTGGAGGTGTGGCCGCGGGCATGGCCGGTCTTGGTCTGGTAGATGCCGAAGACGTCCTCGTAGAACTTGGTCGCCTTTTCCAGGTCTTCGACCTTGAGGGCGATGTGAACAATGCGGGCCAAGGGGCTCTCCTTTTGAGACTTATTGCGGAATTGCCGAATTCGTCGCGCGCGCGAGGGATTTGGCCCCTCCTTATCGTGGATTTACCCGCGAGGCGAGCCCTGATCTAAGCCTGATGCCCGGCCCGATCGCCCATGAAGCTCCTCCGGGTCTCTTACGCGCCGAGCCATTCCAGGCTGTCTTCCTCCTCGAGCCGCTGCAAGCGCTCGAGCATCCGCCCGGCATCGGGTTGCCTCCTCGTCAGCATGAGGAATTTCTCGCGCATGGCCGCCCGATCGAACGGCCGCGCCGGGGTTCCCATGAAGGCCTCGACGCAGCGCGTGAGCTCGCGCCCGTCCCGGGTCATGATCGTGACGGTGCTCGGCACGTCCCCGTGACCCGCATGCCCCGGCGCCGGCCGCACGGTGACGCGCCGGCACAAGGAGCGGATGGCGGGGTCGTTCAGCGCATTCTCGCCGAACGAAGCGGGATCGCGCGGATCGCGGTAGAGCGCCAGCGCGACGCAGAACGGCGTCGAGTATTGCGACATCATGACGTCGGCCGGCTCCGGAATATTGTTCACCTCGGCCATCCGCTTCTCGCCGACGACCGCCACCGCCTTCACATCATCGCCGCTGATGCCGTGCTCGGCGCGCAGCTCCTGGACCGCCTGCACCGCGCGCTGCGCCGTGATGTGGCAGGCATAGCGCTTGAGGCAGATGTTGAGCGTCGCGTAATCGCGGCCCAGACCGCGCGTCAGTTGTCCGAGGTCGAAGTCGCTGCAGAAGACGCGCAGGAACCCGGCCTCGCCTTCGAGCACGCTGCTGGGACCGGTGAAGCCGCCGCGGGCGAGGCTTGCCGCCAGGACTCCCGCCTCGCAAGCGCGCCCGATATGCAGCCGCTTCACCATGGCGCCGGTTCCGGAGCGCGCGAACTCCATGAGGCCGCCGCAGAGGGAACCCGCAATGCCGAGGGCGTTGGTCATGGCGGCGGCGTCAAGCCTGAGGAAGCGGCCGGCCGCAATGGCCGCCCCGAACGGGCCGGTGGTGCCGGGCGCGTGGAATCCGTGCGCCTCGTTGCTGTGCTTGGTCGCCCATCCGATCCGGATCATCACCTCGGCGCCGGCCACCACGGCCGCCAGCAGGTCGCGGCCGCTGCCGCCCACGTCCTGGCCCATGGCGAGAGCGGGTGGCAGCAGCGTCGCGCCGCCGTGAACGCCGGCGCCCGGGTTGATGACCACATTGTCGAGCTCGAAGGCGTGAGACAGCGTGCCGTTGGCGAGCGCCGCCATGGCGGGCTGCACGCAAGCGCCGTCGGCGCCGAGAATTCGGCTCTTGCCGTTAGGTCCCATGCGCTGCGCGTAGCCGACGACGGTTCCGCTCCACGGGATCGTGTTCCCGTAGATGACGGCGGCGGCCGTATCGATGATGCAGTCCTTGGCGCGCGAAACGACCTCGGCGGGCAAGTCCTCGAAGCGCAGATCGGCGGCATATTGCGCGAGTTGAATCGTTTCGTGCGACAAGGCGCTTTTGTCTCCGGCGGCTGAGATGATCCTCTCCCCACCCGCTCCCCTACGGGGCGAGGGAGTGAAACGCCGAACGGGACTAACCGATCTTAGACGCGCAAACAACTCACCTCGTCCTCTTGGAGAGAAATCCCAGCACCGCGCGGTTGAAGATGTCGGGCTGCTCCCAGTAGGTCGAATGTGCGGCCTCCGGCACGATTAATGTCTCGCTCCCCGCGATGTGATGCGCGACCATCCGCATGATCGATGGCGGCGTGATGAGATCGGCATCGCCGGTGATCAGCAGCGTCGGCACTTGCATGGCCTCGAGCTTGGCGGTGGTGATCTCGTTGGCGACCTGTTGACGGAAGTCGCCGCCGGTGACCGCCTTGTGGGCGAGCTCCGTCCAAAGCCTCGCACCCTCGGGATTGGCCGCCCGGTAGGAGGCGCCGAGCTCGCGAAACTCGACCGGCATGTCGTCGAAGCCCTTGGTCCTGATGTTGGCGGCGGCCTTGGCGATCTCCCCGTCCCGCACCCCGGCGGCATTATCGGCGATCACCAGGCCCAGCAGCCGATCCGGATGCGAGAGCGCATAGTCGGTCGCGATCGTGCCGCCGGCCGCGGAGCCCAGCAGATAGAACCTCTTCAAGCCGAGAAGCTCGATCAAGGCGTGCAGGTCGGCGGACCCGATCCCGGGCCGGTCCTTGGCGACGGGGTCCGAGTTGTAATAGCTGCGCCGGGAATAGCCGATGACGCGGTAGCCGGCCGCGGCCAATGCGGGTTGCTGATAACCCCAGATCAAGGCGCTGCCAGAGGCCGGATGCAGCAGCACCACCGGCACGCCCTCGCCGCCCGTGTCCCAATACCAAAGATGCGTATCGGCGATCGCGGCAAGGCCTTCCTTGGCGGGAGCCTGCGCCGGCACCAGAGCGTTCGATGTGCTTTGGGCGCTTGCCGGTTCGACGCCGCCGCAAAAAAGCATCGCGCCAGCGACAAGCAGCGGAATGCTTGCATTGACGCGTCGGGTGCGAACCATGCTTCGCGTCGCCCAGTCGCTACCGTGACCCTGGCCCATGGCGTCGCCTCCCTCATGTTGACAGCATCGGAAAATGCAATAGCCTCCCCGATATTCGCAGCGAATTGGCCCGGTTCGCAAGGCCTCAGTCGCAAGCGGCTCGAGCCAGGATGGGCGCGGCCGGCAGCCGGGTTCCTGATCAATGATCGTTCGCGCCGCTCTGTGGTCTTCTCTGGCGCTCTGCGCGGCGGCGCTGCCGGCGCATGCGGCGCCGACCACGGTGAGCGAGATCGCCAATTATGCCGGCGCCGATCGGCAGCAGCTGCTCGAGGACGGCGCCCGCCATGAAGGCGCCTTGATGCTGTACGCGACCGGCACCCAGATCCAGCCGCTGGTCGATCGGTTCATGCAGAAATATCCGTTCGTCAAGGTTGCGATGCCGCGGGCGTCCTCGATCGACGTGACCCGCAAGGTCATCGAGGAATATGGCGCCGGCCTCTATCAGGTCGATGCCTACGAATTGTCGTCCTATGGTCTGGTGGTGCTGCGCGAGCAAGGACTGCTGCAGGCGTTCTCCTCGCCGGAATTGGCCGACTACGAGGCGAGCACGATCGAGCCCGGCCGCAACTGGGTCAGCGTGCGGGAGAGCTATCTGGGCATCGGCTACAATACGCAGAAAATCCGCGCGCAGGATGCGCCCAAGTCCTATCAGGATCTCCTGAATCCAAAATGGAAGAGCAAGATGGCGATCTCCGGATCGCTGTCGACCTCCGCCAACTGGGTCGGAGCCATGGTGATCTCGCTCGGCATCGACTACGTCAAAAAGCTCGGGCAGCAGGATATCCGCATCTACGAGCTGACCGGCCGCGCGCTCGCCAACCTGACCATTTCGGGCGAGGTGCCGCTCTCTCCCACGATCTACAATTCCCATGTCGAGGCGAGCCGCGCCCAGGGCGCGCCGATCGCCTGGAACGTGCCCGGTCCGGTGCCGGTGACCGACACCTCGACGGCGCTGGCGCTCAAAGCTCCGCATCCGCATGCCGCCATGCTGCTCATCGATTTCCTGCTGTCGAAGGAAGGCCAGGCGATCTACCGCGAGCTTGGCTATGTGCCGTCGCGCAACGGCATGGCACCGAAGGATTTCCCGGTGCTGCAGAAGCTCTATCTCACCAACCGGCCGAATTACGTGCAGGAATTCGAGCAATGGGCCGCGCTGGTCCAGCAGACCATCTTCAGGGGCGGCAAGGTCTTGCACAACTGACCTTGTCGCCTCGCTTGAGTCGCGCCAATCATCCGAGGCATTCATGTTCGAAGACTACCTGCCCAAGCACAAGATCGGCTGCCTCTCGCCGCTCGCGGTGGTGGAGAATGCGGCCTACGAATTCTACCGGCTGGCGCCGCCCGGCCTCATGCTGGTCCTGCTTCCGGTCGGCCTGTCTGAATTCTCCCGCGCCGACGTGGAGCGCGTGTTCGCGCCGCTCGACAGCTATCTGGACATGCTGAAAGAACGAGACGTCAACCTGGTGATGCAGAACGGGGTGCCGCTGCCGCTCCTGATCGGCATCGAGGCGCACGACCGGATGATCGCCCACATGGCGAAATATTCCGGCCTCCCGGCCACCTCGACGGTGCTTTCGGTCGGCCGGGCGGCGCGCCAGCTCGGCCTCAAGAAGGTGGCGCTGGTCAACAAATGGTCCGACGAGATGAACCGCACGCTCGGCGACTTCCTGGCGCGCGAGGGCGTCGCGGTCGCCGGGGTGGCCAACAAATCGCTCGCGCCGGCCGAATTCGTCAAGATCAGCACGCAGGACCAGATGCAGCTCGCCTATGAACTCGGCCGGCGCGCGTTCCTGGAAAACCCCGACTGCGATGGCGTCTATATCGGGGGCGGCACTTGGCTCTCGGAGCCGGTCGCCGGCCAGCTGGAGCGGGAATTCCGCAAGCCGGTCATCTGCAACCAGGCGGCCATGATCCGGGACATCCTTCACATTCTCGGCGATTGGCAGCCGATCCCGGGCCACAGCCGCGTGCTCGCGGCGCCTTGAGGGGTCAAAAGCTGCTTGTCATTGCCGGGCTTGTCCCGGCAATCTCTACGAGGAACGCGTAGCCGCGCCAACCTAAGCGAGATGGCCGGAACAAGTCCGGCCATGACAGCAAGAACTGTCGACATGAGCAAAATCGCTCCAGGGAGGAAACAACAATGAGTCTTCAATCCCTGATCGGTGCAATCACCCTGCTGGCGGGGCTGAACATCGTGGTCTCCGACGCGTTGGCGTTCGATGAATCCAAATATCCGCAATGGCGCGGCCAGTGGCGGCGGATCGGCGGCGTTCAATGGGACCCGAGCCGGCAGCTGGGCCGCGACGAGCAGCCGCCGCTCAAGCCGCAATATCAGGCGCTGTTCGAGGCGAGCCTCGCCGACCAGGCCGCCGGCGGACAGGGCAACGATCCGACCTTCACCTGCATCCCGCCCGGCATGCCGCGCGCCATGACGGTGGTGTTCCCCATGGAAATCATCATCATGCCGGACACCACCTACATGATCATCGAATACGACAACCAGGTCCGCCGCATCTACACCGACGGCCGCGCCTGGCCGACGGATTCCGAGCCGGCCTTCGCGGGCTACTCGATCGGGCAATGGACCGATGCGGACGGGAGCGGCCGCTTCAACACGCTCGAGGTCGAGACCCGCGGCTTCAAGGGGCCGCGCTCCTTCGATGCCAGCGGCATCCCGCTGCACGAGGACAACCAGACCGTGGTCAAGGAGCGCATCTATCTCGACAGGGCCAACAACGATCTCCTGCACGACGAGGTCACCACCATTGACAATGCCTTGACCCATCCGTGGACGGTGCTGAAAACCTATCGGCGCGAGCGCAATCCGGTCT
>DASXXS010000246.1:0-6078 GCA_036502925.1 Xanthobacteraceae bacterium
GTCGGTCAGCCGCGCGCCGGCCGCTTCGGCCATGATCAGCGCATCGCCTTGCCCGCTGCCGGCCGATCGCTGCGTGAGGCAATCCGGCCGCGGCGAGATGAATCGCTGCACCAGTTGCGCGTTGCCCTGAAATCCCCCGTCAGCGAGCACGATGCTGCGAGCCTTGACTTCGAATGTCCGCCCGCCCTGGCGCACCGCCACGCCGGTGCAGCGCTTGCCGTCCAGGCGCAACGCGTGCGCGCGCGCCCCCAGCATCAGTATTCCGCCGCGGCTCTTGAGATTGCCGGCGAGCGTCTGCAGCAGGACATCGGGTCCGCGGCCTTTCCAATCGAGCCCGGCGCTCAGCATGCGCGGCGGCGCCAGCATCCAGCGGCTGGTGCCGTGGATCGGCACCTTGATCATGCGGGCGCCTTCCGAGCGCAGCCACTGCATGGCGCGGCCGACCGTGGTCGCCAGCGCGTCCGCCAGCGCCGGCGTCGCATGGCCCTCGGTGTCGGCCGCGATCGCCTCGCGCAGCAGCGCCGGGTCGGAATGCGGATCCGTATGGGCGAGGTTGAGCACGCCGGTCGCGATCCGCGAATTGCAGGCATAGTGCTCGTCCTCGCCCGCTTCGAGCACCAGCACGCGCGCGCCGAGTTGCGCCGCGCGGTTTGCGGCGGTCAGCCCGGCGATGCCGGCGCCGACGACGGCGAGATCGGTCTCCATGCTCATGCTCGTCTACTTTGGAAGCAACATGTCCATGACCAATTTCACCAGCTCGGTATAGCTCAGCAACAAACCGTAACCGATGGCTGCCGCGCCGAGGCCGAGCACGCCCCACAGAACGTTTCCGCTGCTCAGCGCCGCCCAGATGCCGGCCGCGGCCATCAGGCACGCAAGCGCAACCGCAATGGGTTGGCCCCAGCGCACCAGGATATGCAGCATCGGATAGGAGTTCATCGGGGCCGGGCCCCGCTCGTCGCAGGGCAGTCGAGGTTCCGCGGGCTCACGGTTTCATCACCTCCCTGATCTTGGCGAGCGTGGCGGCCGAGACGTCGAAGGTGTCGAGCACGATCTTCTGCATCTCCTCGCCCGCCTTGGGGACCAGCGGCAGGTTGAGCCGTTCCGCCTCCGCCTTGAATTCCGGATCGGCGAGCATTTTGCGGAATGCGGTCCGCAGCAAGGCGAGCCGCGTGGGCGGCACGTTCGGAGTGGTGAAAAGCGAGCGGCCGATCGTGTCGTTGCTGACCAGATAGCTGAAAATCTGCCGCACTTCCGCATCGTCGGTGAGCTCGATCACGGTCGGGACGTCCGGCATGCTCGCGTCCCTGGCCTCCGCGAACTGCACCACGATATTCAGCTTCCTCTCGCGCAGATAGGCCGCGAACAATTGCGAGAGGCCGATATAGGTGCTGGTGCCGCCGTCGGTCTCCTCGCGCTCGACCGCCATCACATAGTCGCGCGCCGACGGATAGCCGGGGATGAGCCGCATCTGCATGCCGAGAAACCGGTTCATGGCGCGCATCCGCGCCGCCGGGATCTCATAGACCCCCGAGATGCCGACCGTGCTCGGCCGCTTGCTCAGGTCGTCCACGGTCTTGATCGGCGAAGTGTGCCAGAAGAAGATGACGGAGGTGGTGTCGAGCAGGCGGCCGATCGCGAGAAACTTGCGGGCGTCATATCGGATCTGCGGATTGTCGAAAAGCTGCTCCATGGCGAATGACGACGTGATCATCGTCAGCGTGGTGCCGTCCTGCGGCGCCAGGTTGAAGACGTGGTTCGACGCGATCGTGCCGCCGGCGCCGGGCATGTTGCGCGGGACGATGACGGGATTGCCCGGAAGCTCCCTGCCGAGATAGCGGGCGACCAGGCGCGCATAAGTGTCGTAGGCGCCGCCCGGTCCGATCGGGATGATGAGCGAGATCGTCTTGCCGCGATAGAAATCCTCGTCGTCATTGGCTGCCGCGACCGCGGAAGGCAGCGCCAGCGCCAGCAGCAGGCTGGCGCTCCTCCACAGGCTCGCGGGTCCGCGCATGTCGGCGTTTCAGCTTGCAGGTCCGGCGCCGCCGATGTCGAAAATCCGGCGGCTGAGCGCGATATTGAAGGCATAGCCGCCGAACAGGTCGGCCAGGTTCACGCCGGCGAGCACGAGGGCGGCTTCCCAGCGTCCTTCGGTATTGAGCAGCTCGGGCTTGCCGAACATCACGACCAGGACCACCACCAGCGGCACCAGGGACGCCATCCCGTCCACCACGCCCATGAAGCGGTGCCCGGCGGTGGGCAGCGCGAAGGGAATCGATATCAGCTGATAGGAGAGATAGATGAGCGTCAGCCACGCCAAATTGAAGCCCAATCGGTCGGGGGTGAAGAGACCGAGCGTGCCGTCGAGCCTGCCGGCGCTGCCCGCAAAAAAGAAGAAGTAGATCTCCCAGAGCGTGAGGCCCATTGCCAGGATCACGCTCAGTCCGCTGACCGACAGGTTGGATTTGCGCATCATTGCCCTCCGTTGTGCACGCGCGACAATAGCAGAAAGCCGCGCGCCGGGTACACGCCGGGTGTGGATAGCGTCGCGCGATCAATAAGCCTGCGGCAGATCGGGACGGTCGACGTGGCGCAGCGCCGGAAACAGCCATAGCCACAGCGCGACGGTGGCGAAGATCGCGCCGCCGCCGATCACCACCGAGCCGACCGCCCCGAACGCCGCCGCCATCACGCCGGCCCGGAACGCGCCGAGCTGGCCGGAGGTGCCGTAGAACAGGGCATTGACCGCGGAGACGCGGCCGCGCATGCCGTCGGGCGTCGTCACCAGGATGAGGGTCTGGCGAACCACCGAGCTCAGCATGTCGCCGCTGCCCATGACCATCAGCGCCGCAATGGAGAGAAACAGGTTGTCCGACAGGCCGAACACGATGGTGGCGGCGCCCACCACGGCAAAGCCGGCGAACAGGTAGACGCCGCCCGATCGCCGCACCGGGCTGCGCGCCAGCACGGCCGCGGCGATCAGCGCGCCGAGCGCGGGCGCGCTACGCAGCACGCCGGCGCCCCAGGCGCCCACGTCGAGGATGTCGCGCGCGTAGATCGGGAGCAACGCGTTGACGCCGCCGAAGAATGTCGACACCAGGTCGAGCAGCATGGCGCCGAGCACGGACTGGCAGTTGCCGATGAAGCGAAAGCCTGCCAGCAGCGTGTCCCAGCTCACCTTGGTTTGCGCGCCTGGGCCGGGCGGACTGGGCATCCGGAAGCTCGCCACCGAGGCGGCCAGGAACAAGAGCGCACACACCCCGTAGTCGAAGGTGGGGCCGAACGCGTAGAGGACCCCGCCGAGCGAGGGCCCGATCAAGACCGAAAGCTGCCGGGCCGAGACATGGGCCGCGATGGCGCGGTTCAGGATCGCCTGCGGCGCCATGACCGGGACCAGCGACTGCATGACCGGCTGCTCGAACACCCGCGCGCTCGCGTTCACCACCAGCAGCACGTAGATCGCCGCGAGGCTCGGCTGCGGAAACGCCGACACCACGACCAGCCCGGCCGCGGAGCAGAACGCGACCGCGTAGCAGCAGCGCAACACCAGCCGTCGATTGTAGCGATCCGCCACCTGTCCGGCCGCCAGCATCAGCAGGAGCGGCGGCAGAACCTGGATAAGGCCGATCAGGCCGAGTTGCAGCGCGCTGTCGGTGAGCTCGTAGACGTGCCAACCGACCACCACCGCCAGCATCTGCACCGCGGTGGTGGAGGAAACCCGCGTGATGAACAAGAGCCGAAAGGGGCGGACGCGAAACAGCGGCGTCGACGGATCGATCGGCGCGCTTACGATGGGCGAAGCATCGTCGACCGCCGGGGGCTGGACCTGGGCGACATCCGCCATCGCTTCACTCGCCCCGCACGATCGGATGATGCAATCGCTTCATTCTGGCTCTTTCCGATTTCAAGGCGACGGCGGAGCGGCCGGCTCGAGGAATTTGAATGTTAATCGAGGGCCGGCCCTGGCGCCAGCAAGGGGGGGTCATCGCCAAGGGGCGCCAAGCGGGCCACATCGTTGACAAAACGGGACTCAATTGAGCTCGATGAACTTCCGAAGCTCATTTTTCGGTATCGAGTCAAACACTTAATTCCAGCACGGCGACTGGCAGTCGAGGCGGTGCCGTCTGGGGTTGACGGTTAAAGGGCGCTTTTGGAAGGATTGGGCAAATCGAGACGGTGTCAAACCCAAAAGGGCGAGTGTTTCCGTCCGCGGTGGCCTGCTCATTTCCGGAAAAACAACCCCGCCGAAGCGGGGTTGAAGGTGACGACGCAGTCGTGTCGCGTGTTGCTCGGTACGTGAGTCCGAACTTACGGTATGGCGATCATTCGTCGGATGGCACAGGTGCTTCCGCAGGAGCCGCTTCCGCCGGAGCCGCTTCCGCAGGAGCCGGATCTTCGGTCACTTCGATCCTGGGGCTCATGACGATGGCCGCTCCGGACCAGGCTGACTGAATCGTCCCGGTGTGCTCGGGTTCCTGCTCAGCCACTGACTTTTCCTCGACCGGCGCCCCCTGTTCAGGAAAGCGGCTTTCGTCCTTCGTCACGACGGCTTCCGCGGGATCTTCGTTCGGCACGGCCTTCGCCTCGGTCACAGCGGGTGCAGGCTCATTGACCTCGGCGCGGCCGATCCCACTCAGAAGGATATCGAGCTGTGCCTTCGTGATGCAGGTTTGAGCGCCTGTCTCGTCGGAGACGCAGAGCACCTGGGCGACCACGCGCCGGGAATTGAAAGACTCGGCCATGGCGGCGACCGTAGCCTCCAAGCCGGTCAGCCGCGCTTCGAGGCCCCGGACGCTCTTCATGATGGGGTCGACGATCATCTCCTGCAGTGAAGCCGTGGGCACGTCGGCGTCCTCGGCCCGGACGGTGCGAGTGCCGTCGAGAGAAACCGCGAGCGTCAGCGCGGCCATGGAAAGGCCGCAACACAGTCTGCCGAGGAGCGATGCGCTACCCATCTTCATGTCGTACTCCACTGATAGAATGGTTGATGATGCGAGGATCTCCGACCCGACCTGTAGCCGGTATCGGAGTGGCGATGCCGAAGTCCCCGCAGCAATGATGAGGCCTTGCGATTAACAAACGCTTTCAACTTAAAATTTCTGTTTGTTGCCTGCTGCGCACCGTGAGCTACAGACCGGATCAATAAACACCTGTCTGGCTGATTCTGCCGTCACTTGAAAAGACGCGGTCCCGACTCTAGGGCCTGGGTTTCGGGGCGAATCGGGACCGCTGTGCCAACAAGTGCGGTTTGTCAGCGCCCCCACATTGAACCGGCAAAGATTAATTCGCAGTTTTGCCACCACTCGGGTTGATACCCTAAGGGTGGCGGTCACCGGTAGCCAGAAATGTTAATCGCCGGCCGGCCCCGACGCCGGCAAGCGGTCATCGCCAAGGGGCGCCAAGCGGGCCGCATCGTTGACAAATCCGCCCAACCCAATATGCCAAAGCCTGACAAATACCAGCCGTCCAGCGCGGAAAGGCAGAGGCAGTGGCCAACGACGATACCTCAGCACCGGATTCTCCCCGGTCGGCCGAACCCGGCCCCGGCCATAATAACCCGTTCGCCGACGTGGTTTGGGAGCGCAAGACCAGGCACCGGATCTTCGTGCGCGCGCTCGAGGGCACCTATGGCAACCTGGTGCACGAGCTCTACAGCCAGCCGCGCGTCTACCGCACCAAGGATCTCAAGTGGAAAGGCGGGCCGAGCAGCTACGGCAAGAAGATCATCAATCCGCAGTCCGTCAAGGTCGCCCAGTCGATCGAGACCCATATGGAGGTCTATGCGCCGGGCGGCCGCAACAGCAAGCACGGCCATATGAACAGTGCGGTCTTCTTCGTGCTCAAGGGCAAGGGGCACGATGTGCATGACGGACGGCGCTATGATTGGGAGGCCGGCGACGCGATGATCGTCGAGAACGCCTGCGTGCACCAGCATTTCAGCGACGAAGCCGACGACGAATGCATCCTGCTGGTCATGAAGGCAAAGCCGCTGTTCCTGTTCATGCACATGCTGTTCCAGAAGGTCGCCGAATTCCCCACCAGGAATCCGACCCCCAAGCAGCTCACCTACGTGCCGCC
>DASXXS010000247.1:0-5708 GCA_036502925.1 Xanthobacteraceae bacterium
GCGCTGGGCGGGAAAGTGCGCGCCAACGATAAATATGTGCGCGAGCTCGCCCGCATCCGCGCCCCCGAGGAGCTGGCGGCGGCCCAAAAGGCGACCTGGATCGCGGAGCGCGGCTACGAGCGTTTCCTTGAATTTGCCCGCCCGGGCCTGCGCGAGTTCGAGCTCGCGGCCGAGCTTTACGGCTTCATGAAGGGGCTCGGCGCCGAGGATAATTTCCTGCTGCTGAGCGCTTCCCAGCACAATCTCGCGGTCACCGCCGCCGGCGCCCGCGTGCTCGATCGCGGCGACATCATCCTGTCCGAAATCACGCCCTGCTATCAGGGCCAATTCGCCCAGATCTGCCGCACCACCGTGATCGGTGAGACCACACCGCTGCTGCACGAGAAATACGCGGTGCTGCGGGAGGCGATGCGCTGCGGCCAGGCCGCGGCGGTGCCGGGGGCGAGCGTGCGCGCGGTGACGCAGCGCATGGACGATTGCTTCCGCGCCGCCGGCTACGGGGATTATTGCCAGCCGCCCTATATGCGGGTGCGCGGCCACGGGCTCGGCATCACCTCAGATTCCCCCGGCGATCTCGCCGTCGACAGCGAGGCGCGGCTGGAGGAGGGAATGGTGTTCGTGATGCATCCCAACCAATATCTGCCGGAGACCGGATATCTGATGTGCGGGGAGCCGGTCGTCATCACGCCAGGCGGCGCCAAGGCCTTGTCGGCCCGCACCGCCACGCTCGACTGCATTCCGGTCTGATACCGATGCGCACCGTTCATCCCTCCACCATGATCGGCGCCTACGGCTTCGAGCAGGATCGCGTTCCGCGCGACGAATTCCAGATTCGCCTGGGCGCGCTCAACGCCATCATGGACCACAAGGGCTGCAGTGCCATGCTGGTCTACGGCGATGCGCGCGAGCATTCGGACCTCGCCTATTTCACCAATTTCATTCCGCGCCACCGTTGGGCGCTGGCGCTGCTGCCGCGCCAGGGCGAGGCGCGGCTGCTCGTCTCCATGAGCTCGCGCGACATGCCGGCGCAACGGCTGATGACCTGGATTCCCGAGGTGATGTCGGCCTGGACCTGGGAGAGCGTCTTCGATCCGTGGCTCGCCGGCTTGGGGAGCGATGCCGCCGCCGATATCGGCACGGTGCGGTTCGACCTGATGCGGCCGCCGCTCATGGCCGCGCTGGAAAAGAGCCTGGGCAATCGGTTCCGCCTGATCGCCGCCGACAGCGAGGTCCGCGCCCGCCCGACGCGTCCGCGCGAGCTCTCCTTGATGCGCGATGCCTGCACCGTGGTGAGGGCTGGCGCGGCTGCCTTCATGCAGGCATGGCGCGAGGGCGCGGGGGTCGAGACCGCGGCACTTGCGGGCGAGCGCAGCGCACGCGCGCTGGCGGCGCAGGACGTGCGCACTTTGGCGAGCTTCGACGGCGGACGCACGCTGGCGCCGTTCCGCGGCGCGTTCGAGCCCAAGCTCAAGGGCGCGCCGCTGCTGGGCTATATCGCGGTGAAGCATCGCGGCTACTGGGCGGAGTCGTTCGTCTGTACGGCCGATCCGCCAAGCCCCGTCCTCGAACGCGCGCAATCGGGCCTCGAAGCCGCGCTGCAGTCCGTCGGCCCGGGCATCGGCTCCGCCGACCTCTATGCGCGTGCCACGCAGCCGTTGGGCGGAGCCGCGCTACATCCCGTGCTCGGCGGAAGCATCGGCCGGCGCATCGGCTTCTCGTCCAACGAAGGAGGCGAGCTGCGGCGCGACGCCCGCCACGTCCTCGCGGCGGGCGACGTCTATGCCTTGCATGTGGGAACAAGCGATCCGTCAGCCGGCGGCGCCGTGGCCTCCGCCATGGTGGCGATCACGCCCACCGGCCGCAAACTCTTGGTGCAGTCGCCAGACGTTGAGCTGTAGCCCGCATGCAGCGAAGCGGAATGCGGGAGCACCGTTCCCGGATTTCGCTCCGCTCCATCCGGGCTACAGCCTCGATGTCGTTGCGGATTGACGCCTCGTCGGGTTTCGGCACAAGAGTGCATTCACAACCACAACAGCATGGGGAGATGGCGCCATGGCGAAGAAGCGACGGGCTTCGCAAATTCCGAAAAAGGGCCGCGCCGGCACGGCGAAGACGACCGCCGAATTGAAGGCCGTGATCGATGATCTGGTGATGGGCAACCGCATTCTCTACGTGCAGGACGTGGTCGACAGCTATGGCCATATCAGCGCGCGCCATCCGCACCACCCCGATCGCTTCCTGATGTCGCGGGCGCGCGCGCCCGGCCTGGTCGTGGCCGCGGACATCATGGAGTTCGGGCTCGACGGCGAGCTCGTCCGGCCCGACGAGCGCCCGGTCTATTCGGAGCGTTTCATCCACTCCGAGGTCTACAAGGCGCGGCCCGATGTCGGCGCCGTGGTGCACAGCCACTCCCCGACCGTGGTTCCGTTCAGCGTCACGCAAGTCCCGCTGCGGCCGATCCGGGCGGCGTTCTTCTATCCGGAGGTGCCGGTTTTCGACACCCGCGCGAGCGCCGGCTGGACCAACCTGTTGATCTCCAACAGCGCGCTCGGCAGGGCGCTGGCGCAGACGCTCGGCAAGAACTCGGTCGCGCTCATGCGCGGGCACGGCAATGTGGTGGTGGCGCCGAGCGTGCGCGTGGTCGTGTATCGGGCGATCTACACCGAGGCCAATGCCAAACTCTTGCTGCAGGCCAAGATGCTCGGCGGTCCCATCACCTATCTGGCGCCGGAGGAAGCCGCCTTGATGGACAAGGAGCAGGGACGGCAACGGCCCGGCCACGGGCACGACCGCACCTGGGAAATGTGGAAGCAGGAGGCGCTGGCCCGCACCGGCAAGGTGAAGTAGCGCGCGCCGCCGCGGAAGCGTAGGGGCGCCCCACAGCCCGTCGAAGACGGGCGTAAACGCCCTGGCGATGGGCGCCCGCCCCACGGTAAGAGGGCGGCCACAAGGGCCGCCCCTACGATTTTGGGGCGATGGGGTTTATTTCGCCCGCCGCCAGGTTGCTTCGTCCACGGTAGCGGATACCGACGCGCCGTTGACGTATCTGAGCTCATCCGCGGTGAGCGAGCTGATGACGCGGGTCTGGGTCTTTCCGTTCAGGTTGGGGAATGAACCAGCCTCGACATTGGTGGTGATGGTCCTGGTCTTCTCGTCGACCGACCAGGTGCCGACATTGGCGATCATGCCGGTCATCACGGCCTTGTTTTCCTCCGCCGTGCCCTGGTTCACGTTGTCGATCGCAAAATTCGGGAGATCGGCGCGCGCGGTCAATATCGAATACCGGCCGCTGGCGTCGAAGATGAGAAGCCCTTTCGGGTTGGGGCCGCGCCGTTCCGATTTGCCGCCGGCCTTGTCGGTTGCAATGATCGACACCAGCGTCCAAGCGCCGACCAGTTGTTCCTTGAGGGTCCGCTGCTGGCTGACGGCGCCGCTCGGCAGCATGACGAGTGCAAGTGCCGCGACGGCGAACGGGCTGAAGATGTCACGTCGGTTCATGGCGCTCCCCTGTCTTCGCTAATCGCCAATTTACATGGTTCGCCGGACGGCCGGAAGGCGTGGCGCCGGGCGTGTCGACGCGCTCGCCGCCGGCGATCCGAGGTCACCAATTGCCGATGACGGATGCCAGGCTGAAGGGTTCGGGCGCAGCCCGCGCATGGGCGTTGGCGCCGACGCGAAAAGCCCGGGGCGCGCGCGCGGGCGCCCCGGGGGAATCGCTTAGTCGTTGTCGTAGGCTTGCTCTTGCGAAAGCACGCTTGCTGTTGGTTTGTCGACGCGAAGAATCCTAGTGCCCGGCACTCAGCTTGCCGGCTTTGACATCTTGCAGCCACGCGTTCCACCCATTGCACTGTGGATCAACGTCGCAGGTTGACTCGTGGTTGCCGCCCTTGTTTTGACGTGGATCACTGATGCTCCCGCCGGGCCCGGAAGCGTAGGCCTCATGAGCACCATGGTGCGTCTTGCCGGCCGCCATGGCCCCCGAAGCGCCGCCGAGGACGAGCACGAGAGACAGGGCGGTGAAAGCAATTTTCTGATTCACTGTGGTCTCCTCCGTTGTTCCCGGCTGTCACGGGCGACGTCTGCTGCGTCTTGTCCGCAGGCTGATGCGCGAACCTTACGGGTACTTCTTGGCCTCATTACATTTTTGTAAATGCGGCATAGCCGTCCCATAAAATTCGAGTGTCTCATCCGGCCATCCGCCCGCTTTTCAAAGCGGCTTGAATCGGCCGCTTGCGATCGCCCGATCGTACAGCAGCGAGGCAATCGCCAGATCTTCGAGCCCGACGCCGAGCGATTTGAACAGCGTGATCGCGTCGGGATCCCGGCGAAAGCCCGACGACCCGACGATGCGGTGCAGCGGGATCAGATCGTTCCAATCGAGCCGGCCGGCGCAGGCGAGATCGATGAACTCGGCCGCTTCCGCCTTGGCCTGCTCGATATCGTCGGTGACCACCATGGCGGCGCGCAGGACGATCTGCGGATCGAGCTCGCGGCGCGACGCCGCATTGGCCCCCATGGCGTTCACATGGGTGCCAGGCGCGAGCCATTCGCTCATCAGCACCGGCGTGGACGAGGTCGTGGCGGTGACCACGATGTCGGCGCCCCTGGCCGCCTGCTGCGCCGATCCGGCGGCGCGCACCGGCAGTGCCAGCTCGGATTCGAGCTGCTCGCAGAACGTCGTTTGCTTGGCGCGGGTGCGGGCAAAGACCGCCACCTCGCTGACGCAGCGCACGCAATGCAATGCCTGAATTTGCGTCCGCGCCTGCCGGCCGGCGCCGATGAGCCCCACCTTTCCGGCATTCGGGCGGGCCATCGCCTGCGTCGCGATCGCGCTCGCGGCGCCGGTGCGAATTCGGCCAAGCAGATTCGCCTCCATGATGGCGAGGAGTCCCTGCTCCGCCGAATAGAGCAGGGTGTGGTGGCTCGAGGAGCCATAGGACTTGAGCGCGTAGCGGTCGGGAGCGCGGCCGCCCCCCGCCATCAGGTTGAGCCTGCGCTCCCCGAATTCCAGCCGCGTGCGTGGAATATTGACGGCCTCGCCGCGCGCCTGCGCCACGAAGGCGGCCCGCACGGCGGCGACCGCGGACGGCATGTCGACGAATTCGGCGGCGTTCCGCTCGTTCAGATAGATCGGCACTGATGCGTCTCCCGATTTTGCCCGCGGCGAGCCGATGAGCCTGATGTTGCTGCGATACGTCGGATACGTTACATTGGCCCACGGTGGCGACAGTCCGTAACGTTTGGCACATTGCCGTCGACGTCGCCGCACGATTTCAAAGTTTGTCAGTCAAGGATCAATCATCATGGCCCTTGATCCAAGAGGGGCGGCGCTCGCCCTGCACCGATTCGGCTTCGGCCCCAAGGCCGGCTCGACGACTGGCTCGATCGCGGCGGTCGCGTCCGATCCCATGGGTGCGATCCTGGCCGATCTCGACGCGCCCAATGCCGGGCTGATCACCGACGCCAATCTGCGGAACAGCGGAGCGGAGAACCGCGCCGTCTTCGAAGACAATGCCGAGCGGCTCGCCAAGGATAAGCTCGAGCGCAAGCGCAAGGAGATGGCGCAGGCCATGGCGACCGGTGCGGAAAGCGCCATGGAACCGATGGCGCCAGACAAGAAGGATGATGCGTCGCCCAATCCGGCGCCCCCCAAGCCGGTGCCGCTGCCGCGCCAAATCTTTCTCGAGGAAGCGCGGGCTCGCATTGGC
>DASXXS010000248.1:0-39344 GCA_036502925.1 Xanthobacteraceae bacterium
GCAATCGTTGTCGTGATGTTGACGATGTGGCCCGAGCCCGTCCGCAGCATGCAGGCTGCGGCCTTCTGCGACAAATGAAAGAATCCCGCGAGATTTACCGCGATCATCGTTGCGAAGTCCTTTTCCGAATACTCGGTGAAAGGCTTGGCGATGAAGACGCCGGCGTTGTTGACAAGCGTATCTATTCGTCCGAAGCGCTCGGCAGCCGTGCCTAAAATGCGTTCGGCCGTCTCGGGGCGGGTAATGTCACCCTCGATCACCAGGATCGCCGGATCGTCGCTCTTGCGCATTGAACGAGAATTGGCGATCACCTGATAGCCGATGTGCCGATAGGCTTTCGACAGTTGCGCGCCGATGCCGCGCGACGCTCCGGTGATGACAACGACTTTTCGCTCGGGTGTCATGTTCGCTCTGTTTCTTGGTCGAGGGTGTATCCGAGCGAGTAGATACGCCAACGGACCGAACGCGGCTTCGCGTCGGTTGCTCACCTGTTGTCATTTCTTGCTGCCGCTTAGGCGGCGATCGTGCCAACGCTGCGCCGGTACTGAGCAGGCGTCTGACCCATCGCCTCACGGAAGGCACGGGTGAAGTTGGCTTGGCACGAAAACCGGAGGGTCAGCGCAATATGGGCCAACGGCTGGTCGCCCTTCCCGAGCAGTTGTTTGGCGAGCTCCAGCCGCTTCGCGCTGACATAGTGATGCGGAGATCGGCCGACCGCGGCCTTGAACGCGCGGGAAAAATGGAAGCGGCTCAGGCATGCGACCGCAGCCAGGCGGCCGAGTGTCAAGTCACCTTCCAGATTGGCTCCGATGTAATCGAGCACACGCGTCAGTCGGCGTCGGTCAAGTCCTGCCTGGACTGCACCGGCGGAGACATCGCGCGCCAGCGTGCCGACGTGGTTTTGGACCAGCCTTGCCGCCAGGCTCGACGCCAGCGTTTCGACGAGCATGCTCCCCGCAGATGTCTCACGCTGAAGTTCGGACGTGATTGCATAGGCCATCTCGGCGACGAGTGGGTCCTGAAAGCTGCTTTCAAAGCGCAGCGACGCGACCGCGGACGGATCGGATCCTTCGCCCAGGCTCTTCGGCGAGAATTGGCTTGGAGGAAGATAGATATGCAGTATTGCCGGCAGAGGATCGGACACCTCAATCACTTTCGTGCCCCCCGCAGGAGAAAGCCAGATGGTTCCCCGCTCGGAGACGGTGCGGTCCGTGATACCGTCCCTCTGCCGCGTGACCACAGATGCGCCGCCGTGGACATCCACGCAAATCTCGGCGTCAGGGCGCGGGTTTTGCCAGGCGATCACACCGCTGTGACTGCGAAGCTCTGCTGCGAGGCCGGACCAGCCCCGGCCGGCAGAAGACGCCAGCAACTCGGTCGAACCATGGTTTCCGACAACACGCCCCTGTCCCTCGGCCGGTTGCTCCGGCTGAAGTACCAACCCTGGTTTTGCCAACGACGAGTTCACGCGGCCGTTACTCCCACTGGTATTCGCCCATCGGCATCAACGCTCCAGTCCGACGCCAGACGTGGTCAGTGAGACTACGAATTGCAACTCCTGCCATCCGGGTCACTGTGGGCGATCAGACATGCATTCGTTCGGGATGGGCGCCGGGGGGACGGCGCCCGGAAAGTGCCATCGATATGGAACTCCCTTCGCCCCCGCGTTTTATTTATGCAACCGGAACACCGGAACGTAGGCCGGCCATTCCCGCATCGCAGCTGGTGCGGCTCTGCATGGGTGGCCGCCAAGCCGCAAAGCAGTTTGGGGTTGAGGGCTTCGAAAGGAGTCCCGCGTCATGTGCGACTATAGCCTGATGAATGTCATGTCCCGTCCCGCAAAGATCGGCGACAAGCTCACCACCCACCAGTTTCCGGCCGGCACGCGCGGGTTCTGCGCGCCGGAAAATTCCACCATGGCGGTTTGCGTTCGTCCGGGAACCGAATTGGGCTTTGCGCGCGAGGTCACTCTCGCCGGAGCCCTTGGCTGGAGATCGCGGGCGATTTGCCACCGGACGGCAATTTTCCGCCAGATCAACCAGGACCTGCCGCACACGCACCATGATGCGCTCGAATTTCCGGACGGGCACATGGTTCTGCTGACTCATCTCGATGTGGGCCAGGAAGCAAGCGTCCTTCAGCTTCCTGCGCAACCCATGACAGACGCGCAAGCGGAGCAGCCGGTGCGCGCAGCGTACGTTGCTGAATTCTGGGAAACCTGAAACGATCGAGCCGGTCTCGCCGGTGAAAGCCCCGCCGCCGGAAGTGGCGGGGCTGCGTTCGCGGCCCGGCTCGAGCAGAAAGCCATGAGCTTACCGGGGTGATCGGTCGGCCGGCGACAGCGCATGAAAGACCCGCGCGGCCGCGGCGGGGGCAATTCGTCAGTTTCGATTTTCCGAACAGCCCGATTTGAACAATGGCGTCACGCGCGCGCCCGCAGGCGCAGCCCGCTATCGATAACCTCCGCCGGATATCGTACGCTTCCAATCCAGGCGCCCGTGCGGCCGCGGCGGGGCGGGAGCCTTTGTGGAAGCCCTCGAAGGTATGACATGAGAAAGCTGCTTCTCGGCCTCGCGTTCGCGGCGGCTCTGTGCGGCCCGCAACGCGCGGGCGCGCAGGCCTATCCGTCGCGCCCGATCACGATGATCGTTCCGTTCGCAGCCGGCGGACCGACGGATCGGATCGGACGCATCGTGGCCGAGGGCATGCGCGCCGCGCTCGGCCAGCCCATCGTGATCGAGGACGTTACCGGCGCGTCCGGCACGATCGGGGTCGGCCGCGCCGCGCGCGCGGCTCCCGACGGCTACACGCTCAGTATGGGAATGTGGGCCACCCATGTGTTGAACGGCGCCGTGTTCTCGCTGCCCTATCACGTGCTGGACGATTTCGAGCCGATCGCGTTGTTGACCAGCAATCCGCAGCTCGTCGTCGCCCGCAAGGCCGTGCCGGCCAATAATTTGAGCGAGCTGATCGCGTGGCTCAAGGCCAATCCCGGCACGGCGTCGCAGGGAACCGCCGGCGCCGGCACCCGCGTCAGCGGCGTGTTCTTCCAGAATCTGTCGGGCACGAGCTTCGCGCTGGTTCCCTATCGGGGCGCGGCGCCGGCGATGCAGGACTTGATCGCCGGCCAGATCGATCTGATGTTCGATCAGGTGTCGAATTCGCTGCCGCAGGTGCGGGCCGGCAACATCAAGGCGTTTGCCGTCACCGCCAAGACGCGGCTGGCGCTCGCTCCCGACATCCCGAGCGTGGACGAGGCCGGACTGCCGGGATTCTACATTTCATTGTGGAACGCGATCTGGGCGCCGAAGGGCACCGCGAAAGAGATCGTCGCCAAGCTCAACGCCGCGGTCGTGCAGGCGCTGGCCGACCCGAAGCTGCGCCAGCAGCTTGCCGATCTCGGCCAGGAAATCCCGCCGCGCGAGCAGCAGACGCCGGCGGCGCTCGGCGCCTACCAGAAGGCGGAGATCGAGAAGTGGTGGCCGATCATCAAGGCGGCCAATATCACGGCGGACTGAGACGAGCGAACCATGCGGGACGTCAGGATGATCGCCGCCGTTGCCAAGCTCACCGCCGCGGTCTTCGTTATGCTGTCGGCTGTGACCGCGCCGGCCGCGGCCCAGGACTGGCCGGCACGGCCGGTCACCATGGTGGTTCCGTTCGCAGCCGGCAGCGGCAGCGATATTCTGGGACGGATCATCGGGCCGCACCTCGCCGAGCATCTGGGCGCGCCGGTGATCGTCGAGGATGTCGGCGGCGCCGGCGGCATGCTCGGGGCCGCCCGGGTGATGAAGGCGCCGGCGGACGGCTATCAGCTCCTGCTCGCCACCGCCGGCACACACGCGATCAACCAGACCCTCTACAAGAAGCCGCTCTACAATGCCGCGACCGATTTCGCGCCGGTCGCGCTGGTCGCCAGCACGCCGATACTGCTGGTCACGCGCCGGGATTTGCCCGCCGACAACCTGCCGGAATTCATCGCTTACGCGAGGACGAACCAGGCCAGGATGCAATTCGGCTCGCCCGGCGCCGGCTCTACCTCGCATCTGGGCTGCGCTTTGTTCAATGCGGCGATAAAGGTCGAAGTCACGCACGTGCCCTATCGCAGCACCGGGCAGGCGCTGCAGGACCTGCTGGCGGGCCGGCTCGATTATCAGTGCGTGCCCATCGCCGGCGTGGTGCCGCAGATCGAGGGCAAGCTGATCAAGGCGATTGCGATCATGTCGAAGCAACGCTCGCCGATCCTGCCGATGCTCGCCACCGCCCACGAGCAGGGCCTGGCCGATTTCGAGGTCGAAACCTGGTATGCGATCTTCCTGCCGAAGGGAACGCCGGCGGCAATCATCCGCAAGCTCCACGATGCCGCCGTGGCCGCCATGAACGCTCCCGACCTGCAGGGCAGGCTCGAAGAGCTCGGCATCGAGGTGGTGGCGCCCGAGCGCCGGTCGCCGGACTACCTGGCAGAATTCGTCGTGCGAGAGATCGAGAAATGGGCCGGGCCGATCAAGGCGAGCGGCGTGAGCATGGAATAGGGGGCAGCGCTTGTGGAAAGCCTATCGCGGGCGCCCACAAGGGGCGCCCCTACGCTCCATTGATTTCATTCATGAAAATCGAGTTTGTTCTGCCAAAATGGAGGTATCTGGACACCTTCAGCGTAGGGGCGGCCCTTGTGGCCGCCCTCTCGGGCGCGGGCGCCCACAAGGGGCGCCCCTACGGGTGAACATAGAGATGGAAGGAAAGCGATGACCGACCAGGACCGCGGCGGGGCGTCGCGCGAGGCCGGCAGGGCCGTCACCACCGCGGCTGCCGGCATGGACGGGCCGGCCGGCCAGGCCGCCGAACCCTCCCATGACCTGACCCGCGGGCTGGCGCGGTTCATCGTTTCGGCGCGCTTCGAGGATCTGCCCGAAACGGTGCGGCACGAAGGGGCGCGCACCTTGCTCAACTGGGTCGGCTGCGCGATCGGCGGCGCCCGCCATGAGACCATGACGATCGCCATGGCGGCGCTGTCGCCGTTCTTCGGGCCTGCCCAGGCGACGCTCTTCGGCCGGCCCGAGCGCGTGGACGTCTTGCACGGCGCGCTGCTCAACGGCATCGCCTCCCATGTGCTCGATTTCGACGACACCCATATCGAGACGGCAATTCATCCAGCCGCCCCGGTGGCGCCCGCGATCCTGGCTCTGGCCGAGCACCGGAGCGTGAGCGGACGCGACTTGATGGCCGCGCTCATCATCGGGGTCGAGACTGAATTGCGGATCGGCATGGCGGTCACACCGGCGCACTACAGGCTCGGCTGGCACATCACCGGCACGGCCGGAGCCTTCGGCAGCGCCGCGGCAGCCGGAAAGCTGCTCGGCCTGAGCGAGCAGCAGATGTGCCGGGCGCTTGGGCTCGCCGCCGCCCAGCCGGTGGGGTTGCAGGAAATGTTCGGGTCCATGACCAAGAGCTTCCATCCCGGCCGGGCCGCGCAAAACGGCCTCACGGCGGCGCTGCTGGCGCACAGGGGCTTTACCGCCTCCGAGCAGGCGCTCGAGGCCAAGCGCGGCTGGCTCAACGTGCTCAGCCCCGCGTACAACACGGCCGCCATCACCGACCCGGGCTGGGAGATCCTGAACAACAGCTACAAGCCGTTCGCCTGCGGCCTGGTGGTCCATCCGGTGATCGACGGCTGCCTGCGGCTTCGCAACGAGAACGGGCTCACGCCGGACATGATCGAGCGCGTCGAGCTAGCGGTTCATCCGCGCGTGATGGACGTCACCTCGATCAAGGATCCCAAGACCGGCCTCGAGGGCAAGTTCAGCGTCTATCATGCCGCCGCGGTGGCGCTTGTCGCGGGTGCGGCCGGCGAGCAACAGTTCAGCGACGAGACCGTGCGCGCGCCGGCGATCGCGCAATTGCGCCGGCGCGTGTCCGTCGCCATCGAGCCCGACCTGGGCAAGGCGCAGGCGCGCGTGGGAATCCTGCGCAAGAAGGGCGAGCGGCTGGCGGTATTCGTGGAGCACGCGATCGGCAGCGTGCAGAACCCGATGAGCGACCGCATGCTCGAGGATAAATTCCGTGGCTTGTCGGCCGGCATTTTACCTGCCGGCCAGACGGATCGCCTCGTCGCTCTCTGTTGGGGCGCCGCCAAGCTGGCCGATGCCGGGGAAATCGCCCGCCACGCGGCCAGCGCATGACCCTCGTGTCGCGCCGAACCGCCTAGATGGCCGGAACGTAGATCGAGCGCGAATAGTACGGGATCGATGTGATGCTCCCGCATTTGGGATAAGATTGCAACTGCGGCCGCCTCGGGACGAGGGATGCCTACACCGAGCAGTTCGTGGGAGGGTCGACATGAATGTGCAGCGGAATTTGTTCTTATGGAGCTTGCTCCTGCTGGTGCCATTGGCGGCCGCCGCCGGCCCCGCCGCGGGGCAACAAGCGCCGCCCGCGGCTGCGCCAGCCGATGCGGCCAAGCACGGCGCGGCGTCGATCCCGGATTTCTCCGGCATATGGGCCCACCCTTATCTCACCGGTTTCGAGCCGCCGGCGTCGGGCCCCGGCCCGGTGCGGAACAGATCGCGGCGCAACGGCGTCGGCAACTTCCAGCAGCTGGTCGGCGATTACGCCAATCCGATCTTGCAGCCGTGGGCGGCGGAGGTCGTCAAGAAGCACGGAGAGATCTCCTTGGCCGGGGTGGGCTATCCGACGCCGAGCAACCAGTGCTGGCCCGGCGGGGTGCCCTATGTGTTCTGGGATTTCCTGCTGGAGATGTTCCAGCAGCCGGACCGGATCACGATGATCTACCGCCACGGCAATGAAGTCCGTCATGTGCGCATGAACGCGCCGCACCCGGCGCACCCAACGCCGTCCTGGTACGGAGATTCCGTTGGCCATTACGAAAACGACACGCTGGTGATCGACACCGTGGGGATCAAGATCGGGCCGTTTGCCATGGTCGATATGTACGGCACGCCGCACAGCCCGGCGCTGCACGTCGTGGAACGCTACCGGCTCGTCGATTACGCCGCCGCCCAAGACGCGATGGATCGCAACGCCAAGGAGAACTCGCGCAATCCCGGCGCGGACTTCGATGCCAACTACCGGGGCAAGGTGCTGCAGCTGCATTTCACGGTCGAGGATGCAGGCGTTTTCACGATGCCCTGGACGGCGACCATCACTTACCGGCCCGCCGTGGGCGGATGGACGGACCTCATCTGCAGCGAGAACCGGCATGAATACTTCGCCGGACGGGATGCCGCGGTGCCGCAGGCCGACAAGCCGGACTTCTGAGCGGAAATGTATCCGTAGGGGCGCCGCTTGCGGGCGCCCGCGGTGACGGCGCCGACAGGGCGGCCACGAGGGCCGCCCCCACGAATTCATGCGGTTTTTCGAATGCGCGCCGGGGCCGCGATGCGCGGCTCAGAACTTGATCATCGTGCTGCGCGTCAGCGTGACCTTGCCGGTGACGACCACCGGGCCGCCCTTGGCCAGATGGAAAGCCGCGTATTGCTCGTGATACTCGTCCTCGCCGGCCGAGCAATCGACCGGAACGATGACCTTGTAGCCGCGCTGGGCCGCGCCCGAGGCGGTGCCGACGGTCGCGCCCTGGAACGAGTTACCGCAGACGATCACGGTCTGGATGCCGGCTTGCTTGAGCGTCGGCTCGAGCGTGGAGCCCAGGAACTTGTCAGGCCCGCCCTGGCGATACCATTCGCCGGCGCGCGGCTTGATCGCCGGGTCCATGATGTCGTCGGGCGTCGCCTTGCCGTCCGAGCCGACCAGGCTGTACCAGACCACCATATTGTGCGCGCGCGCTTCGTCGTGCAGCCGCTTCAGGGTCGGCACCGCGGCGACGCAGCGCGGGCGGGCGGAGCAGTTGCCTTTCATCATATCGAGAAACAGAAGCGCCGTCGTCGCCGGCTCGACCGTGACCTCCTTGAGCTCAGGCGGCGGCGGCGCCACCGCCTTGCTCCAGTCGGAAATGACGTCGGCGACGGACGGGGATGCGAGCCAGGCGATGATCAGCGTTCCGCCGGCGGCGGCCGCGAAGCGTGACGGCGTCATGTTGTCCTCCCTGTATCGGATCGCCTACGGCCGCATCCATGGAACGTTGCGGGCCGGCGCAAAGCCGACCGGGATCAGGGCGACCTCCTTCAGCGACTTGATGTCGACGACCGAGACGTTGTTGGTGTGCTCATTGGCCACGTAGGCGGTCTTGTCGTCGGGCGAGATCGTCAGCCAGCCGGCTCCCTTGCCGCCAAGCTCGACGGTGCCCAGGAGGTTCAGGTCCGGCACTGAATACGCGTAGAGAGCGCTGTTCAGCCGGCTGTTGACCAAGAGCGTCTTCTGATCTGCCGTAATGGCGATGCCGTGCGACGGAGCGGGCGGGCCCTTGGGGACTCGTTTACTCTCGGGAATTTCCGGCAGCTTGATTTCATTGATTTTCGCCTGCGTCGCGAAGTCCACCACCGCAAATCCGTTGCGATCGCCCAGCTGGGCGAAGATCCACTTGGTGGACCCGTCGGGATTTTTCGATATCGCCATCGGCGAGGGCGCCGGAGTCATCAGCAGGCTCCAGGCGATCTCGTTGGTCTTCGTATCGATCACATCCATCATGTTCGACGGCGGCTTGGCGCCCCTGCTCGATCCGGCGATCACGTACTTGCCGTCGGGGGTAACGTTGAGGTCGTGGATGCCACCCTTGAGCGCGATGGACTTGACCTTCTCCAACGAGACGGTGTCGATCACGTCGACGCCACCGTTCGGCTGCGCCTTGATCTGCGGGAAGGCCGACAGGTCGTCCCACTCCTGGGCGATCGCCACATACAGCCATCGTCCATCCGGGGTCATGTCGATGAGATTGGCGACCCCGCTCAACGGGATGCGTTTGATCACCTCAAGGGTTTTCCCGTCGACGACGTTGAGCACCTTCTCCATGCTTTCGACGCTGACGTAGATTCGGCTGCCGTCGGGGGACACGGCGATCCCATGGTTCGCTTCGATCCCCTTGATCTCTCCCACCACCTTGTTGGTGGCCGGATCGATGACGTTGATGTTGTCGCCGGCGGAGTTCGTCTGCAGGATCTGCAGCTGCGCCGCCAGCGCGGAGAAAGACACCGTGCACAGGACGATCCCGGCCAGAGCCGCGAGACCGCCACGAAATAGCTGATTGTTCGTCATTTTCGTCATCTCCATGTTCAACGACAATTTACCCGCTTGTGCCGGGCGGCAAGTCTTTCATCAGGAGATTGCTATTGGCCGCTACTTCACCGTTGCTCCCGACACGAATTCTTTCAATGTCAACCAGTCCGGATCGGACTGCGAGGCGAATTGCTGGCCGCCGCCGTGATGGGGGTCGCCGCCGGCTTCCTGCGCAAGCGGATGCTTGACGAGCGGGCTCTCCATGAATCCGGGCGCGGCCACCCGCTGGACCAGCTCGAAATTCTGCCGCGACTGCTCTTCGTTCCAAGTGGTCGCGCCGGGCGAGAGCGGCACCAGGTGGAACGGCGCATTGTTGACCGTATGGCACATCACGCAGCGGGCGTGACCGGGTCGCTTGCTGAGAAAGACGGGCTCTACCTTGGCCTTGAAGAACTCGTAATTCAGCGACGCCGATGCGGTGGAAGAAGCTGGTTGGCTCGCGGCTTGCCGCAACGACCCGCCCGCCGCCAAGAGCAGACATGCGGCGACGACTGTATAAGACGAGGCCCTCGTCATTCGCACCTCCCATGAAATTTTCTTGTTAGAAACGTGGAGCGTAGGCCCGGGCGAAAGCACCTGTCAAGTTGCCGCTTGGGCGTTCAGGCGCGACCGATGGGCAACGGGCTGCGGTCGGCGAGCTCCATCTGCCGATAGGCGAGCTTCTCCATCAGCTCCGCGCGCACGCCGCGGTGGGCGGCGTCCTCGAACAGATTATCCATCTCGTGGGGATCGCTCTGCAGGTCGTAAAGCTCGCCGTAGGGATCGCCGTGCACAATGGTCATGCGCCAGCGTCGGGTAACAAGCGTGCGCAGCCGCGATCCCGAAGGCAGGCCGAGCATGGCATGCTGCTGGTCATCTTCGATCGCCAGCGAGTCGCGCGCGATGCTCGTGCGCGGGTCGGCGAGGGCCGGCAGCAGGCTGACGCCCTGGATACCGTTATAGGGCTGCACCTTGGCGCGATCGAGAATGGTCGAAGCGATGTCGAGGGTGCCGGCAAGCGCATCGGTGCGCCGGGGCGCCGGCGCTCCAGGCTCGGCCCAGATGAACGGCACCCGGGTAAGGCCCTGGTAATGCGCCGGGCCTTTCAGCAGCAGCCGATGGTCGCCGAGAAAGTCGCCATGATCGGTGGTGAAAATGACGATGGTGTCGTCTGCCAGCCCGAGGGCGGCGAGCCGGCCAAGCACGCGGCCGACGGCGTCGTCGATCATCGTGATCATGCCGCAGCTGAGCGCCATCGCCTCGCGCGCTTCGCGCTCATTGACCGCGAAGGCAGACTGGCCGGCGGTGTCGGCCTTGCCGCCCTCGCGTTGCGCCAGCGCCCAGGCCACGCCCCGCGCCGGCGTCCGCTTGCCGCAGTGAAAGCTCGGCGGCAGCGCCATGTCCTGCGGGCCGTACATCGACCAGTAGCGGCCGGGGGGCGTGAAGGGATGGTGCGGGTCGGGAAACGAGACCATCAGGAAAAACGGATTGCCGCGATCGCCCTTGGCGTAGCCCGCAAGCCATTCGCAGCTTTTGTCGGCGATATAGGCGGTCGGATAAAGCTCCTCCGGGATCGGCGTCCGGAAAGCTTGCGGGCAGACGTAGTCGTGCGGCAATTGGTTCTGGTGATCGCGCAATGCGCCGGCATCGCCGCGCTGCGATTTGAGCCACACATAATAATGCCCGCCGACTTGATCGCCGTGACCGGTGCACAGGTCGACGTGCTCGAACCCGTAGAACGGAAGCTGCATCGCGAAATCGTGGCCCGCCTCCCAGCGCTTCGGGTGCTCCTGGTCATAGGGCCCGTCGCCCGCGACCGGTTTCTCCGCTTCCGCGAAACTCGCGTCGAGCACCTGGTCGCCCGGCCGCGCCGGCGGGCGCTTGAGAATGGCCGGGAAGGCGCCGAAATTCTGCAGATGGCTCTTGCCGACGAGCGCGGTCGCGTAGCCGGCGGCGCGCAACGCATCGACGAAGGTGTTGGAGCAGAGCGACAGCGGGGAGCCGTTGCTGCGCACACCGTGCACCGACGGCATGCGCCCGGTCATCAAGGTCGCGCGGTTGGGCATGCAGACCGGCGTTGCCACGTAGAAGCGCTGGAAGAACGCGCCGCGCGCCGCGATGGAATCGATATGCGGCGTCTTGAGCACCGGATGGCCGGCGCAGCCGAGATAATCGGCGCGGTGCTGGTCGGTGACGAAGAGGAGAAAGCTCGGTCTGGCCATATGTCTGTTTTGTTTATTCGACCCGAGGATCAATCCAGCTTGATATTTGCCGCCTGGATGAAATCGCGCCATTTGGCGGTGTCACCCTCGATCCTCCGCGACAAATCAGCGCCCGATTCCCAGTCAGGGTCCAGCCCGAGAGATATCAGCCTGCGTTGCAGCTCGCGATCGGCGAAAATCTTCTTGAGCTCGTTTTCCAGCACTCCTTCCACCGATGCAGGCGTGGCAGCCGGCGCAAACAGCCCAAACCACGCGAAAACAATGAGGCCGGGATAGCTGGCCGAAAGCGGCGCCAGTTCCGGAAGCAGCGAGGACGGCTGAGCCCCGGCTACGCCCAGGGCGTAAACGCTTCCGGCCTTCACGTGGGGCAGGGCCTGCGGGATCGGGCCACAGAACATGGTTACGTCGCCGGCCAGGACAGCGTTCATGGCGGGTGCGGCACCCTTGTAGGGCACGTGGACCAGGTCGATGCCGGCCTGCTGCTTGATCATCTCACCGCACAGATGGGCGGGTGAACCATTGCCGGCCGAAGAGAAAGTCAACAGCCCGGGTCTGGCTTTGGCTGCTGCGACCAGCTCGGCCACGGAGCGGATTCCCGCCGACGGATGCACGACGAGAATGTTGTCGGTTTTGGCAACCGCGGCGATCGGGGTCAAGTCGTGCAGCGGATCGTATCGCAGCTTGATAAGCGCCGGCGCCATCGTGATCGGCAGATCCACGGTGAACAGGAGCGTGTGTCCGTCGGGCTGCGCCCGCACGACCGACTCGGTTCCGGTCGTTCCGGTCGCGCCTGCGCGGTTCTCGACCACGACCGGCTGCTTTAAATCCTGCGACAGCCGCTCCCCATAGAGCCGGGCCAGTATGTCGCCCGGTCCTCCCGGCGGAAACGGGATGACGAGATGGATCGCTCGCGTCGGATAGTCTTGAGCCCAAGCGAAGTGAGCGACGGCCGGGAGTACCACAGCGAACGCCGCCATCGCAGAGCTGAGAAGCATTCGTCTGTTCATCGCCCGACTCGTCGTGCGCCTGCCTAGAGGACACCAAATCACAAACCGAACGTAGCCGAACCCGACATGATACGATAATGGTATAATCAGCCAGTAGGGTGGGCAAAGGCGCTCTTGGCGCCGTGCCCACGCGAAGTCTCTCGGCAGCTCGCGCTGCTCCGCGTGGGCACGGCGGACCCGGCGTAGTGCATCAATCGAAGTCTCGCGGCCGCCTTTGCCCACTCTACGGCGCTGCTTCGATCCCATCGGAACATGCTCCAATCGAATGGCGCAACGGACCTTTTTCCGCCGGCCGGGTTCGCCTATCGTGCGCGCCCGGTGCGCGATCGGGTGCACGCCGCCAAGGGAGAGATCACAATGCCTGCGAGACCAGTCGGGCCGGGCCGGGCCGCCGCTGCACTCGCGCTCCTGGTCCTGTGCGTGGGACCCGCGAGCCCCCAGGGCCTCGTCAAGAAGAGCTATCTCACGGCTGCGCTCGCCCACGAGGCGCTGATCACGGCGGTCGAAGCCTGCGCCAGGCAGGGCCAGCAGGTCAGCGGGGTCGTGCTCGATCCGGCGGGCCTGCAACAGGCCTTCCTGCGCGGCGACGGCGCCGGCATCCACACCGTCGACACCGCCGACTACAAGGCCAACACCACGCTCTCATTCCGCATCGACGGCGTCGACCTGGTGGAGCGCTCCAAGACCCGACCGCCGCCCGGTCCGATCGGCAAGCTGCCGCGCCTTCTGCTGGCGCAGGGCGGCGTGCTGATCAAGGCCGGGGACGAGATCGTCGGCGCCATCGGGATCAGCGGCGCGCGCGGCAACAATATGGACACCGCCTGCGCGCGCGCCGGCGTCGACAAGATCAAGGATCGGCTGCGGTAACGCGACGGAGGGGAGCCATGACATCAGTACGCATCCTGCTTTTCAGATCTGCGGCCGCGCTCGCGCTGGCAGCGTCCGCGCCAGCTGCGGTCCGGGCCGAAGGCCTGGTGAGCACCAAGCGGCTGTCCGCGTCGCTCGCCGCCGAGCTGGTGCTGGGGGCCGTCACCGCCTGTGCGCAGAAGGACTATCACGTGGGCGCGGTCGTGCTCGACACCAGCGGGGTGCAGCAGGCGGCGCTGCGCGGCGATGGCGCCGCCGCGCAGAACGTCCTCAATGCCATCGACAAGGCCTATACGGCCGCGAGCTTCGGCATGGATACCGCCGAGCTGGTCGAGCGCGCCAAGAGCGGGGCGGTGTCGAGCGCGTTCGCCAAGGTGCCGCACTTGCTGCTCAACGCCGGCGGCGTGGTGATCAAGGTCGGCGACGAGGTCATCGGGGCCATCGGCGTGAGCGGCGCGCCCGGCGGCGACAATGACGTGGTGTGCGCCAAGGCCGCGCTCGAGAAGATCAAGGACCGGATGAAGTGAACTGGATGCGCGGGGGACTGAGCCGCGGAGGCGAAGCATGAGGGAGGCTTGCATGCGAAGGGCTACGTGGCTGACCGTGATTGCCGGCTTGGCAATTTTCTCCGCCCTGGCTTGGCCCGCGGGCGCGGTCGCGCAGACGCGGACGACCCTGGACATCTATGTCATCGACGTGGAGGGCGGCAACGCCACGCTGCTCGTTCCGCCGTCGGGCGAATCGCTGCTCATCGACACCGGCAATGCCGCGCCGGAGGCGGCGATCAGGGATGCCGAGCGCATCATGGCGGCCGCCCAGGATGCCCGTCTCGCCCAAATCGATCATCTCATTGTCACGCACTGGCACAACGATCATTTCGGCGGCCTTGCGGAGCTCGCCAAGCGCATCCCGATACGGCATTTCGTCGATCATGGCGCCAACGTCCAACCCGCGCCCATTGCCGACGACTTTCTGGCCAAGGTCTATCCGGAGCTCGTCGCCAAAGCGCGGCATAGCGTGGTCAGGCCGGGCGACAGGATCGCGGTCGCGGGTCTCGAGGTACGGGTGGTGACGGCCGCCGGCGCCACCATCAAGACGCCGCTGCCCGGGGCTGGCGCACCCAACCCGTACTGCGCGAGCTTCAAGCCGGGGGACAACAATGCCGAAGACCCGATGTCGGTCGGCATCCATGTCAAGTTCGGAAAATTCCGCACCGTCCATCTCGGCGACCTGACCCGGAACAAGGAATTCGAGCTGATGTGCCCCAACAACCGCATCGGCGCCGTCGATCTGTTCCTCGGCCTGCATCATGGGCAGGCCACTTCGAACTCCGAAGTCATGATCCATGCCACCCATCCGCGTGTCGCCATCATGAACAACGGCACCCGCAAGGGCGGCGAGCCCGAGACCATGCGGGTGCTGCACACCTCGCCCGGCCTCGAGGACCTCTGGCAGATGCATTTCTCGCAGCTGAGCGGGCAGGAATACACCGTGCCCAGCATCTTTATCGCCAATATGCTCGATGATCCGTTGGCCGCCATGCCGGTGGCGCCGATCGCGGCGCCGGCGCCCGGGCCGGATGCGCCACCGCCGCCCGCCCACAACGGGCCGGCCTATTGGATCAAGGTCAGCGCGCAGACGGACGGAACTTTCACCGTGACCAATACCCGCAACGGCTTCGTCAAGACCTATCGGGCGCGAAGCGGAACGAACTGAGCGTCACCGTCGTGTTTGATTGAAATATCTCAGATCGGGAGGCGGCTGGTCCTTGCGGGTGGGCAGCAGCTTGCCATCGGCGCCTTTGAAATAAACCTCGTTGCCGATCTTGGTCAGCAGGGTGATGCCGGGGCAATTTTCCTCGCGCCAGATCGGATACTTGTCGGCATTGCGCCGATAGGATTTCAACGCGCTCCACGGCCGCGTGAGCGCGTGGTCGGTCAGCGTGATCTCGTCGTGCAGCAGTCCGGCGTCGCTCTGGTCGAAGTAGATGCGCTCCCTGATGACGGTTTGATTGTCGGCGTGCAGCGGCAGGCCGCTGTTGTCGTAGGAGCGCGGGCCCTTGAACCCGCGCGTCTCGGCTTCGAGCACGTCGTAGCGGCCGCTGCCGGTGGTATCCAGCCAGCGGCCGATCGAATAGCCCTGAAAGGTGGGCTCGATCTCGCGCGGCCAATCGCGCCCGTCGGTATAGATGCGGCGATGGAGCGGCAGATCGTGCTCGACCAGGATATAGGTGATCTCCGGCAGCGCCACGATCTCCATCGAATTATAGCCGTTCATGGTCGCCGGCATGCCGGGGGGCAGGCAGCGCGCGCCGGACTGCCAATTGCCCTGGCCGCCGTTGGCCTGGTCGGCCAGGCTCGCCTCCAAGATGGCCTGATATTCGGGAGTTAATGGCGCCTGCTGTCCGCGGCCCGGGGGCTTGCTCGGGTCATAGCGCGGGGTGCCGGTGTCGGTCCGCAGCCACTGGCCCGACAGGTCCGGATATTGATTGTCATCGAAGGCGCGCGCGCCGGCGCACGACCCGCACAGCGCAAGCGCGAGCACGATTGCGCCGATCGAGCGTCGGTAGCGCATGACTTTGCTCCAGGGTCACTTCTGCGCGCGATTGAAATACCGCAAGTCCGGCGGCGGCTGGTCCTTCTTGGCCGGCATCAGCAGGCCCTCGGCGCTGAGGAAATAAACCTCCTTGCCGACGCCGACATGAGCATTGCCTTCGGCGCAGACGCTGTGGTTGAACCAGATCGGCTTGTCGCTCGCGACGCGCCGGAAGGTCCTGTTGACCACCCACGGCCGGGTCAGCGCATGATCGATGGTGGTGACGTCGTCGTGCAGCAGGTTCGCATTGGCCTTGTCGAGATAGATGCGCTCTTGCACGATGGTCTGGTTGTCGGCATGCAGCGGGATGCCGGTGGCGTCGAAGACGCGCGGACCCTTCATGCCGCGGGTCTCGACCACGAGCGTGTCGTAGCGGCCCTTGCCGTCCTCATCGAGCCAGCGGCCGATCGAATAGCCCAGGAACTGCGGACTGTCCGCCATGTTGGCGGGAAAGCCGCGTCCATCGGTGTAGATGCGGCGAAAGAAGTCGTGGTCACGCTCGGTCAGGATGTAGGTGACTTCCGGCGTGACGACGACTTCCAGCGGCGAATAGCCGATCATGAAGCGCGGCATGCCGGTGGCGACGCAGGCATAGGTCGGGTCGATGCCCTGCCCGCCCTGCAGCATGTCGGCAAGGTTCGCATCATAGATGGCCTGATACTCGGGCGTCAGCGGCGGTTGCTGGCCGAGGTCGGGCGCCAGCGTCGCCGGTTTGCTCTCGTCATAGCGAAGCCCCCCGGCGCCGCCGGCGAGCAGGCCGCCGGTGCCGCCGGCACGCCGCCATTGGCCCTTGAGATCCGGATATTTGGATTCATCGGCCGCCGCTGCGCCGCAGATCATCAGCAGCAGCGCCGACCAAAGCGCGGTTGCGGCGGTCGCGTGGCGTATGCTCATGGTGCCCACCCGGTGCTCGCGGGCGCGTCGCCCGCGCCTCTCGCATAATGCTACGCCCTTTCCGGCGCACGGGGAAGCAAGCCCAATCGCAGCAAGCCCAATGGCCGCTCAACGGCCGCTGCTGATTGACCCTGACGAAGCCATTGGGCAGCCGCCAGTCCCTCTCACCGCCTTCGCTTCCGGCGTGCCCCGTTCCCGCATTTGGGCTAAGGTAGCGAGCGCACCCAGGGCGAGGGCGGGGCAAACCAAGCAATTCATGGAGGGAGGTCGACATGAATGTGCGGCGGAATTTGCTGTTGTTGATGACATTGGCGGCCGCTGCCGGCTCCGCCGCGGCGCAACCGGCGCCACCCGCGCCAGAGTCCGCCGATACCGTCAAGCCAGGCGCCGCGGCGATCCCGGATTTCTCCGGCATCTGGCGGCACGGCTCGCTGCCCTGGTTCGTGCCGCCGGCATCGGGTCCGGGGCCGGTGACGAACCGGACACGGCGGCAGGATACCGGTCAGAGCGACTACGGAATGCTGGTCGGCGATTACACCAATCCGATCCTGCAGCCCTGGGCGGCGGAGGTCGTGAAGAAGAAGGGCGAAATCTCGCTTGCCGGCTTGGACTATCCGAACCCGGCAAACCAGTGCTGGCCCGAGCCCGTGCCGTTCCTTTTCAAGCATATGGCCATGCAGATGCTGCAGCTGCCGGACCAGATCGTGATGCTGTTCAGCGAGGATCATGAAGTCCGCCGCGTGCGCATGCAGGAGCATCCCGCGCGGGTGACGCCGTCCTGGCATGGGGATGCGGTCGGCCATTACGACGGCGACGCGCTCGTCATCGACACGGTGGGAGTCAAGACCGATCGGCCGTATGCCATGATCGACTTGTTCGGCACGCCGTATACCGAGAAGCTGCACGTCACGGAACGCTATCAGCTCAGCGATTACGACGCCGTGAAAGACGCGTTGCAACGCGCCGCCAGGGAGAATTGGCGCCCTGCCGGACCGGTCAACCCCAACTACCAGGACAAGTACCTGCAGGTTCAGTTCACGATCGAGGATCAGGGCGCCTTCACGACGCCGTGGACCGCGAGCATGATCTATTTGCGCGACCGCCTCGAATGGCCCGAAGTTGCCTGCGCGGAAAACACGTTTGGATTCCATCACAGCAAGGATGCAGGTGTCCCGCGCGCCGACGCGCCGGATTTCTGAGCGGGCCCCGCCACGCGCACAGCGCGGCTACTGGCAGACGGCGCGGGTGACGAACGTCTCGAGCTGGCAATCACCCTCCGCCGGCATGCGGCCCGAGAGCCAAACCCGGGCCGGACACTTCTGTGCGGACTGGGTGTCGAGGCTCTTGCCCGATGCAAACCCCTTGCCGCGGCAGGCCGCGTCCGCGGCGGCGCGGCAATCGGGCGCGCCGTTCGCCGCCGCGGCACAGCGTTCCCGGCCGGTGACGATGCGGGCGTTCGGCAAACCGATGATGGCGCCGGCCGCGTCCTTGGCGGTGCCGACGGCGCCCTTGGCGGCGTCGGTCGTTTGGCTGCCGAGATTGCCCAAGGTCTCATTCGTGCCTTTCAACTGCGAACTGAACTGCGAACTGAGCTTGGCGGCGGATTCGCCGATGAAGCGGCCGAACACATCGATGAAGCCCGGCTGGTAGCCCGCATTGGGCGGCGGCGCCGCAGGCGGCTGTGCCGCGGGCGGCGGCGCCGCAGGCGGCTGTGCCGCGGGCGGCGGCGCCGCAGGCGGCTGTGCCGCGGGCGGCTGCGCCGCAGGCGGCTCCGCGGCAGGCGGTTGCGCCGGGGGGACGACGCTCGGCTGCGGCTCGGTCCTGGTTTCCTGCGCCAGAGCTTCGTGTACCAAGGCTTCGTGGAAGACCGAAACGGCCACGAGCACGGCGCAGATCGCGACGCCTGTTCTCCCGGTGCGGACCATCGCTCGATCGTCCCCGCGCGCGTATCGCATCATCAGCGTCTGCCCAACACCAAGTCCGGCCGACACGTTGCCGCGCCGTCCTGTGGCCGCGCCAAATTGCGGCTGGCACGTGGCAAAATTGAGGAACGCGGTTAGAGCAAATAGAACACGGCCACGATCCCGGCCACCAGAACCAGCGCGCTGATCGCGACCCAGAATCCCAGCCGCTTCTCGATCATGACGCGGGCGCGCGGGCCGTAGCGCTTGAGCAGGAACGCCTCCGCAAAGAAGCGCGCGCCGCGGGTCAGGAACGACAACGCTACGAACAAACCGAAATTGTAGCCGGCGAATCCCGACGCGATGGTGACGATCTTATAGGGAATGGGCGTGACGCCCTTGCCCAGGATGATCCAGGCCCCGTAGTCCGCGAAGGCTTGCCGGACCGCTTCGATCTTGTCGCCGTATCCCCATAGGCGCACGATCCACTGGCCGATCGAATCGTAAAGCAGGGCGCCGATGAGATAGCCGAGCATGCCGCCGGCCACCGATCCCAATGTGCACAAGATCGCGTAGCGCCAGGCCCGGTCGGGCCGCGCCAGCGTCATCGGAATCAGCATGATGTCGGGCGGAACCGGAAAGAAGGAACTCTCCACGAACGACACCGCGACCAAGATCCAAGCTGCGTGCGGTTTGCCGGCGGCGTCGATGCACCACGTATAGAGGCTGCGAAGCATGGCGGGTTGCTAATCAACCCGGCGCGGAATGTCCAGGCACGGACGCGCCGTCCCTGCACCCGTTCCGGTCGGGGAGAGGTGAAGCCGGGAATCAGCGGCGCTTGCGCAGGCGCCGGCCTTCGAGCGGCACCACCTCGCGGCGCGCCGGCGATTCGACCAGGTGCTTGGGCAGCTTCTCGGCGATCCCGAACAGCCGCTCCCGCCGCTCCATCTCGGCCCAAACCTGACGCGGCTCGATGCCGGCGAAAACCCAGAGCGCGACGAGGTTGTAGACCAGGTCCGCGCTCTCCTTGACGACCGCGCCGGCATTGCCGTCCAGCGCGTCGATCACCACCTCGATGGCTTCCTCGGCCAGCTTCTTGGCCATCTTGGCGCGGCCGGAGCGCAACAGCCGTGCCGTCCGCGACGTCGCCGGATCGGCGCCCTTGGCCGCGACCACCGCCTGGTAGAGACGATCGATCGAATCAGTCATGGGGGCCACAATAGCTGGGATCTGGTCAAGATTGCGTTAGCAGGACGTACGCACCAGGACGTGTCCGCCAAACGGCTAACGTCGGTTTAATTCGGAGCCTGACATTTGATATTCGATCTCGCCTCGGGGAGAGGAGAGCCGCAGTGCTCACTCTTCCGCGGTCAGCAGCGAGGCGTTGCCGCCGGCTGCCGCGGTGTTGACGGTCACCACCTGCTCGACGGCGAAGCGCCGCAGATAATTGGGGCCGCCGGCCTTCGGTCCGGTCCCCGAGAGGCCGCTGCCGCCGAACGGCTGGGTGCCGACCACGGCGCCGATCATGTTGCGGTTCACATAGACGTTGCCGTTGGAAAGCCGCGCCGCGATGTGGTTCACGGTCCGGTCAATGCGCGAATGAATGCCGAGGGTGAGGCCGTAACGGTTGCCGGCGATCTCATCGAGAAGCGCATCAAGCTCGTCGGCCCGCCAGCGCACCACGTGCAGGATCGGACCGAACACTTCCTCGGTGAGATCGCCTGCCCGCTTGAGCTCGATGATGGCGGGCGGCACATAGGTGCCTCCCGCCGGCAGCGCGCCGACGCGATCCCAGCGGAAGCGCAGGCGCGCCTGCGCGGGCGGGTTTTCGATCCAGCGATCGAGTCTGTCCCTGGCCTCGGCGTCGATCACCGGCCCCACATGGGTCGCGGGATCGCGCGGGTCGCCGAGCTTGAGCTCGCGCGCCGCGCCCTCGACCATTTCCACGATGCGCTCGAAAACGTCGTCCTGCACGCACAGGAGCCGCAGCGCCGAGCAGCGCTGGCCGGCGGAGCGGAACACCGATGCGACGACATCGTCGGTGACCTGCTCGGGCAGCGCGGTCGCATCGACGATCATCGGATTGATACCGCCGGTTTCGGCGATGAGCGGCACGATCCCCCTCCCTGACCCTCCCCCGCCTGCGGGGGAGGGAAGGGAGGGGGAGCGGGCAAGATCGCGATTGATGAGGCGCGCGACCTCAGTCGAGCCCGTGAAGGCAACGCCGGACACGCGCGGATCGGCCACCAGGGCGGCACCGACCTTGCCGTCGCCCGGCACCAGATGCAGCGCGCTCGCCGGCACGCCGGCTTCGTGCAGGATGCGCACCGCCTCCGCGGCAATCAGCGGGGTCTGCTCCGCCGGCTTGGCGACGACCGCATTGCCGGCGGCCAGCGCCGCGCTCACCTGTCCGAGAAAGATCGAGAGCGGGAAATTCCACGGACTGATGCAGACGAAAACGCCGCGACCGCGGTAGCGCAGCACGTCGCTTTCGCCGGTCGGGCCCGGCATGGGCTGCGGGGCGAGCTCAAGCCGCGCCTGCGCCGAATAATAGCGGCAGAAATCGACCGCCTCGCGCAGCTCGGCGATGCCGTCGTCCAGGGTCTTGCCGCCCTCGCGCGCCAGCAGGGAGATCAGCCGGCCGCGCCGCGCCTCCAGCAGATCGCCGGCGCGCTCGAGCGCGGCGGCGCGCCGCTCGACCGGCACGGCAGCCCAGTCCGCAAAGCCCGCTTGCGCCGCCGTCATGGCGGCGGCGGCAATCGCGTCGTCGCCCTCCGTCACCTCGCCGATAGCGGCGCCATCGATCGGCGAGATCACCGCGCGGGCGCGGCCGGCAAGCGCGACGCCATCGACCAGGGGCGTCGCCGCGGTCGCGCCCGTCGCCCGGTCGATCTCGGCGAGCAGCGCCGTCACGGCCGCCCGCTCCCCGAATTCCACCCCGGCGGAGTTTTTGCGCGCCGGCGCATAGAGGTCGCGCGGCAGCGGAATCCGCTTGTGGCGGGCGTGCCGCGGGTCGCCGATCGCGCTTTGCGGACGCTTGATGATGGCGGCCACCGGCACGCTCGGATCGGACGCCGCCGACACGAAGGACGAGTTGGCGCCGTTCTCGAGCAGGCGGCGCACCAGATAGGCGAGGAGATCGCGGTGGCCGCCGACCGGCGCGTAGATGCGACACGCCGCCTGCGGCAGCTCGGCCAGCAGCATCTCGTAGAGCACCTCCCCCATGCCGTGCAGGCGCTGGAACTCGTAATCCGCGACCCCGCCCGCATCCTCGATCACGCTCGCGACGGTGAGCGCGTTGTGGGTCGCGAATTGCGGGTAGAGCCGCGGTCGCGCCGCCAGCAGCCGGCTCGCGCCCGCCATGTAGTTGAGATCGGTCATCGCCTTGCGGGTGAAGACCGGATAGTCGGCAAGGCCCCGCTCCTGCGCGCGCTTGATCTCGCTGTCCCAATAGGCGCCCTTCACCAGCCGCACCATCAGGCGGCGCGCATGCGCCCGCGCGCTCTCCGCCAGCCAGTCGATCACCGCGCCGGCGCGCTTCTGGTAGGCCTGCACCGCCAGGCCCAATCCGTCCCAGCCGCGCAGCGACGGATCGGCCAGGACCGCCGCGAAGACTTCGAGCGACAGCTCGAGCCGGTCCGCTTCCTCGGCATCCATCGTGAAGTTGAGATCATGCTGGCGCGCCTTGCGGGCCAGCTCGATGACGTTCGGCACCAGCTCCTTGAGCACGCGCTCACGCGAAACCGGCTCGAACCGCGGATGCAGCGCCGACAGCTTGACCGAAATGCCGGGTCGGTCCGGCAGCGCCCGATCGCCGGCGCTCGCCCCGATGGCGTCGATCGCGGACGCATAGGCGACAAGATAGCGCGCGGCATCGGCAGCCGTGCGGGCGCCTTCGCCCAGCATGTCGAAGGAGTAGCGCCGGCGCGATGTCGCGGCGCGCCGCAAGGCCTCCTGGATGGTTTGTCCGAGGACGAAATGGGAGCCCAGGAGCCGCATCGCCTCCCGGGTCGCGGTGCGCACCACCGGAAGGCCGAGACGCCGGATGAGACCTTCAAGGATCGTGTCGGGCGTCTCGCCCGGATGGATGATGCGGGCGGTGATGCCGAGCGTCCAGGCCGAGGCCGAGACCAGCAGCGTGTTCGATTTCAGCTCGGAGGACGACCAGTCGACGGTCGCGAGCTTGTCCTCGATCAGGCGGTCGGCGGTGGCAGCATCCGGCACCCGCAGCAGCGCTTCCGCCAGCACCATCAGGGCAAGGCCTTCCTTGGTGGAGAGCGAATAGGCGTGCAGGAAATCCTCGATGCCGCCGAGCCCGCCGGTGCGGCGCCGGATGGCCTCGATCAGTCCGGTGGCAAGCCGATCGATGCGCGCTTCGGCCGCGGGCGGGCGCGCCGCTTGCGCGAGCAATCGGGACGCGATCTCCTCGTCGGGCGGCGCATAGGGCGCGCTGAAGCCGGGCGCCATGAACGAGGGTTCAGGATCGGCGCCCGGGGCTTTTCGAATGAGCGCGTCCGAGGTCATGACCTGCTCGCTTTAAAGGGACGCAGGGCCTTGTTTCGTGGCGAAGTCCGGCAGGCCGACTTCGCGCGGGGCGAGGGAGTGAAACGCGGTGCCCACCTCAATTATGGTCCCGTCTTCCCGACAGCAATAGATGTGTGCATGCCCTGGCGCCGGCGCGAGGCAGATTCCCTGAAAATGATCCATCTTTACGTTGTGGCGATTTCCGGCGAAAACCGGACTCCACTTTTCCTGAAAATGCTCTAAGGCTCGTGGGGCAAGCCTTCTGGATCTGCGCGAGCGGCTTGATATTCGACAAGCTTGGGCCGGGTCGGGTAAGCAACGGGAGCATGTCCGCGCATGACCCTCCGCCACACCGTCGCCCGCATACGGCTCGCCGGCCTGGCAGGCGCGGCGGCCGGCCTGATCGCCGGCGCCGCCCAGGCGCAGACCGCCATCAAGCTCTCGCTCGATGACCGCCTGGAAGGGCCGGCCGGGCTGTTTCTCTTGCCGCAGGACCGCGGCTATTACCGCGGCGAAGGGCTCGATGTAACCATCGAGGAGGGGACAAGCGGGCTCGATCCGATCACCCGCGTCGCCTCAGGCAGCTACGAGCTCGGTTTTGCCGATATCAACGCGCTCATCAGGTACCGCGACCACAACCCCGCGGCACCGATCAAGGCGGTGTTCATGCTGTTCAACAAGCCGCCCTTCGCGATCGTGGGGCGCAAGAGCCGCGGCATTACCGATCCCAGGAGTCTCGAGGACAAGAAGCTTGGCGTCTCGCCGGCCGGCGCCACCTACGACCAGTGGCCGATCTTCGCCAAGCTCAACGATATCGACGCCGCCAAGGTGGCGATCGAGAAGATCGGCGTGCCGGTGCGCGTGCCGATGCTCGCGGCCGGGCAGCTCGATGCGGTGCTCGGCTATTCGTTCCGGGTCTATGTCGATCTCAAGGATCGCGGCGTGCCGGTCGACGACGTGGTGCTGCTGCCGATGGCGAATTACGGGCTCAAGCTCTACGGCGGCGCGATCATCGTGAATTCCAAGTTCGCCGCCGAGAAGCCCGATGCGGTCGAGGCCTTCCTGCGCGCCTTTCTCAGGGGGCTGAAGGAAACGATCAAGAACCCGTCCGCCGCGGTCGATTCCGTTCTCAGGCGCGAGGACCTGGGGAAAAAAGAGGTCGAGCTCGAACGGCTGCGGATGGTGATCAGAGACAATATCGTCACCCCGGAAGTGCGCGCCAACGGCCTGGGCGCGATCGATGAGGCGCGGCTCGCGCAGGCGATCGATCAGATCGCGCTAACCTACGCGTTCAAGAGCAAACCGAAAGCCGGCGATATTTTCGATCCTGCATTCCTGCCGGCCGCCGCCGACCGCAAGCTCAACTGAACCGCGCTCAGGAGCTCGGCGCGAGTATCGCGTCCTTGACATAGTCGGCGAGCTCCTCGATCGCGGTCCGGTCGCCGCCGTCGCGGACCAAGATCGCGCAATAGATGTCGGGCAGCTTGGGCAGCGGCGCGTCGTCCCAGATGGCGAGCTTGTTTCTGATCGCCCGCCCGCGCGGCACCGCCATCACGCCGAACCCGGCCTCCACCGCGGCCATGAGGCTGACCTGGCTGTGCGAGGTGAAGACGAAATTGCAGTCGAGACCGGCGCGGTGCAACGCGGCGACCGCGATGCGCTGGCAGGCGCTGTCCCCGCCATAGGATACCAGCGGCACCGGGCCCTCGGGGTCGAGCTTGGTCGCAGCGCTGTGCACCCAGACCGACTCCTGGGTCCACATGTGACGCGCCGGGATGGCCGGCTTCTCGGTGAACAGCGCCAAGACGAGGTCGAGCTCGCCCTGCTTGAGATCGCGCAGCATGTCCTCGACCGGTCCGCTGCTCACGTTGTAGCTGATATTGGGCCAATGCTGGCGAAACCGGATCAGGGTGGCGGGCAGCTTCGATCCGGCGTAATCGATGGGAATGCCGACCCGGATCGCCTGTCCGGGAATATGGCCGCTGGTCAATTGCAGGATCTCGTCATTGATGGACAGCAGACGGCGCGCATTATGGACGACGATCTCGCCGCGCGGCGTCAGGCTGACGCCGGGCGCGCTCTTGTCGAGAACCTCGTAGCCGAGCAGGTACTGCAACCGCTTGATCTGCGCGCTGACGGCCGGTTGCGTCACGCCGAGCGACTGCGCCGCCTTGGTGAAGCTGCGCATTTCGGTCACCGCAACGAGCGTTCTGAGCAGGTCGGTCGGAATATTCAACATGCAGTCAGCCCCAGGCTCGCGCGGCTCCCGGCCGCGACCGAAGACAATGCATCGGTGCCGGTCGGATGTCACCGGCACCTTCGGACGATCCCTCGTGGCCCGGCGGCGATCATTTCCGTCGCCGAGGATAATTTCAAGCAAGCGGGGATTGTGGGCCGAGCGGAGCCGGATGATGGAAACAAACGTCTTTTCCACCGTCCGCACGGAGGCAGGGCTCCTCCCGGTCGCCGGGAATCATGGCAAAATCGGCGCCGCATGCTCATCCCTCGTTGCCGGGCGATGACTTTCCGCTACAGTGGATTTCCTTCAGATTAACCGCATTGGCGCCATGAAGTTTCTGCGTCTTTACCTTCGCGTGCTCGAGCTGCTCGGGCGCGAAGCCCGCCTGGGTTGGGTCCTGGCCGTCGCCAACGTGGCGCTTGCCGCCGCGGTATTCGTGGAACCGATCCTGTTCGGCCGCATCGTCGATACGCTGGCGAATTCCCAGGGTCGCCTCGCCGACCTGTCCTGGCCGCTGTTGCTCACGCTGGTCGGGGCCTGGACCGGATTCGGCCTGTTCTCGATCGCCTGCGGCGCGCTGGTGGCGCTCCATGCGGATCGGCTCGCCCATCGCCAGCGCCAGGTGGTGATGAACGATTATTTCGAGCACGTCCTGCAGCTTCCGCTCGCCTATCACCATGCGTTCCATTCGGGACGCATGATGAAGGTGATGCTGACCGGAACCAATGCGCTGTGGGGACTGTGGCTTTGGTTTTTTCGCGAGAACCTGACCGCCTTCGTCTCGCTGATCATCCTGTTGCCGCTGACGCTTGTGCTCAACTGGCGGTACGCGCTGCCGCTGATCGTGCTCTGCGTGATTTTCACGGTGTTGACCGCCCTGGTCATCGGCAAGAGCGAACACCTGCAGCATAAAGTCGAGCAATATTATTCCGACGTCGCCGAGCGCACCTCCGACACGCTGGGCAATGTCGCGGTCGTTCAGAGCTTCGCGCGCATCGAGAGCGAAGTCTCAGGCTTGCGCAAGGTGGGCGATCTGCTGCTGAGCGCCCAGATGCCGGTCCTGTCCTGGTGGGCGGCCGCAGCTGTGCTGACCCGCGCCTCGACCACGCTGACCCTACTGGCGATCCTGATCGCCGGCATCTGGTTCTATCTCGGCGGCCGCACCACGGTCGGCGAGATCGTCACATTCATGGGCATTGCCGCGCTCCTGATCAATCGGCTCGAGCAGGCGGTGCACTTCGCCAGCCGCATGCTGATAGAGGCGCCGCGGCTGACCGAATTCTTCGAGGTGCTCGCCACCGAGCCGGCGGTGCGCGACCGGCCGGATGCGATCGATCCGGGGCGGCTGCGCGGACTGGTGGAGTTCAGCGACGTCTCGTTTTCCTACGACGGCAAGCGCTCCGCGGTCGCCGACCTGAGCTTCACGGCGCTGCCGGGCGAGACCATCGCGCTGGTCGGCGCCACCGGCGCGGGCAAATCCACCGCGCTGGCCTTGCTGCACCGCGCCTTCGATCCGCAATCGGGCAGCGTGAAGATCGACGGCATGGACGTTCGCGGGCTCAGCCTCGCGGGGCTGCGGCACAATATCGGCGTCGTTTTCCAGGAAACACTGCTGTTCAACCGCTCGATCGGCGAGAATCTGCGGGTCGGAAAGGCGGACGCGACCGAGCAGGAGCTGCGCGCCGCCTGCGCCCGCGCGCAGGTGCTCGACGTCATCGAGCGTGACCCCGAGGGTTTCGCCGCCAAGGTCGGAGAGCGTGGGCGGCTGTTGTCGGGCGGCGAGCGCCAGCGTCTCTCGATCGCCCGCGCCCTGCTCAAGGATCCGCCGATTCTCATCCTCGATGAAGCAACCAGCTCGCTCGACGCGCTGACCGAAGCCAAGGTACAGACCGCGCTGGTCGAGGTCATGAAGGGCCGCACCACTTTCGTGATCGCCCACCGGCTGGCGACCGTGCGCAACGCCACCCGCATCCTGCTCTTGGACAATGGCCGCATCATCGAGACCGGCAGCTTCAACGAGCTGACCCGCTTGGGCGGCAAATTCGCCGAGCTGGCCCGCACGCAATTCATTCTGCCGGCGGAAAAAGCCGCCGAGAGGCCGCCCGGCGGACCGTTGGTGGAACCGTGAGGCAAATGGGCCCGCGCTTGATTCATTTGATGCGCTCGAGGATGCTCACGTAGTTCGCGACCGCGGTGCCGCCCATGTTGAAGATGCCGCCGAGGCGGGCGTTGTTCACCTGCATGCCGCCGGCTGCCGCGGTGAGCTGCATGGCCGCCAGCGCGTGCATGGAGACGCCGGTTGCGCCGATCGGATGGCCCTTGGCCTTGAGCCCGCCGGACGGGTTGACCGGGAGGCGGCCCTCCATCTGCGTCCAGCCCTCTGCCACCGCGCGGCCGCCCTGGCCTTCCTCCACCAGGCCCATGGCCTCGTATTCGATCAGCTCCGCGATGGTGAAGCAGTCGTGGGTCTCGACGAACGAGAGATCGGCGAGCGCGAGGCCGGCGCTCGCGAGCGCCCGGTGCCAGGCCTGCGCGCAGCCTTCGAACTTCAGGACATCGCGCTTGCTCATGGGCAGGAAGTCCTGCACGTGCTCGGCGGCGCGGAACGCGACCGCCTTGCCGAGCCGCAGCGCGGTTTCCACGTCGGCCAGCACGACCGCCGCGGCGCCGTCGGAGACCGGGGAGCAGTCGGTGCGCTTGAGCGGACCGGCGACGCGCGGATTCTTGTCGCTCTCGGTGCGGCAGAATTCATAGCCGAGGTCGCGGCGGATCTGCGCATAGGGATTACCCACTCCGTTGCGGTGATTCTTGGCCGCGATGTGCGCCAGCGCATCCGACTGGTCGCCGTATTTCTGGAAGTAGAGCCCGGCGATCTGGCCGAAAATGCCGGCAAACCCGCCGTCGATCTCCGCCTCCTCGCGCACATAGGAGGCCTTGAGCAGGTTGCGGGCGATGTCGGGGCCCGGGGTGGAGGTCATCTGCTCGACACCGACCACGAGCGCGATGCGCGCGCTTTTCGCCGCGATCGCTTTGAGCCCCTGATGGACGGCGGCCGAGCCGGTGGCGCAGGCATTCTCCACCCGGGTCGCCCGCTTGAAGCGCAGAGCGGGCGACGCCTGCAGAACCAGCGCGGCGGTAAAGTCCTGGGTCGAGAAGCCGGCATTGAAGTGGCCCAGCACGATCTCTCCGACATCGCCAGGTTCTATCCCGGCATCGGCAAGCGCATCGCGGGCAACCCGGGTGACCAGGCTCTCGACCGTCTCGCCTTCAAGCCGGCCGAAGGCGGTATGGGCCCATCCGACAATGCAGGCGGTCATGATCGTCTCCCGGCGGTCTCCTGAAGCTTGGCAACCCTAACGCCATCCTGGGGCAATCTTGCCGAATTTTGGTCGCTTTCCTCGCCGATTAACATAATGCCGAGATGAAGCGATTGTGACCGCCGGGATGTGGAAAAGGCTGCTTTGCTTTTGGTGCTGTGTTCGGTCTAGATAGTTATCTTTCCAAGCCTATGGAACTCCCGCTTCCGAGGCCCGACCCGACCAACGGACCGCGCGACCAGATGTTTTCACGCCGATCGCCCCTCGTCCGCATCCTGGCCTTCGCGATCGTCGCGGGCGCGCTGGCCGGCTGGACGAGCAGGCAGGCCGGCGCCGAGGCCACCATCGTGGTCGACGTGAATACCGGCAAGGTGCTGCACGCCGAGAACGCCACCTATCCGTGGTATCCGGCCTCCGTCACCAAGCTGATGACCACCTATACGACGCTGCGCGCCGTGCGCGAGGGGCGCATCACGCTCAACAGCCTGTTCACCGTATCGGCCAACGCGGCGGCGCAGTCCCCCACCAAGATGGGATTTCCCGTCGGCACGCAGGTCACCGTCGACAACGCCATCAAGATGCTGATGGTCAAGTCGGCCAACGACATGGCGGTGCTGCTGGCGGAAGGCGTTTCCGGCTCGATCGAGAATTTTGCCGCCGAGATGAACCGCAATGCCAAAGCTCTCGGCATGACGCAGACCAACTACGTCAACCCGAACGGGCTGCCGGCCGACGAGCAGATCACCTCGGCGCGCGACCTCGCCATCCTGGCGCGCGCGTTGATCCGCGAGTTCCCCGAATACGATTCGTATTGGCATCTTCCCGGCATCCGATTCGGCAAGCGGGTCGTTCGCAACTACAATACGCTGCTCGGCCGTTATCCGGGCGCCGACGGGATGAAGACCGGCTTCATCTGCGCCTCCGGGTTCAATCTCGTGGCGACCGCGACCCGCGACGGCCGTCGCCTGATCGCCGTCGTGCTGGGCGCGCCTTCCTCGGGGGTACGCGCGGTGAAAGCCGCGCATCTGCTCGAGCAAGGCTTCGGCTCGGCCCCGCTGTCCTGGCTGACGCCCTCGCTCGGGGCGGTCGAATCGCTCACGCCGGTCGATGCCGCGCCGCCGAACCTGCACGAGGAAATGTGCGGTTCGCATCGCAAGCGCCCCGCCGCCGAGGAGGAGGAAGAGGCCGACGGCGTCAATGCTTCGCCCGATTCGCCTTACGCGGTATTTCTCTCCAGCCTGCGGCCGCAACCCAAGGGCGGCAACCTGTTGCAGGCGGAAGCCAATCTCGGCGAACCGGTCGTGGTCTTTACCGGGCCGCCCAGGGGCCAGGGGACGGCTCCCGGCGCGATCCCAGGCACCACCCAACTCGCCTCCACCGACGCCAAGCTGGTGAGGCCGGCCAAGCCGGGCACCAAAGCCGCAGCCGCCCAATCCGGCGAGCCCGCGATCGCTTCCGTGACCGCGGTTCCGTGGCTCGCAAGCAGCCCGCCGTCCGAACTGCGCGCCATACAGGCCAGGTCGAGCTCGCCGGTGCCGCTGCCGCGCGCGCGGCCGCGGGTCGCGGCCGAAAAGGCGCAGCTCAGGTGACGCCGAATGCGTGGCAGCGAATACGCGACCCGGACGACGTGACGCAGACGACGTGACAACAGCCGGGCCAGCGCGGCCGCCAGGGCCGGCCGAACCCATTCCCCTCACCGTATTGATAGACGCACCCGCATCGTGCTGATCACCCGTGACCTCGGCGCCGGCGAGGTCGCTCCCTTGCTCTTATCGGCACTTGCGCCCTCGCGCCGGCTGCCCGATGCTCTCCGCGACACACGGCGGCGACCGCGCCGACTGCCGCGACCGGGCTTGAGCTCATAGGACGTTAATTCAATGGGATGGATGGCGCGGCGCGCGTCCGACTGGGCCTGCCTCAAGGGTGCCGTGCGCACCCTGAAAATGACGACGCCGATCGCCAGACATCCGACGCGCGTCTTTCCGGCCATCGTGGATGAGCTCGCCGACCGCTACGGCGACGCGCCGGCGCTGCTCTCGGACCGGGAAAGCTTCACCTATCGGCAGCTTGCCGCGCGCGCCAACCAATACGCGCGCTGGAGCTTGGCGCAGGGAATTCAAAAGGGCGACACCGTCTGCCTGATGATGCCGAACCGGCCCGAATACATGGCGCTGTGGCTCGGCATCACCCGCGTCGGCGGAGTGGTGGCGCTCCTCAACAGCAACCTGACCAGCATGACGCTGGCCCATTGCGTCAACGTCGTCGCCCCCAAGCACATCATCGTCGCGGCCGAGCTGCTCGAGCGGTTCGAGACCGCGCGCGCGCTCATCGCGGGCGACGCCAAAATGTGGGTGCATGGCGACGGCAAGCCCGATCAGGCGCGCATCGATCGCGCGGTCGACGCTTTTTCCGGCGCGAAGCTTGCCGCCGGCGAGACCCGCCCGCTCACCATCGAGGATCGCGCGCTCTTCATCTACACCTCCGGCACCACCGGCCTGCCCAAGGCGGCCAACATGAATCACTATCGCCTGATGCTGGCGGGCCATGCCTTCGCCGGCGTCATGGCGACGCGGCCGACCGACCGCATGTACGATTGCCTGCCGATGTACCATACCGCCGGCGGACTGGTCGCGACCGGGGCGATCCTGATCGACGGCGGCTCGGTGGTGATCCGCGAGAAGTTCTCGGCGCACGAATTCTGGGACGACATCGTGCGCTGGGACTGCACGATCTTCCAATATATCGGCGAATTCTGCCGCTATCTCTTGAACTCGCCGCCGCATCCGAAGGAGACCGCGCACCGGCTGCGGCTGGCTTGCGGCAACGGCTTGCGGCCCGATGTCTGGCCCGACTTCAAGCGCCGTTTCCGCATCCCGCACATCATCGAGTTCTATGGGGCCACCGAAGGCAATGTCTCGTTGTTCAATTTCGAGGACAAGGAAGGCAGCGTCGGCCGCATTCCGTGGTTTCTCGAGCGGCGCTTTCCCACCAAGGTGGTGCGGTTCGACATCGATCTGCAGCGGCCGATCCGCAACCAGCAGGGCTTCTGCGTCGAATGCGGGCCCGATGAGGTCGGCGAAGTGATCGGCAAGATACTGAAGGATGCATCCAAGCCCGGGGCGCGCTTCGAGGGCTACGCGACCCAGGCCGAGACCGACAAGAAGGTCTTGCACGACGTGTTCGCGAAGGGCGACAGCTGGTTCCGCACCGGCGACCTGATGCGCAAGGACGCGCAGGGATACTTCTATTTCGTCGACCGGATCGGCGACACCTTTCGCTGGAAGGGCGAGAACGTATCCACCACCGAGGTCGAGGAGACGATCGGCCAGTTCCCCGGCGTCGAGGAGACCAACGTCTATGGGGTCAGCATCCCGGGCCGCGACGGCCGCGCCGGCATGGCGGCGCTGGTGGTCAATGCCAGCTTCGATCTCGCGGCGTTTCGCAAGCACCTGGCCATGAGCCTGCCTGATTATGCCCGGCCGTTGTTTCTGCGCATCCGCGACGAGATGGACGTCACCAGCTCCTTCAAGCAAAAGAAGATCGACTTCGTGGCGCAAGGCTTCGATCCCGGCGCTACCGACGATCCGATCTATTTCGACGATCCGGCCGCCAAGGCCTTCGTGCGAATGGATCGGGCGCTGCACGACCGCATCCGCGACCGCGGAGTCAGGCTGTGAATGGCGACGGCGGCTCGGGGCCGCGGGAGCCTGCGGACGCTGCGCTCCCCAGGCCCGAAGACGTGACTGCGTTCTGGCGCGCGGCCGGGCGGCGGAAGTGGTACCGCAAGGATGCAGCCTTCGACCGCGAGATCACGGCCCGCTTCCTGGCCGTCCATGAGGCAGCCGCCTCGGGTCGCCTGTCCGAATGGGAGGCGACGCCGCAGGGCGCGCTGGCGCTCCTCCTGCTGCTCGATCAGTTCCCGCGCAACATGTTCCGCGGCAGCGCGCGCGCCTTTGCCACCGACCCGCTCGCCCGCGCGGTCGCGAAGCGCGCCATCGCGCATGGTTTCGATGCCAGCGTCCCGAGCGCCGAGCGCGTGTTCCTTTACCTGCCCTTCATGCATTCCGAGAGTCCCGCCGACCAGGAGCGCTCGCTCGCACTGTGGCGCCAGGCCGGCGACGGCAAGAACCGCAAATATGCCGAGCTTCACGCCGGCATCATCCGGCGCTTTGGACGCTTTCCGCACCGTAATGCGGTGCTGGGCCGCGCCACCACGCCGGAGGAACAAGCCTTCCTGGACGCCGGCGGCTTTGCGGGTTGACATTTGGGGAATAGGGAATGGCGAATAGGGAATAGGGAGCCGCGGCTCTCGATCTGCTACTCCCTACTCCCTACTCCCTACTCCCTACTCACTATTGGCTACTCACTATTCGCTACTCACTATTCGCTACTCACTATTCGCTGCTCGCCCTCTTCACCTCCGGCGCCGCCAGGATCATGGCCCAGAACACCCGATACTTGGATTTGGGCGCATAGGCCGCCGCGATGCCGATTCGGGAGGCGCCGTCGAGCAGCATGTTCCGCCGGTGCGGGGGAGAATCGCGCCAGCCCGAGAAGGCTTCCGCCAGCGTGTGATAGCCGGCCCCGATATTCTCGGCCGCCACCGTGGACTTGTAGCCCGCGATCCTGAGCCGCTCGCCGAAATCCCGGATGACGTTGTGATCGAGCTTGTCATGGGCCGCCATGGCGCGCGCCTGCGTGTCGGCGAGCTGCATCAGCTCGGGGTCGATGCTGACGGCGGTCAGCCCGTTGTTGGCCCGGTAGCCCGAGATCATCGCGGCGGCCGCCGCAGCATCGAGCTCGGCTTCCGGTCCCGCCATGCTGACATACATGCTCGGCTCGCCGGCGGGCGGCGGCCGGTCGGCCGCGCAGCCGCCAAGAGCGCCGCAGAGCCCCACGAGCGCAAGCGCGGCGCGCAGGCACGCTGCTTGGCGCGCAGATGCTTTCCGGTCGCTCATCGGTGACGGGTCCCCCCAACGTCAGCCACCTATCCTGCCGACCGACCATGGCGCAAGCATGGTCGCGGCAAGCTCGCGCAGCCCTACTGGAAAATCTCGTTGAACTGCTTCTTGATCCGCGCGCCTTCCCGCTCGACATAGTCGTCGTCGACCGCGATGATATTCAGGCTCTTGAGATCGGGCGAGCCCGTCGGCGCGGCGATGTCGATGCGCGCCGAATAGCCGCCGTCGGCTGGAAACAGGTTCTGCACCGCGTCCCCGATCATGAATTGCGCGAACAGCCTGGCGGCGTCCGGAGCGGGCGATCCCTTGACCACCGAGGTGGGCGAGGGGATGACGAACACGCCGTCGGAGGGATAAAGGGTCTTGACCGCATGGCCCGCGGCCTTGAGATCGGCCGCGTAGGAATCGAGCGCGCCGACCGCGATCAGGCGCTCGCCGCGCTTGACGAGGTCGGCGACCTGCTGGTTGCCGGGCACGATCATGACGTCGTTCTGCCGCAGCTTCTCGTAGAAGCCCCAGCCGCGCCGCTTCGACATCATGCCGACCACCGAGACCTGCAACGACGTGAAGGACGGATCCGCCATCGCCAGCTTGCCCTTGTATTTGGGGGCGGTGAGGTCATCCCAGGTCCTGGGCTCGTCGGCGGGCGCGACTTTGTCGGCGCGCAGGTAGTGGGTCATCATGTTGAGACGCTGGCCGATGAAGCTGCCGTCGGCGGCCTTGGCGGCATCCGGGACTTTTTCGAAATTCTTCGGCCGGAACGGCACGAACAGCCCTTTCTTGGCCATCGCGCGCGCGGCCGCCGGATCCGAATGGGTCAGCACGTCGACCGCGACCCGTCCGGCATTGATCTCCTGCTGGAAGCGACTGAGGATCTGCGAGCCGCCGGAGCGGAACAGCTCGACCGGGATGCCGGTCTCGGCGCGGAACAGATCGGCGATCTTCTGCGCCTCTTCGACGGGGGTCGAGGTGTACCAGACGACCTTGCCCTCGGCCTTGGCCTTGGCGGCATCGACCGCGTCTTGCGCCACGGCGGGCGTCAGCAAGCCGGCGAGCGCAAATGGAAAAGTGACGAGGCAGGCGACGGCCCTGCGTTTGAGTGCGAGCATCGTTCCCATTCGCCTCATCCCCGGTAGACCGGATCCGGCTGCGAGAAGAAGCTCAGCAGCAGGTGATAGACCAGGGCATAGTTCTTCTGCTGGAACGAGGCGTGGGCGACGCCGGGCATCACCGCGAACTGCTTGTCCGGGTTCGGCAGCCTCTCGAAGAACGCGACGAGATCGCCGATGCCGGCGATGCCGTCATATTCGCCGCGCATGACCAGCGTCGGCACCGTGATCTTGGCGGGATCGATCACCGGCAGCCGCGCGCACATGTCCACATAGGTGCCGGTCGGCACCGAGGAGTCGAGCGCCAGGATCGCGTCCGCGAACGCCTCCACCACCGCCTTGTCCGCCGTGCCGGGATGATCGCGCTCGAAAATCGAGTGGACGAAGGCGCGGTCGATCGGGCGGCGGTTCTTGGCCTGGAATTCTGGCAGCTTCTTGCGCCGCTCGGCGAGCGTCGGGGAGCCGGCGCCGGTCCACACCATGGCATCGAGCGCGAGCCGCTTGACCAGCTCGGGATGGCGCTCGGCGAACAGCGCCGCCCGCAGCGCGCCGGACGAAATGCCATAGACCAGGAGCGGGCGCGTCCCGCGCAACCTGCCGATATAGCTGGCGGCGGCGAAGCAATCGTCGGCGCCCTGCGCGATCGGGGCATTGTTGTCGCGGTCCTTGGTGGAACGGCCGTAGCCCTCCATGTCCACGCACCAGCAGTCATAGCCGCGCGCCGCGAACCAATCCATGACGGAGCTGTCGGGGCGTCCCGGCACGTGCAGATCGAAGGTCGGCTGCGACGCCATGGACGAGCCGTGCACGAACAGGATGGTGCCGGCCGGACCGGAAGGGTCACCGGCATATTTCTCGAACAGGAACAGGCGGACATCGCCCTTGTGGGTCCAATGCTCCTCGCCGCGGATCGCCTCTGACGGCGCAACAGGCTTGTTCATGCTTGGTCTCCGAACCTCTCGCTGGCCGCACGGCCCAGGGTGACGGCCCTCTTGTAGGATGGGTTGAGCAGCATGAGGGCGTCAACGCCCTTGTGAGCTCCACCCGTCCTGCGGCCTTTCCAAGACAACTGTCGCAGAGAACCGCGCTACGCTAAGATGCCCGCAATATAGCGCAATACAAATGCGTCACGGGAGGACCACCATGCAATTCAACATCATCTTCGCGGCCGTGAGTCTCGCCGTGCTGCTTCCCGGCGTCGCCGGCGCGATCGAGATCAGGGTTCTGTCCACCCAGGCCCCCGAGCAAGCCTATCGCGAATTGGCGCCGCAATTCGAGAAGGCGTCCGGCCACACGGTCACCACCGTCTTCACCGGCACGCTCGACGTGCAGAAGCGCATCGCGGCCGGCGAGGCCTACGACCTCATCATCATGGCGGGACCGGCGATCGACGACTTCATCAAGTCCGGCAAGATCGTGCCGGGCAGCCGCGTCGACATCGCGCGATCGGGCGTCGGGGTGGCGGTGCGCGCGGGCGCGCCCAAGCCCGACGTCGGCACGGCCGAAGCCGTGAAGAAGACGCTGCTCGATGCCAAATCGATCGGCTATTCGACCGGCCCGAGCGGCGTTTACCTGACCGGCCTGTTCCAGCGCCTGGGCGTCGCCGATCAGATCAAGGGCAAGCTCAAGCAGACCCCGACCGGGGTTTTCGTCGGCAACATCGTGGCCGACGGCACGGCCGAGATCGGCTTCCAGCAGGTGAGCGAGCTCGCGCATTTCCCCGGCGTCGACTTCGTCGGCCCGCTGCCAGCGGAGATCCAGGAGATCACGGTCTTCTCGGCCGGCATCCAGGTGGGAGCGAAGCAAGTCGACGCCGCCAAGGACTGGGTCAAGTTCCTGACCGCGCCGGCCGCCGCATCGGCGTTCAAGTCGAAGGGCTTGGAGCCCGGCTGAACCAAGCCGGGCTCCGGAGCAAGTCAACCGGGCAGCCTGCGGTCCGCCTGTTGATATGAGCTTGGCGAGATCAGGGCGCGTAGACCAGCACCCGGAAGTTGCCCTGCTTCGCCCGCGGAAGCGGATTGGGTTGCTTTTCGGTCGGAGCCGCGGGCGGATCGAAGTCCGACGTGCTCACGAAGATGTTGTGGGTCTTCGGATCGACCGCCATCGTCTTCGCCCCGTACTCGGTCTTGAGGGCCTGGACCTCGCTCAGCTTGTCGGGCGAGTCTTCGTGGTAGATGTGGACCACGCCTTCCCGGGTCGAGGCAAACAACAGATTGGTGTCGGGCTCGAAGACGGCGGCATCCACCCCGGCGCTGATCGGGAACGATTGCAACACCTTGCCATTGGTCGCGTCCATCATGACCAGGAATTGCGGCTTGCGGCCCGCCGAGAACAGCCGGTTATTCTTGAAATCCGCCGCCAGCGCGGTGACGGTTCCGGCCGGCGCGGTCGGCCAGCGCGACTTGATCGCGAGCGCGTGCGTATCGATGACCACGATATCGTTCTTGGCTTCGTTGTTGTCGAAGAGGTTGCCCTTGCCGTCGACGACGCCGAATTCCGCGGCGCCGCCCAGGTCGATCATCTTGACCGCGGTCATTTTCACCGGATCGATGACGGTTGCGTTGGCGCTGTTGCCGTTGATGGAGAACAGGTACTTCGAGGCCGGATCGTAGACCAGCGCATCGGTATCCTCCTGGCCCGTCACCACCTCGCCGGTGATCTTCAAGGTCTTGGGGTCGAAGGACACCACCTTCTTGCCCTCGCCATCGGTAATGAATCCCTTGCCGAGCTCCTTGAGGACGACGACGGCGTGGGTGAGTTGCAAGCCGCCGATCTTGCCGACCAGCGAGAAGTCGTCGGCATTGAGCACGTCCACTTCCGTACCTTGCGTGACGTAGACACGACGCGCATCCGCATCCACGTACAGGTAGTCGAAATATTCGCGCGTCCCCGGGGCACTGGGGATCGAAATCGTCTTGAGCAGGTGGTAATTGACGGTCTGCGCGCTCGCCGATGGGCAAGCGGCGAGCAGCAGAAAAGACACGCCAATTGCGAGATGTGCGGGGCTGGAAGATTTCACGGGGGCTCCTCCCTTGCTGTATTCATTTGTCGCATTCATTGTGCCGCCAGACCAAGCGGGCGCAGCGAAACTGTCGCGAAGCTCCCGGACCTGATGGCGCCACGGCGGGATTGTATCCCACGACGCGCGAATTGGGTATGGCCTCGACTCTTGCCGAGCTTGCCGGCGCAGAAAGCCGGCGCGGTCCGGGCGAACGACGGGCGCCGAATTACCGCCATCCATTCCTGAATTTCCTTCAACAGCGAATACAAGGGACCTGCGATTATTGTCTGGCCCCTTCGTCAATAGCTTCGAAAAACGCGCATTCAACTGCCGAAGAAGGCCATGGTCGAAGCTGTTCTCAACTATTCACCGGTAGCGCCGGCGATCAGCCCTATCCCCCCGGAGGATCGCCGATGCCCGAGAGCCGCCGGGTCCCCCACTCGGCGGCTCTCACCTGCCGCCGGCGACACGGTTTCGGGCACCCGGCCGCATCCGCCGTTCGAGCGCATCGCGCTCCTCCTGCAGGGGGGTGGTGCGCTTGGTGCATATCAGGCCGGGGTCTATGAGGCTTTGACCGAGGCCGATCTGCATCCCGACTGGATCGCCGGCATCTCGATCGGCGCCATCAATGGGGCACTGATTGCCGGCAATGCGCCGCACGAACGCGTGGACAAGCTGCGCGCGTTCTGGGAGCGGGTCACCGCCAAGCCGTGCTGTGATTGGAGCGAGCGCTGGTTCCCGGCAAAGGGCGATGCCGTGCGGCAGTGGTTGAACCAGATGAGCGCCAATCTCGCTCTGGCCGCAGGCGTATCCGGATTTTTCACGCCGCGCTTTCCAGCGCCCTGGCTGCATGCGCCCGGAACCCTCGGGGCCACCAGCGCCTACGATACCGGCTCCCTCAGGGCGACGCTCGAACGGCTGATCGATTTCGACCGCATCAACGCCCAAGGTATGCGATTAAGCATCGGCGCGGTCAACGTGCGGAGCGGCAATTTCGTCTATTTCGACTCGACCACCCACACGATCCGGCCCGAGCACGTAATGGCGAGCGGCGCTTTGCCGCCGGGCTTTGCCGCCGTCGAAATCGACGGCGAGCGTTATTGGGACGGCGGCCTGATCTCAAATACCCCGTTGCAATGGGTGCTGGACAGCACTCCGCGTCAGGACACGCTGGCTTTCCAAGTCGATCTATGGAGCGCCCGGGGAGATTTTCCCGGCAACATGGCCGAAGTCGAAACGCGACAAAAAGAGATCCAATATTCGAGCCGTACCCGAGCCAACACGGACCAGTTCAAGCGTGCACAGCGGATACGCAACACCGTCGCCGCTTTGCTTGAGAGCCTGCCGGACGATCTGAAGGACGAACCCAGTGCAAAGCTGCTCGGTTCCATCGCCGACCGCAAGGTCTACAACATGGTGCATCTGATCTATCGGGCCAAGAATTACGAAGGAAACTCGAAAGACTACGAGTTCTCGCGCTCGAGCATGGAGACTCATTGGCGCGCCGGATACCACGACACGGTGCGAACGCTACGCCATCCCGAT
>DASXXS010000249.1:0-2288 GCA_036502925.1 Xanthobacteraceae bacterium
TCGGCCCAAACAGCCAATGCCTCGGCAATCGGCTGTGACTGGAGCTGGCGCCGCTGTTGTCGTCGCTCGGGCGGCGATCCGTTAATGATCTTCTCGACTGCGTAGAGCTGGCCGATGCGATCGAGGGCTTCTTTGGCGACGGGTGAGCCGGTAGCGACGTGAACATCAAAGAATTTGCGCCGCACATGCGCCCAGCAGCCGGCCTCGACAATCCGTCCGCCAGCGAACAACTCGTTGAACCCGGCATAACCGTCGACGTGGATGACGCCGCGGAAGTCCTTCAGATGTGCCTGCGGATGCTCGCCCTTGCGGTCGGGTGAGTAGAAGAACAGAGCGGCCGGTGGCCGCGAGCCGGCGAATGGCCGCTCATCGCGAACGTAGAGCCTGCCCTCGCGAAAGCGGGGGTCCACAACCGGCCGGTCTTGGTCTTGCCGGTGCCTGGCGCGAGGACCGGCACCGGGGTGTCGTCGACGTGCAACGTATCGCTGGTGAGGATATCGGCGGCGAGACGGTCGACCAGCGGCTTCAGCGCCACTGCTGTGGCTCCGACCCAACCGGACAGGGTCGAGGTCTCCAGGCTCACCCCGTCGCGAGCGAAGATCTCGGCCTGACGATAGAGCGGCAGATGATCGTCGTACTTGGATACGACGATATGAGCCAACAGCGCCGCCCCGGCTCGCCCACGGGCGATCGCGTGGTCTGGCGCCGGTGCCGCAACCACCGTGTCGCAAACCCGGCACGATAATTTCTCGCGAATGTGCCGGACCACTTTGAACCGGCCTGGCATGTAATCGAGGGTCTCGGTCACCGCGTCGCTGATTTTGCGCAGCGCGCCGCCGCAACTGGGACAGATGCACGGTGCGGGATGCCGCAAATCCTCTCTCGGCAGATGTTCCGGCAGCGCGCAGCGCGCCGGCTTCTGGGTTTCGGCCGCGGTCTCGACTGCTGCCGCGACGGCCGGCGACGCCGTCGCGAGACGCTCCGCCTGGTCGGCCTCCAGCGCCTCGAGCGCCAGCTCGAGCTGCTCGGTGTCGCGCGCCAACTTCTCCGAGGATCGGCCGAACTCGGCCCCCCACGGGTCAAGCCCGTGGGCTGAAGGCCCACGGTAACGTGCCAGCTGGAACTTCAGCCGGGCGATCAGGGCCTCAGCGGTCAACGCATCCTGCGCCATCGCGGCGATGATGCGCTTCAGCGCAGCGAGGTCATCGGGCAGATTGTCGGGTGCGATCGGCACGCCCGCAGTGGAGCAGATCCGCAGCTCTATTGATCGAATAAACCAATGGTTGAGTCGATTTGCCGCAGCCTGTCGACCGAGTTCAGCCGGCCAGCTCCGGCCGCCAGGTTCGGCGCGGCATCCGCCAGTCAATCCCCTCCAGCAGCATTGACGGTTGTGCCCGGCTCAGCACCACCACGCCCTCCTCGGCCCGCGGCCACACGAATCGGCCACGCTCCAGGCGCTTGGCGAACAGGCACAGCCCATCGCCATCCCACCACAACAGCTTGACCAGATTGCCGCGGCGGCCGCGGAAGCAAAACACATGACCCGAGAACGGATCCTGCCCAAGCACTGTCGGCGCCTGCGCCGCCAGGCTGTCGAACCCCTTGCGCATGTCGGTGGCGCCTGCCGCCAGCCATACCCGGGTGCCCGCCGGCAGACCGTTCATCGCAGCAGGTCGATCACCTGCCGCAGCGTCTCGGCGCTGACCTCGCCGCGCACGCGCACCCGTGCCCCACACCCAAACGCGATCTCGATGACGCCCTCGCGAACCGTTCGCCGCGGCCGACCGGCATCCGGCGCGATCGCGACCGGCACCATGGCGCCGCTTTCGACCACTGCTTTCGGCAACAGCTGCCGCCGCCATCTGAACAGCTGGTTGCTGTTCACAGCATGACGTCGCGCCACGATCGACACCGACGCCCCCGGCACCTGCGTCTCCGCCACCATCTGGCGCTTCAACGCTTCAGAATACTGTCGACGTTTCGTCGGGCTCGGCTGCTGCTTGGTGTCCACTAAGCCGGTAGTGGACACTTGTTCTACTTGATCCACCATCCGCTGATCATTGCGCCAATCGGCGCTCGGCGGCAGGCGCTCCTCACCGAGCGCTTACGCATTACCCGCCGTTGCGGGCGATCGAAGCGAGTGGCTAATATGGTCGACAGCGGCCGACATGCTTGAAAGGATCTTGATATTCGGCGGGCGAGCTGTTGCTTTGCAGCTCATCTCTTTTCTCAGCGTCCGCCTCTGTTTGCATACTGCAGTGACTTCGTGATGCCGACCGTATAGGGCG
>DASXXS010000250.1:0-6566 GCA_036502925.1 Xanthobacteraceae bacterium
GTGTCGGTGCCGCCGCCGGAGGAGCTCGCAACGATCATGGTGATCGTCTTGTCCTTGAACGAGACGGCTTCGTCGGCGGCCGCGGCGCAGTTCGCGAGCCACCAGCTCGACAGGACGATCCAGAACCGGTTCATCGCGCAGCCTTCAATTCGGCGGCCTCGGCGGCTCGGCCCGCGCGCAATCTCAATGCTTGACGCCGCAGTCGTCGTCGTCGCACGCGGTCGAGACGATGCCTTCCAAGCCCGCGGTCGCGGCGGCCGCGGGCGTTGCCGGCTCGCCATGGCCATGGGCATGACCGTGCTCGCGGGCATGGTCGCGCGCGTGATCGTCGCGTCCGCGATTGCCGTACAGCCCGTCCACGAACCCCATGTCGTCGAGGCGACGAATATAATGCAGGTCCCAGAGCTCCATGGGATTGATCTTCTCGGCATCCTTGTCCTGGCGGATCGCCTCCTCATACACGTTCGCGATCGATTGCATCTTCGGATAAAGCTTCGGCTCGAGGATGCCGGCGAGGCCGCGATGGGTGATCGTGGCCTGCTCCAGGGTCATCTGGCCGCGCTTGACCGATTTGTCGCGGATGATCTTGATCGCCTGATCGGGCTTGGTCTTGAAGAAGTGGATGCCTTCGATCAATCCCTTCAGGAACCGCTCGACGATGTCCGGATGCTTCTCGACGAAGCCGAGGCTCGAGGAGACGGTGGTGAAGTGGATCATCGGCAGCGGCTCGACGTCGATGAGCTTGAGGCCGCCGGCTTTGGCGAACAGGCTCGCAGGAGGCATCATCAGCGCCGCATCGACCACGCGGTCGCGCACCAGCTCCCACAGCCAGGGCGGCCTCTGCGCCGGTGCGGCCTCCGCGGCGCCCGCCTCCTTTTTCCGCTTCGATTGCTTCACGAACTCGATGTCGTCGCGGTCGGAATCGAGACCATGCTGCTTGAAAAAGAGCCAATCGTTGAGGCTCGGATGATTGCCGTGCGTACCGATCTTCTTGCCCTTGAGGTCGGCAAGCCCGTTGATCTCGCCGTCGTCGCGCACCGCAAGCTGGTGGTTCACCTGGTTGACCGCCTGGCCGAGATAGACCCAGCTGTCGCCGCGGGCGCGACGCCCGTAGGTCGAGACATGATTGCCGCCCACGAATTCGACCTCGCCCAGCGGCACCGCACGATGCGCCTCGCCCGAGGAGATCTGCTGATCATAATTCACGTCCAGACCATACTTTTCCCAGGCGCCCGATTCGGCAATGACATGCAGCAGCACCAGGTGGCTGCTGGAGCGGTAGGGAAAGGAGATCTTGTCCATTGTGCCTCACAAATCTCGTGCGCCGCCGAGCAATCCGGGGGTGGTATGTCTCGGCTTCCCGTTGACGCAAGCCGGACCGAGATCGCGACGGCATACTAGCGGCGCGATCGAGGCCGCTCAACCGAAGCCGCCGCTTGCCGTGGACGGTCGCATCGCCCGGCCGGCACGCATGGCCGAGCAAAGGCCGAGAACGCTGGCGGTTGCTTTTGGCGGCTGTTCTGACAGATTCATGGCCGCACAAGCCGATTTTCGGAGCCAGGACCGGCCGCAGCAGCCCGGCGGAGGCAGAGCATGATCAGCAACGAAACGAACGATCGCCTGACCCGGGTCGGTCCGGATACGCCCATGGGCAAGCTCTTGCGGCACTATTGGCAGCCGATCGGGACCGCGGTCGAGCTGGCGCAGGAGCCGGTGCGCAAGGTCAGGCTGCTGGGCGAGAACCTCACCCTCTATCGCTCGGAACGGGGCGAGTACGGGCTCATCGGCGAGCGCTGTCCGCACCGCTGCCTGTCCATGGAATATGGGATTCCGGACCAGCGCGGGCTGCGCTGCGCCTATCATGGCTGGCTGTTCGATGCGAAGGGGCGCTGCCTGGAGCAGCCGTTCGAGGACCGCACCATCGCCGAGAACCGCTCCAAGGACCGAATCAGCATCAAGGCCTATCCGGTCGAGGAGCTGGGCGGGTTGATCTTTGCCTATCTCGGCCCCGCGCCGGTCCCGCTGGTCCCGCGCTGGGATATCCTGGTGCGCGAGGACCTCGACAAGGTCGTCGAGATTCACCGGCTGCCGTGCAATTGGCTCCAGTGCATGGACAATGCCGCCGATCCGGTTCACTTCGAATATCTGCACGCCGCCTACGGCAATTATCAGCTCAAGAAGCTCGGCCGCCCGCCCGCCATGGTGCAGGCGCGGCACGTCAAGATCGAGTTCGACCGTTTCGATTACGGCATCATCAAGCGCCGCCTGCTGGAAGGCGAGGCGCCGGACGTGGACGATTGGACCACCGGCCACCCGCTCTTGTTTCCCAACATCCTGGCGGTCGGCAGCGCGGCGGCGCCGACCCTGCAGTACCGCGTCCCGCTCGACGACACCCACACGATCCAGTTCGCCTATCGCACCAGCGTGCGCAAGGCGGACACCGCGCCGCGGCCGATCACCGTGAAGCACAGCAACCTGTTCAACGAGGACGGCAAGATCATCGCCGACTCGATCCAGCGCCAGGACATGACCGGCTGGGTCGGACAGGGGGCGATCTCCGATCGCACCCAGGAGCATCTGGCGTCGAGCGACAAGGGCGTGATCCTCTACCGCAAGATGCTGCTCGAGCAGATGGAGCGGGTCGAACGCGGCGAGGAGCCGATGGCGGTCATTCGAGACCGCAGCGAGAACGAGCCCATGATCGACATCCGCCGCGAGCGAAAGGCCTGGCAGGGTTTCGAGTCGAAATACGAGAACATCTTCGAGCGGCAGGAGGAAAATGTCGGCCGCAGCTAGCGCCGCTGGTCGATCCCGCGATCCCGCCCGGGGACGCAAGCGACCGTGGATACGGACAACGGTCCGGCGTACACTGACAGAAAAAGAGCCCCCGCCCAGGAGGCCGCCAGCAACAGGAGGGAGCAATGCGCCGAGCTACGTCATGGTTCGCGGCGGCCGCAAGCGCCGCGCTGGTCTTCATCATCGCATCGGCGGTTTCGCCGCCGGCCGCCGCGCAGACGCCGGCGGTGCTGGCCGGCACCGTCTCCTCGGCGGAAGAGGGAATGATGGAGGGCGTGCTGGTCAGCGCCAGGAAGGTCGGCTCGACCATCACCACGACGGTGGTCAGCGATAATCAGGGGCACTATGCCTTCCCGGCGGGACGGCTCGAGCCCGGCCGCTATGCGCTGTCCATTCGCGCGGTCGGATACGATCTCGCCGGCCCCAAGGACGCGGCGCTCGAGGCCGGCAGGACCGCTGCCGCCGACCTCAAGCTGGTGAAGACCAAAAATCTCTCCGCCCAGCTTTCCAACGCCGAATGGATCGCCAGCGCCCCCGGCACCGACCGGCAGCGCGCGCTGCTGACCAATTGCGTCGGCTGCCACACGGTGCAGCGCGTGTTCATGTCGACGCATGATTCTGCCGAGTTCATGGCGCTGCTGCCGCGCATGGCCGGCTATTCGCCCGGCACCACGCCGCTCAAGCCGCAGCGCTGGATCGGCCCCTCCCCGCGCGGCTTCGGCCCGCGCCAGCAGGAAGCCGCCGACTATTTCGCAACCATCAATCTGAGCATGGGCGATACCCGCGAATATCCGCTCAAGACGCTGCCGCGGCCGAAGGGCCGGGCCACACATGTGATCGTCACCGAGTACGATCTGCCGCGCCGGGAGGCGATGCCGCATGACGTGATCCTCGATCACGACGGCATGCCCTGGTATTCGGATTTCGGCAGCCTGTTCATCGGCCAGCTCGATCCCAAGACCGGCAAGGTCACGGATTACCCGCTGCCGCTGTTGCGGCCGCAGGAGCCGACCGGCACGCTGCAGATCGATTCCGATCCGAACGGCAACCTGTGGGTCGCCATGATGCTGCAGGGCGGCGTCGCCCGCTTCGACCGCAAGGAAAAGAAGTTCGACGTGTTCCCGGTGCCCAAGGACTGGCTGTCCGACCGCACCCAGGAATCCATGATCGCGCCCTATTCGGCCGATGTCGACGGCACCGTCTATACCAACAATCAGGCCCGGCATGAAATCTACCGGGTCGATCTCAAGACCGGCGAATATGTCAATCTGGGCGAGATGCGGGACGCCAAGGGCACCCTCATCGACGCCTACGGCATGCCGGCCGACCACGACAACAATCTCTATCTGCTGGAATTCCAGGGCACCCATATCGGGAGGTTCGAGGCAAAGACCAAGACCGTGAAAATCTACGCCACGCCGACGCCGAACTCGCGGCCGCGGCGCGGCCGCGTCGATGATGAGAACAATCTGTGGTTCGCCGAGTATGGCGGCAACGCCATCGGCAAGTTCGATCCCAGGACCGAGAAGATCACCGAATGGAAGCTGCCGACGCCGCATTCCGACCCCTACGACGTGGTGCGGGCCAAAAACGGCGAGGTGTGGTCCGGCTCCATGGTGACCGACCAGGTCGATCGCCTCGATCCGGCGAGCGGCGCCATCACCGAATATCTGCTGCCGCGGCACACCAACATCCGCCGTGTCTTCCTGGACAATTCGGTTGATCCGCCGGTGCTGTGGGTCGGCAACAATCACGGCGCCTCGATCGTCAAGATCGAGCCGCTGGACTGAGCCCCGCGCCCACCACCGCCGTCACCCGTGGGCTTGACCCGCGGGTCCATCACCTTCGCATAGAGCCTTTGCGAAGAAAATGGATTGCCGGGTCATAAGGGCGTTTACGCCCGTCTTCGCGGGCTATGCCCGGCAATGACGCCGAACTAAATCAATCTGACCGGAATCCGCTCTAAGGCAGAGTGAACGCCAGATTGTCGTTCAATCTTCCGCCGCTGCCGCATTCGGTTGATCCGCCGGTGAAATACAGGGCGTTTCCGACCGAGGCGGCGGCGAAGCCATGGCGACCGGTCGGCAGAACCGCAAGCTTGCGCCATTTGCCGGTCTTCAGATCGTAGGCTTCGTTTTCGTCAAAGGTCCCGTGGGCAACATTGGGGGTCCGGCATTCGCCGCCGGCGAAGAACAAGAGACCGCGATATTCCGCGTAGGCGCTGCTGGAGCGCCCGGTCGGCATCGGCGCCGCCGTCGACCACTTGTCAGCCTTGGGGTCGTAGATTTCGTGCAGGGCGACCGACGTTTCCGACCCGGCCGTACGCCCACCGAAAATATGGACCTTGCCGTCGACGACCCAGATGCCTGCATGATCGCGTGACGAAGGCATGGGGGTTGCCGCTCTCCATTTGTCGGTCTTCGGGTCATAGACCTCGTGGGTGGCGACCGTAACGTCCTCGCCCATGACGCGGCCGCCGAAGGCATGGACCTTGCCATCGACGGCGGTCAGGGAAATCGAGCCCAGCGGACCACCCATGGACGGCAGCTTGCGCCATGTGTCGGTCGCGGGCTCGTAGGAATAAAACGACGCCGTCGGCAGCGTGTGCCGGTTCCCGGCAAAACCGCCCGCAATATAGATCTTGCCATCCAGCACGGCGATGCCGTTATGGGTGCCGCCTTCCGGCATCGGCGCGCGTTCGCGCCATGTATCCGTGTTGGGATCGTATTCTTCGGTGTAGCCGCTGGTGATATTGTCGACCGGCTTGCCGTCCTTCGTCTCGATGAAGCCGCCGCCGATCACGTAGATTTTTCCGTTGACCGCCGCCGCCTGCAGCTCGCTGCGCGCATGGCGCATGGGCGCCTTTTTCGTCCATGCTCCGCTCGCCGCATCCTGCGCGCCCGCGCTGCCGGCCGCGAAGGCAAGCCAGAATGCCAGAACGGCGAAGCCGGCCGCCTTGAAGGTCTGCACCATTGTTTCCCTCCCGTTATGAAGCTTTCCCGCGGGACGCCAGCCTAGGCGGAGGGTCGCGGTTCTGCAATCGCGCCAGCTGCGGCAACCCCGCGACCGCTCGCCCGATCGCGAACGTCCGATGGGCCAAAGGCTGCCGTTCGGCGATCATCGGCAATGGGAGGTGACGGTAGCGGTCAGCATCCGGCGTCTTCCTTGCAGGAAGGCCGGGAAAGCGCGAATATTCACCCCGGCTGGGGGCTCAGCGGGGCGATCCCGGCTTAATTCTCAAGCGCGCCCGGCGCACGGCCGGGAAAATTCGAGCGCGACTGTTCAGGGAGGATTTGATGAGCGCCTTTCAGCGTAATGTCTGCGTGGCCGCTGCGGCCCTGCTCGCGGCTCTATCGGGCGCGGGCGCGGGCGCGCGCGCCGCCGACTACCGGCCGGTAACGCAAGACATGCTGGTCAATCCGCCGGCGGCGGACTGGCTGCAGATCAGCCGGACCTACGACGAGCAGCGCTACAGCCCGCTCGATCAGATCAACAAAAGCAATGTCGCGAAGTTGCAAATGGCGTTCTCGCGCGGCTTGCCGCCGGGCACGCAGGAATCGACGCCGCTGGTCCATGATGGCGTGATGTACATGATCGAGCCGGGCGCCAATCTGCTCGCCATCGACGCAACCACGGGCGATGAAATCTGGGAATACAAGCGCGATTATCCCAAGGACATGGCGACGAAAATCCGCCCCGCCAACCTGTCGCGCTCGAAGGTCCCGGCGATCTTCGAGGACATGGTCTATTTCACCGCGCCCGACGGCTAT
>DASXXS010000251.1:0-1885 GCA_036502925.1 Xanthobacteraceae bacterium
CGCAAGCGGCAGGAACCCGGTTTCGATCATGTGGCGCTCGAGGATCTCGCCGATCGCAGCCACCAGCGACGGCACATAGCGGCGGTCGGCCCATTGGCCGCCACGCGGATCGAATACCTGCTTCAGCTCGTCGGCTACAAACGACACATCCCCGCCGCGCTGGAAGACGGCGCTGATCATGCGGGTCAGTGCCACGACCCACGCATAGTGCTCGAGGTTCTTCGAGTTGATAAAGACCTCGAACGGGCGCCGTATCCCGTCGGTCTCGACATCGTTGATGGTGACATAGAATGCGTGCTCGCTGTCCGGCCAGCGCAGCTTGTAGGTGGCACCGGCGAGCTTCTCCGAGCGGACGAGCAGGCCCACCGGCGACTGGATGGTTGTTGGAGGCGCTGCCGTGGCCTCGACCCTGTTGGCCTCAAGCACAGCTCCAGTGACTGGGTTGGGCCGGTAGGTCGTGCAGCCCTTGCAGCCGCTCCTGTAGGCGTCCCAATAGACATGCTGGAATGCCTCGAACGGCATGTCTTCAGGCAGGTTCACCGTCTTCGAGATAGCGCTGTCGACGTGGCGCTGCACGGCCGCCTGCATGCGGATGTGCTCGGCGGGTGTAAGGTCGTGCGCGGTGACGAAGGGTTCCGGCAGCGGCGCATCGCGGCCGAACTGGTCGCGGAAGCGCCGCAGCGCGTAATCGGACACTTCTTCCTGGAGTGTGGAACCGTCCCGCAGCAGGACCCTGCGCGTGTAGCTCAGCGCAAATACCGGCTCGATGCCGCTGGAGACGTTATCCGCAAACAGGGAGATCGTGTCGGTCGGAGCGATCGAGGTCGGGAGCGCATTGCGGATGCCGCCGGCCGCGATCCGCTCCCGAATATCATCCGGCAGCGCGCTGACTGTTTCGCCCGCAAGGTAGGCCTCCCTGTCGAACAGCGGGAAGGGTCCCTTCTCGACCGCAAGGTCGCAAGAGGTGCGGTAGGCGGCATGGCTGATGCGCCCGGCCCATCGCTCGGCCTGGGCGGCCGCTTCGGGCGAGCCGTAACGCAGGCCGGTCATGATCAGCGCACCGGCCAGGCCCGTCATCCCGAGGCCGATGCGGCGTTTCGCACGAGCCTCCTGCCGTTGCGCCTCCAACGGGAAGCGGGAGGCGTCGATCGTGTTGTCCAGCATGCGCACGGCGACGCCCACGAGCCGGGCGAGCTCTTCCTCATCGATGCGGGCATTGGGTGTAAAGCGCTGGCGAACCAGCCGTGCCAGGTTGATGGAGCCGAGCAGGCAGGCGCCATAGGGCGGCAGCGGTTCCCCGCCGCAGGGGTTGGTCGCGGTGATTGTCTCGCAATAAGCAAGGTTGTTGCGGGCATTGATCCGGTCGATAAAGATCACACCCGGCTCGGCGCAGTCGTAGGTGGCCCGCGTGATGCCGTCCCACAGTGCTCCGGCGCGGACGGTGCGGAACACCTGCCCCGCGAAGACGAGTGGCCAGTCATCGTCGCGTTCGACCGCCGCCATGAAGGCGTCGCTGACCAGGACCGAGAGGTTGAAGTTGCGCAACCGGCCGGGCTCGCGCTTGGCGGCAACGAAGGCTTCGATGTCGGGATGGTCGCATCGCAAGGTCGCCATCATCGCGCCACGGCGGGCGCCGGCGGACATGATCGTGCGGCACATCGCGTCCCAGACATCCATGAACGAGAGTGGCCCCGAGGCATCGGCGCCGACGCCTCTGACCGGTGCGCCCTTGGGCCGGAGCGAAGAAAAGTCGTAGCCGATGCCGCCACCTTGCTGCATGGTCAGAGCGGCCTCGCGCAGGTGACTGAAGATGCCGCCGAGATCGTCCTCGACATTGCCCATGACAAAGCAGTTGAACAGGGTCACGCGCCGCCCGGTCCCGGCG
>DASXXS010000252.1:0-27216 GCA_036502925.1 Xanthobacteraceae bacterium
TTTCACCGAGTATTCGGAAAAGGACTTCGCAACGATGATCGCGGTAAATCTCGCGGGATTCTTTCATTTGTCGCAGAAGGCCGCAGCCTGCATGCTGCGGACGGGCTCGGGCCACATCGTCAACATCACGACAACGATTGCTGAGCAGCCGGTGGCATCATTGCCGGCCGCGCTTGCCGCGCTGACCAAAGGCGGGCTCAACGCGATCACGCGCTCGCTCGCGATCGAATATGCCAGCCGTCACGTTCGGGTGAACGCCGTCTCGCCGGGCGCGATCAAGACGCCGATGCATTCGCCGGAGGCGTACGGCTTTCTCAGCGGGTTGCAGCCGATGGGCCGAATGGGTGAGATTCAGGAGGTCACCGACGCCGTGATGTATCTGGAGAAGGCGGCGTTCGTCACCGGTGAGATCCTTCATGTCGACGGCGGCTGGTCCGCCGGCTGCCAGTAGGAGGCGCGAGAATGTGGCCCCGACCGCCGTCTCGTTGAACTGTTTGAGACGGATTACGCAATAGACAGGATCTATCAAAGTCAGGAAAGTTTCCATGGCAATCGACTTTACGCTAACGCCACAGCAACGTGAGCTCCAGCTTGAATCCCGCCGGTTTGCGTTAGAGGTGCTTGCGGGGGCGAGGGCGGCCGAGTTGCTGCCGACGGCGGAGGAGCGATTCCTTGCGACCAGGCCCGTGTACGAAGCCATGGTGGTCGCGGGCTTTTTGAGGAAATGCATTCCGCAACCTGCGGGCGGCGAGAACGCCGGCCTGATCGACATGGCCATCATGGCCGAGGAGTTCTATAGCGTAAATGCGAGCATCACCTTGACGATGTTGGGGACTGTGCTCGGTCTCTTGCCGATCTTGCTTGCAGGCACGCCGGAGCAGGCTGGCCGATTGGTGAGGCCGTTCTTAAAGACGAGTGGAGCGCCTTTAGCTGGGTTTTGCTCCAGCGAACCGGGCGGCAGCGCCAACGCCGCCGCTCCGTTGCCGGGCGAAGGCGTTCGCACCGTCGCCAATCTAAAGGGCGACGACTGGATCATCAATGGCCAGAAAAAATGGGTGTCCTCCGCGACCGGGTGGGATCGTAAAGGAGCCGATGTTCTATGCGTTGTGTGCCGGACCGACACCAAAGCCCCGCCGGAGAAAGCCATTTCTGTCATTGTGGTTGAACGACCTGCTCGCGGTATCGTCTTCGAACGCGCAATCGATTCGGTAGGTCACCGTGCGCACCTCACTCCGCTGTTTAGCTTCGAGAATGTCTCGACGCCACGAAACAATCTGCTCGGTAAGGAAGGTGACGGTCTCGCTCTGACCGCCGCCAGCTTTACCGGCACGGCGGCATTGGTCGGAATTCTCGGCGTGGCACTCATGCGGGCGGCCTTCGGCTTTGCGTTGCGCTTCGCTCGGACCGAACGGCGCGGCGGCATTCATCCGATCATCGAGCATCAAGCCGTAGGATATGCCTTAGCCGATGCAAAAATGGCGATCGAAGCCGTGCGGTATCTGAGCTGGCGCGCATGCCACGCCGTCGACACGCAGTCACCTGCCGCTGATGAACTTGCCATCCAGGCCAAAATCTACGGCTCCGAAACGGCCGTTCGTGTCATCACCGATCTAATGCGCGTCGTCGGCATCGACAGCTACGATCATGAAGCACCGCTGGGACGCCTTCTCCAGGACGCGCTGGCTCTTCCGAGCTTCGGTGGCGGCAACATGGGTATCCGCCGGCGTCAGCTTCATACCATGCTGAAGCGACCAGACTACGAGCCTCTGCTCGCGAGCGGTGCGGCTTGAAGCGTCACAGAATTACGGTGACAGTGCATTCAACCATGACTGAAAAGTCAGGCACGGCTGCCGGATCGCGCCGCTGCGCGGGCTGGTGCCCGCATTAATGCCCGTCTTGCCGCCGCAAATGCCTTGGTGCCCCTGGCCGGACTCGAACCAGCACGATGTTTCCACCACCTGATTTTGAGTCAGGCGCGTCTACCAATTCCGCCACAGGGGCAGGCGGGCGGATCATAGTGGGCGACGGCTTCGGGTCAACATTTTGTGTCGCGGTTCCAACACAATGATTTGGTGATAAGAATTGCGGCGGATCGGGGCGCGACGTCGCCCCGGCCAAGGACTGGTTGCAGCCCTGGAACGCTTGTCGGCGAGGGCTTGTGGCCGAAATCTGGACAGCAAGGCATGGACGCGAAGCTTCAGTCCCGTTGGCTGCCCCAATCCTGCGCCGAAGCCCTGCAGGCGCGGCCGATCGCGAGCGCCGCGATCGCCGTCGCGGTCGGGGGATCGGCCACGATCCTGGGCGCCTGGTTTTTCCAGTATGTCCTGGGCTATATGCCCTGCCCGCTCTGCCTGGAGCAGCGCTATGTCTATTACTTCGGCATTCCGTTGGCGGTGCTGGTCGTGCTCGGCGAATCGGTCGGGGCTTCGCGCAAGGTGCTGCTGCTCGCCCTGTTCGCGATCGCGGCCGGAATGCTCTGGAATACCGGGCTCAGCGCCTATCACGCCGGCGTCGAGTGGAAATGGTGGCCGGGCCCGCGGGATTGCTCCGGTCCGCTCGACAGCCTCGGCGCCGGCAACCTGCTGCGGGACTTGCAATCGATCCACGTGGCGCGCTGCGACGACGCGGCCTGGCGTTTTCTCGGGCTCTCGCTCGCCGGCTATGACGCCCTGATCTCGCTGGCGCTGGCGGCGATCGCCGGATGGGGTTTCTGGGCCGGCCTCAAGCAAACGCGGGCGGCGTAGGGTGGGCGAAATTGCCCGGCACCGCGGTCATTGTCGCATGGCCTTGCGCAATTTTGCCCACGTGCCTTCACCGCGAGGCCCGACCGCGTGGGCAACGCGCCGCTGCGCCAGGACGCGTGGTTGACACTGCGGGGTGGCGCGTTGCCCACCCTACAAGATCGCCCGCGCTCTCGGTTCCATCATGGATCGAGCTCGGTATCCCAATAGAGATAGTCGAGCCAGCTCTCGTGCAAATAGTTCGGCGGGAACAGCCGGCCGTTGCGGTGCAGGTGGTGCACGCTTGGCTGGAACGGCATCTGGGCGGGCCACATCTTGGCCTCGGTCAGGGTCAGGTTGCCCTTCATGAGATTGCAGGGCGAGCAGGCCGCCACCACGTTGATCCAGGTCGTATGCCCGCCGCGCGAGCGCGGCAGCAGGTGATCGAACGTCAGGTCCTCGCGCGAGCCGCAATATTGGCAGCAGAACTTGTCGCGCAGGAACACGTTGAAGCGGGTGAAGGCGGGCTGGGTGGCGGGCTTCACGAAGGTCTTGAGCGAAACCACGCTCGGCAGCTTCATCTCCAGGCTCGGGCTGTGCACGGCGCGGTCGTACTGCGCCACGATATTCACCCGCTCCAGGAACACGGCCTTGATGGCGTCCTGCCATGACCACAGCGACAGCGGGTAATAGCTGAGCGGCCGAAAATCGGCATTGAGCACGAGGGCCGGCCAGCCCGAAGGCGAGACATGCACGTTCACGACAGCGTTCCTCGACCTCCTGGTGCCGCCCGCCGCAGCTGCGGCCGTAGTTTATAAGGGAGCGTGACAGGATTGTGAAGCGGGAGGCAGGGGGCAGAGGACGGACGACAGAGGACAGAACAGGGTAGCCGGCGAAGCGATTCGACACTTCATCTTCGGTTTACTTATTTTCTACTGTCTGTCCTCCGTCGTCTGTCATCCGTCCTCCATCCTCTGCCTCAGGAACTCCCCGCCGTAGCGCAACCCGTCCTGATCGATGCCGTGGCCGATGCCGGCCGAAATGTGCCATGCGACCGGCACCCCGAGCGCCGCAAGGCCGTTGGCGGCATGGAACAGGGCCTGCACCGGAATGAGCTCGTCGCGGTCGCCGTGAACCAGCAGGACCGGCGGGCGCGATTTGATCCCGGCCACGAACTTTTCGGCCTGCGCCTGCGGCGGTTCGACCAGCAATCCGGAATAGCCGATGATGGCGCGCGGCGCCGTCGGCCGCCGCAGCCCCACATGCAGCGCCATCATGGTGCCCTGGCTGAAGCCGACCAGGGCCAGCGCCGAAGGCGGCAGCGCCCGGCGGGCCAGCTCGGCATCGAGAAAGCGCTCGAGGACCGGCGCCGCCTTGTTGGTGCCGATCCAGCGCTCGTTCGGATCCCGAAAGGTGAGGGGAAACCACTGCCGCCCGACCGGTGCCTGGCCGCACGGCTCCGGCGCGTGCGGCGAGACGAAGGCGCAATGGGGCAGGAGCGGCTGCCAGGCGCGGCCGATCTCGATCAGGTCGTTGCCGTCGGCCCCGTAGCCGTGCAGGAACGCCACCAGCTGGCGGGCCGCGCCGCCGGCTTGCGGCTCGAGCCGCGGACCGTCAAGCTCGGCGCCCATCACGCGCTCCGGGCTGACTTGGTGGGCGCGATGGCGGCACCGTCGCGCTGCTTGATGGCGCGGTAGTAGGTCCACAACATGTATGCGGCCGCGCCGCGCCAGGGCCGCCACGGTTCGGCGAGCGGCCCCATCTCCCGGCTCGAAGGCCGCGCCCGCAAGCCGAGCAGCAGCCGCGCCGCCTCCTGCAGAGCGAGATCGCCCGCCGGCCAGGCATCCGCATGACCGAGGCAGAACAACAGGTAGATGTCGGCCGTCCAGGGCCCGATGCCGTGGATGGCGGTCAATCGCCGATGCGCTTCGTCGGCCGGCAGCTCGCCGAGCGTCGCCAGATCGAGCTCGCCGCGATCAATCGCGCGCGCGATTGCCTTGAGGGTCGCGATCTTGGAGCCCGACAGGCCGGCGCGCGCAAGCTTGGCGGTGCGGGCGCGCCGCACCGTCTGCGGACTCAAGGGATGCAACGCGGCTTCGAGCCGGTCCCAGATGGCTCTGGCGCTCGCGGTCGAGAGCTGCTGGGACACCACGATGGAAGCAAGGCCGGCAAATCCGTCCGCCCGGCGCCGCAGCGTCGGACGTCCGGCCGCCGCCAGCGCGTCGCGCCAGCGCGGATCGGCCGCGATCAGCCCGGCAATCGCGCGGTCGAGATCGGCTTCGCTGTGAATGTAGAAAGTCATCCGCGAAGCATCTACAAATGCGCGGCTGGCGCAACCGTTTTCTCCTTCAGCGTCATTGATGAGCGTGCTTGATCGCCGATGAGCTCCCTGGTCTGCCGATTCGCGCCGAGCCCGAACGGCTATCTGCACCTCGGCCACGCGCTTTCCGCGCTGATGAATTTCGATCTGGCGCGCGCAGCCGGCGGGCGCTTTCTCCTGCGCATCGAGGATATCGACCGCGCCCGCTGCCGGAGCGAGTTCGAGACCGCGATCTACGAAGATCTGAGCTGGCTCGGCATCAGCTGGGACGGCCCGGTTGAGCGCCAGAGCGAGCATTTGGACGAATATCGGGCGGCGCTTGCGCGCCTCGAGGCGGAGGGTCTCGTCTATCCGAGCTTCGAGAGCCGGGCCGAGATCGCCGGGCTGGTTTCCGCAACGCCGGGAACCTGGCCGCGCGATCCCGACGGCGCGCCGCTCTATCCCGGCACCGCGGCGGCGCTGTCGCGGTCCGAGCGAGCCCGCCGCGTCGCGGCCGGCGAACCCCATGCGCTGCGCCTCGACATGGCGGCCGCCATCGCGCGCGCCGGTGCCTTGAAATCAAGCTTGACCTGGACCGAGACCGGAGCGGGCCCGGACGGCGAGACCGGGACCGTGGCGGCGGCGCCGGCGCGCTGGGGCGACGTGGTGCTGGGGCGCAAGGAGGCGCCGGCGAGCTATCATCTTTCGGTCGTCATCGACGATGCGCGCCAGGGCGTGACCCGCGTGGTGCGCGGGCGCGACCTGTTCTGGTCGACCGGCGTGCACCGCCTGCTGCAGGCGCTCTTGCACTTGCCGGTGCCGGTCTATCATCACCATCGTCTGGTGCTCGACGCCGCCGGCCGCAAGCTATCGAAATCCACGCAGGCGACGGCGCTGCACTCGCTGCGGCAAGACGGCGTCACCGCCGCCGAAATCAGGCGGATGGTCGGCCTCGAATGATGATTTCCGCTGACGAATGAATATGGCCCCGTTGTTCGCTTCGTGACATTCTGCGGCGGGAACGCGTCCATGCCAGCAAGGAAAGCAACGCCGTCCGCCAAGCGGACGCGTCGAGGCAAGCGCGCCGTGCGGCGGCGGCGGGCGAGCGCGTCGCCCTGGCGCGCCATCGAGGCGACGCTGGCGGAGCTTGCCCATGAGATTCGCACGCCGCTGACCGGCATCCTGGCGCTGGGCGAGCTCCTCGCCACCTCCGAGCTCGGCGAGCGCGAACGGGGCTGGGCGGCCGCGATCAAGAGCACGGCCGAGCACCTCGCCATGCTCACTTCGCTCATCGTCGATGCGGCGCGCGCCGATGCCAAGGGGCTGGTCCTGCGGCGCGAGCTGATCCGTCCGCGCCGTTTGGCGCAGGCGCTGGGCGTCTCGCTCACCGCGCGCGCCGACGCCAAGGGCCTTGCGGCCGAGGTCGCCATCGCGGCCGATCTGCCGGAGGCGGTGATCGGCGATCCACTGCGCTTGCGTGGCGCGCTCGAAAACCTGATCGACAACGCGGTCAAGTTCACCGAGCGCGGCCGCGTTGCGCTCGACGTGGCCGGCGAAAAGGCTGCGCGCGGCCGCGTGCGCCTCGCCTTCACCGTATCCGACAGCGGCATCGGCCTTGCGGCCGCCGAGATCAGGCGGCTGTTCCGGCCCTTTGGCCAGGCCAGCGACGCGACCGCGCGCCGCTTTGGCGGCGCCGGCCTGGGTCTTGCCTTCGTCAAGCGCATCGCCAAGGCCATGGGCGGCGATCTCACGGTCACCAGCCAGCCCGGCGGCGGCACGCGCTTCCGGCTGACCGCGACCTTCGATCAGGTGGCGGAGGCGGCCGACGCAGCCGACCGCGAAAGCCCCTCGGCGGCGCGCGCCACGGCGCCGCTGCGCCCGCTGAATGTTCTGTGCGCCGAGGACAATCCCTATGGTCGCGTCGTGCTCAACACGATTCTCACCGAGCTCGGCCACCGTGCCGATTTCGTCGGCACCGGCACCGCCGCGGTCGAGGCCGCGGCGCGCGGCCGCTATGACGTGGTGCTGATGGATGTGACCTTGCCGGGCCTCGACGGGCTCGAGGCGACCCGGCGCATCCGCGCCCTCGAGCGTCCCGCCGGCGGCATCGTGCTCATCGGCATTTCAGGCCGCGCGAATGCCGCCGACGAAGCGGCTGGCCGCGCCGCCGGAATGGACGGATACTTGGTCAAGCCCATCAGCCCGGCGGCGCTCACGCGCCTGCTCGTGTCCCTGGCCACGCGCGCGTGAGCTATCGAATTCATGCGGCGTCCCACAATCCCCGACCTGTCATGCCCCGCGAAGGCGGGGCATCCAGTACTCGCAAACGCCAGTTTTTCATCGAAACATCGGTGGCTGCTGGAGGGTCCGCTTTGGCGGACGATGACAACGGAGAATCGTCAAAAGCAAACGCCGCCCACTTGCGTGTGCGGCGCTGCTGCCCATACCCCCCGTCAAATTCGAGTGCGAGAGTCGGCTTTGGCGCGGCCCTTTGTCAAGCGCCGCGCATCGGCGGCGGGTTGCGGAAGCCGCCCGCCTGCGAATTTTGGTGCAGTCCAACTTGTTGAAAAAACTTGATGTTTTGGCGATCTGTTGCAATTGCGTAACAACCTTCCAGCAAATCACCGGCCCCGCCAAGAGACCCGCAAGGAGCGCTGTCAGGGGCTCCGGTTTCCGCTCCGTCAACCGGCAGCCGTGTCTACGATTCGTATCAGGTCGGCCATGATGCGATTGATCTGGAAGTCCTTGGGCGTGTAGACGGCGGCCACGCCGGCCGCCTTCAACAGGCTGGCGTCCTCCGGCGGGATGATTCCGCCGACCACCACCGGAATCTCGTCAAGCCCGGCCTCCTGCATGCGGGCGACGACTTCCTTCACCAGCGGCAGATGCGATCCGGACAGGATCGAGAGCCCGACCACATGGGCGCCTTGTTGGCGCGCCGCCGCCACGATCTCGGCCGGCGTCAGCCGGATTCCCTCGTAGACCACGTCCATGCCGGAATCGCGCGCCCGCGCCGCAATCTGCTCGGCGCCGTTGGAATGGCCGTCGAGGCCGGGCTTGCCGACCAGGAACTTCAGGCGGCGGCCGAGCTTGCGCGAGAGGCGATCGACATCGGCGCGAATGTCGTCGAGGCCGGCGCTGTCGTTGCGCACCGCGCGCCCAACCCCGGTCGCCGCCCGATATTCCCCGAACGCCTCGCGCAGCGCGAACGCCCATTCGCCGGTGGTGACGCCGGCTTTGGCGCAGGCGATCGAGGGCGGCATGATGTTGCGGCCGTCGCGGGCACAGGCGCGCAGCTCCTTGAGCGCCGCCGCGACCGCATGGCCGTCGCGCGCCGCCCGCCAGGCCTTGAGCTGCTCGATCTGATCGGCTTCGGCCTGCGGGGAGACCGTCAGGATGGCGTCGGCCGCATCCGCGAGCGGCGAAGGCTCGGTCTCGATGAAACGGTTCACGCCGACCACGATCCGCTCGCCGCGCTCGATCGCCTCGACGCGGCGGGTGTTGGATTCCACCAGTTGCTGCTTCATGTAGCCCTGGTCGACGGCCGCCACCGCGCCGCCCAGACCCTCGATATGGGCGAGCTCCTGCTTGGCTTCGCGCGCCAGCTCCGCCACCTTGAAGGCGATCTCGGGCGAGCCGTCGAGAATGTCGCCATAGTCCAGGAGATCGGTCTCATAGGCCAATATCTGCTGCAGGCGCAGCGACCATTGCTGATCCCACGGCTGCGGCAGGCCGAGCGCCTCGTTCCAGGCCGGAAGCTGCACCGCGCGCGCCCGCGCATTCTTGGAGAGCGTCACCGCCAGCATCTCGATCAGGATGCGGGCGACATTGTTTTCCGGCTGCTGCTCGGTCAGCCCGAGCGAATTGACCTGCACGCCGTAGCGGAACATGCGCTGCTTGGGATCGCGCACGCCGTAACGCGTCGCCGTGATCTCGTCCCACAGCTGCACGAAGGCGCGCATCTTGCATATTTCGGTGATGAAATGCAGGCCGGCATTGACGAAGAACGAAATGCGGCCGACCACCTCGCCGAAGGCCGCGGGCTCGATCTCGCCGGATGCTTTCACCGTGTCGAGCACCGCGATCGCATTGGCGAGCGCGAAGGCGATCTCCTGCACCGGCGTCGCTCCCGCCTCCTGCAGATGATACGAGCAGATGTTGGTCGGGTTCCATTTCGGCATTTCGCCGGTCGCGAACACGATCGTGTCCTTGATCAGCCGCATCGAGGCCGCCGGCGGATAGACGTGGGTGCCGCGCGACAGATATTCCTTGATGATGTCGTTCTGGGTCGTGCCCTGCAGCGCGGCGCGGGCGACGCCGCGCTCGTCGGCAAGCGCGACATAGAGCGCGAGCAGCCACGCGGCGGTCGCATTGATGGTCATCGACGTGTTCATCTCGCCGAGCGGGATGCCGTCGAGCAAGGTGCGCATGTCGCCGAGATGCGAGATCGGCACCCCGACCTTGCCGACCTCGCCGCGCGCCAGCGGATGATCGCTGTCGTAGCCGGTCTGCGTCGGCAGGTCGAAGGCGACCGAGAGGCCGGTCTGTCCCTTGGCGAGGTTCCGGCGATAGAGCGCATTCGATTGCGGTGCCGTCGAGTGGCCCGCATAGGTGCGGAAAATCCAGGGCTTGTCGCGCATCCGTCTCCGATCCGCCCGGCCCCCGGCAGCCGGCCTCTGTCCGCTAGCGTCTGATGAGCCTCAGGATGAACAAGAGAAAGAGAGCACCGACGGTCGAGATCGCGATGGCGCTGATCCAGAAGTTTCCGATCGCCGGAAGACGAAGCACACCCCACAGCCAATTGCCGATGAACGCGCCGATGATGCCGATGATGATGTCGCCGATGATGCCATAGCCGCTGCCCCGCATGATCTGGCCGGCGAGCCAGCCGGCAATGAGACCGACGATCAGAATGACGACCAGACTGTTGGTGGTGAACATGATGACCCTACCCCTCTGGATGCGGCCGCCGGCGCTTTGCGGTGCCCGCGGCTTTGCGTTGCAACAACCCAGGATATTCGGGCACCGCCGATGTGTCAGCCGCGCTCTGCCAGCTCTGGCATCGAGTCGGCAATCATCCCCATCATTCGCGCGCTCATCGGGCCGAGCGTATCCGCCGGTGTTTCGCCAGCTGGAACGTCGAGGGGTGTATCGACGTTCCTGTTGCAGCGCAGCATAGACTGCGGCAGACTATCGATCAATCCAGGTCGGGGCTTCCTGGTGCGCCGCGGGAGGATCGGGCATGTCGGCTGTCGCGCAGCGGACCACCACGCCGCCGGTGTTGAAGGATCTCTACCAGATCGGAGAAATCCCGCCGCTCGGCCACGTGCCCGAACGCATGCATGCCTGGGCCATCCGCAAGGAACGGCTGGGCCCGCCGGAACAATCCATGCAGGTCGAGGTGGTGCCGACCTGGCCGATCCGCGACGACGAAGTGCTGGTGCACGTCATGGCGGGCGGCGTGAACTACAACGGCATCTGGGCGGCGCTCGGCCAGCCGGTCTCGGTCCTCGACATCCACAAGCATCCCTTTCACATCGCGGGCTCGGACGCTGCCGGCGTGGTCTGGGCGGCCGGAGCCAAGGTCAGGCGCTGGAAAGTGGGCGACGAGGTCATCGTCCATTGCAATCAGGACGACGGCGACGACGAGGACTGCAATGGCGGCGACCCGATGCTGTCGCCCTCACAACGCATCTGGGGCTACGAGACCCCGGACGGCTCGTTTGCCCAGTTCTGCCGCGTGCAATCGCGCCAGCTCATGGTGAAGCCGAAGCACCTGACCTGGGAAGAATCGGCCTGCTACACGCTGACGCTGGCCACCGCCTATCGCATGCTGTTCGGCCATCCGCCGCACACCCTCAAGCCCGGCGACAATGTGCTGGTCTGGGGCGCGAGCGGCGGCCTCGGCGTCTTCGGGGTGCAACTGGCCTCCGCCTCCGGCGCCAACGCCATCGGCATCATCTCGGATGAGAGCAAGCGCGACTTCGTGCTCGGCCTCGGCGCCAAAGGCGTGATCAACCGCAAGGAATTCCGTTGCTGGGGCCAGCTGCCGGCGGTGAATTCGGCGCAGTACAACGAATGGGTCAAGGAGGCGCGCCGTTTCGGCAAGGCGATCTGGGACATCACCGACAAGCGCGATGTCGATATCGTGTTCGAGCATCCGGGCGAGCAGACGTTCCCGGTCTCCTGCCTGGTGGCCAAGCGCGGCGGCATGGTGGTGTTCTGCGCCGGCACTTCCGGCTACAACATCACTTTCGACGCGCGCTATGTCTGGATGCGGCAGAAGCGCATCCAGGGCTCGCATTTCGCGCACCTCAAGCAGGCGAGCGCCGCCAACCAGTTCGTGCTCGACCGCCGCGTCGACCCGTGCATGAGCGCGGTCTGGCCCTGGAACGAGATCGCGCTCGCGCACATGAAGATGTGGAAGAACCAGCATCCGCCCGGCAATATGGCGGTGCTGGTCAATGCGCCGCGCGGCGGGCTGCACAACCTCGAAGATACGGTGGAGGCGGCGGGCGGCGGCTAGTCGGCGCGCGGCGCCGCCTCGCCGCCCGCGTGCTCCGGGCCGCGCCACCGGCAGATCGCGGAATTGAGCTCCCCGCCATACATGAAGATTGACGCGGTCAGGTAGAGGAAGACCAGCGCCATCATCACCGAGGCAAGGCCCGCATAATAGGTGACGTAGCTCGAGGCAAACTCCTCGAGATAGCGGCCGTATACGATGCCGCCGGCGAGCCACAGGATCAGCGTCGCCAGGATGCCGACCACGATTTCGTGGAATTGCCGATGTCCGGCCGGCAGCCATTTGTGCACGACGAGGAGCGCCACCGTGATCACGCTGGTCGCCACCGCAAAGCGGACGAAGGTGAAGGTCGCTTCGAGCGGCGCGAGCCAGGGCGCATATTTGAGCGCGGTCGCGATCAGGAGCGGGGCCAGCACGACCAGAACAGCAAGCGCCAGCAACGTCAGCGCGCCGACCAGCACATAGGCGATCGATTCGAGGCGCAGCAGCAGCCAGTTCCGCGTCTCCCGCACGTCATAGGCGCGATTGAGACCGATGCGCAGGCTCTCGACTCCGCTCGATGCGAAATAGACCGAGAACACCGCGCTGGCGGTCAGCACGTCACCGCGCGTGGTCGTGAGCACCCGATGCGCCTCCCGCGCGATCGGCTCGGCGACTTCTTTCGGCCAAGTGTCGAGCAGCAGGTTGGCCACCTCGTCGGCGAGATTTTGGGCGCCGAGGAAGGCGGCGAGCGCGGTGACCAGGATCAGGAACGGAAACAGCGCCATCAGGGTCGCGAGCGCGATGTAGCTCGCCACCGCCCATCCGTCATCTTGGAGAAAGCGATGAAAGGCATCGAGCACGATCGCGAATGCACGCCGCATGGAATGACCCCAACAGAGCATTTTCAGGGAAGGCCCGCCCTCGCCAACGGGTCCGGCCCCAGGCCGGCCCGATGATAAGCTCCGGCGGGGATGGAATCCGCTTTTCCGTTCGAAAATGCGACAACGCAAATCCCGGTCATCCGCCAAGTGAGCTTCGCGCCAGCTATTGCCAGGTTCCGCATGGCAAAGCCGGAAGCGGTCTGCGCCGGCGCGGAAATTCGCCGGAACGCTCGCCGTGCCATGGCATTTGCTTCGCAACCGTGTAGAATTTGTGCATTGCACCAATCGGAATCGCGGCCGGCCGCGCCGCCGCCCATGGAGAATGAACCATGCTGCCAGGGGCCGCCCGTCGCGAAGCCGGACCCGACCTCGCGAGCTTGACCCGGGAAGCCGTCCGGGCTGCCGAAGGCGTGCTCCAGGATGCGACCCGGGCGGTACAAGCGCGGGTCTCCAAGGACAACCAGCCCGTGGATCGGTTACTCGACCGGGAGCAGCGTGCCACCCATGCGCTGGCTTGGCTCGCCACCTATGTGGAAGCGGTGCGCCAGCTCTGCGTCTATGCGGAGCGCATGCGCGAGGCCGGCCGCTTTGGCGAGCTCGAGCAGCTCATCGTCGAGATCGGGGTTGGCGAATATCTCGCCCAGATCGCCGGCGGCATTCCCATGAGCCAAGGCGAGATCGCGCGACCCGCCGATATGGGAGTGTCGGCCGCCGCGGTCGAGCGCCGCATGGCCGGCCCGTTCGGGGAATTCTTCACCGCCGGCAATGAGCAGCGGCGCGCGCGCCTGACCGAATTGATGGCAAGCCACCACGACGCCACCGTCGGGGACTGCGGTCTCGATGAGACGCTCGCGTCGATCCGCGAGCAGATGCGCAGGTTCGCCGACAGCGAGGTCGTGCCGCAGGCACAGGAATGGCATCGCGCGAACCGCTACATTCCGCTCGAGATCATCGCGCAGATGTCCGAGCTCGGCGTGTTCGGCCTCACCATACCGGAGGCCTATGGCGGCCTCGGGCTCGGCAAGGAATCGATGTGCGTCGTCTCCGAGGAGCTGGCGCGCGGCTATATCGGGGTCGGCTCGCTCGGGACTCGCAACGAGATCGCGGCCGAGCTCATCCTGAGCGGCGGCACCGCGGCGCAGAAGGACGAATGGCTGCCGAAGCTCGCGTCCGGAGAAGTGCTGCCGACCGCGGTGTTCACCGAGCCCAATACCGGCTCCGACCTGGCTTCGCTGCGGACCAGGGCGGTCCGCGACGGCGATACCTACAAGGTGTCCGGCAACAAGACCTGGATCACCCATCCGGTGCGCGCCGACCTGATGACATTGCTGGTGCGCACCAACCCGCAGGAGAGCGGCCATCGCGGACTGTCGATGCTGCTGGCGCCCAAGCCGCGCGGCACCGACGAAGAGCCGTTTCCGGCGGCCGGCATGTCGGGAACTGAAATCGAGGTGCTCGGCTATCGCGGCATGAAGGAATACGAGATCGCCTTCGACGCTTTCGAAGTGCCGGCCGCCAACCTGCTCGGCGGAGTCGAAGGCCTCGGCTTCAAGCAATTGATGCAGACCTTCGAATCGGCCCGCATTCAGACTGCCGCGCGTGCCATCGGGGTGGCGCAGGCCGCGCTGGAGCAGGCGCTCGCCTATGCGCTGCAGCGCCGGCAGTTCGGCCAGCCGATCGTCGATTTTCCCCGCGTCTCCGACAAGCTCGCCATGATGGCGACCGAGATCATGATCGCCCGCCAGCTCACCTATTTCGCCGCGCGCCGGAAGGATTCCGGACGCCGCTGCGACCTCGAGGCCGGAATGGCCAAGCTGTTGGCCGCCCGCGTGGCTTGGGCGGCGGCCGACAATGCGGTGCAGATCCACGGCGGCAACGGCTTTGCGCTGGAATTTCCCGTCTCGCGGCTGCTCTGCGACGCCCGCATTCTCTCAATCTTCGAAGGCGCGGCGGAAATCCAGGCGCAAGTCATTGCCCGCCGATTGTTGGACGGCTCGAACTGAAACTCGGCGCCAGGGCAATGACAAAGCCAAGCAAGCTCATTGCCCGCCGATTGTTGGATGGGTCGAACTGAATTGAAGCGCCCCACCCTACGCGCTCTGAAACTCGGCTTCACGCCGGCGCGGCGGGCTGCTTCAGCAATTTGCCGACATTGCCCGACAGGATCTGCTCGCCGCTCGGACCGAGCGCGCGCAGATCGCGCACGAAGTCGCGCACCACCTCGCGCCGGCGGATCTCCTGCGGATAGTCGGTGGCGAACACGATCCGGGAGGGCGGAATCTCGACCAGCCCGGTCTGCACCGAGCTAATGGCGCCGGCAAAGCCGGCGGTGTCGAACACCAGGCGATTGCGGATATAGTGGTCGAAATCGTGTCTCGGCGTCATGCCGTGGCGGGCGTTGCCCCGGGTGCCCCAGAAATCCTTGTCCTGAAAGCAGCGGATGCGGCCCAGCATGGAGGCGATGCCGCCCGAAAGATGCGCCATGTGCACGGTCAATTCCGGGTGCCGATCGAGCACGCCGGAATTGATCAGCCGGATCGCCGCCATGATCAGCGAGAATTCGCGGCCGACCGAGCGCGCGGTGTCGAAGCCGTCGAACTGTTGCGAAAAATTGAGCTTCAGCGCCGGGTGCACGAAGACGAACATTCCGAGCCGCGCGACCTCGCCCCAGAACGGCTCGAAACGCGCACTATCGAGAAACAGGCCGTCGCATTCCGAGGTGATCACGACGCCCTGGAATCCGAGATCATGCCGGCAGCGGTTGAGCTCCTTGATCGCCTCGGCGCCGCCGAGCGGATGGGCGTGCGCCGCGCCGATGAAACGCCCCGGATAGTCGCGCTCCGCCTGCTTGGCCTTGTTGTTGATGAAGCGCGAGGTTTCGAGATCGGCGCACATGCCCTGCGCGCTGGTGAGCCAGGCCGCATCGATGCCGGCCAGATCCATCATGCGGATGTGCTCGTCGAGATCATAGAGCAGCGAATGGATGGTGTAGCTCGGCGCGCCTTGCGCATCGTAATGCAGGATCATGCGGTTGCCCGGATCCTCCTTGATCAGCTCGCGCGGCGTGAAATGGTGCTGGAAATCGACGATCATCTGCGTCCTCTTTGCGGGCTGCTGATTTGGCGGCTGCCGGTCGGCGTGACGGGCGACATAAAGCCGACCGCCGGAGCGGTTGCAAGTTGGCCAGCGTGTCTGGTCCGGCCAGTCGTTCAAGGTCACGGCAGCGCGCGTTCGCTCATGCTTCCCCTTGGGCCGCATCGAGCGCCCGCTCGAGATCGGCGATGAGATCGTCGGGATCCTCCAGGCCGACCGAGAGGCGCAGCAGGTCGGGCGGGCAGGGCGAGTGCGGCCCCTCGACCGAGGCGCGATGCTCGATCAGGCTTTCGACGCCGCCGAGCGAGGTGGCGGGTTTCCACAGCCGCACCTTGGCGGCGGTCGCGATGGCGGCGCCTTCGCCGCCCTTGACCCGGATCGACAGCATCGCGCCGAATCCGCCGCTCATCTGGCGCGCCGCTACGGCGTGACCAGGATGCGCGGCGAGGCCCGGATAGAGCACCTGCGCGACCCGCGCATGGCCGGCGAGGCGGGTGGCGATCAGCAGGGCGGTTGCGGCCTGCGTCCTGACCCGCACTTCGAGCGTGCGCATGCCGCGCAGCAGCAGCCAGGCCTCGAACGGCCCGACGACGGCGCCGAGCTGCGTGCGCATGGTCTTGATCCGCTCCCAGGCCTCGCCCGGCCTGGCGGCGGCGACGGCGCCGGCGATGACGTCGGAATGGCCATTGAGATATTTCGAGGCCGAATGCATGACCAGATCGGCGCCGAGCCGCAGCGGGCGGGTAAAAACCGGAGTTGCGACGGTCGAATCGACGGCCAAGAGGGCGCCGGCCGCATGCGCGATGTCGGCGAGCGCGGCGATGTCGCTGATGGTCCACAGCGGATTGCCGGGCGTCTCGATATAGACGAGCTTGGTCGATCCCGGCTTGATTGCCGCCGCCATCGCGGCGAGGTCCGTGCTGTCGACGAAGTCCGCGCGGTATCCCAGGCGCGGCGCTTCGGTGGCGAGCCAATGCCGGAACGCCCAATACATCACCTGCGACGCGACGATATGCGAGGCCGACGGCAGCGCGAGCACGATCGCGGTGGCGGCCGCCATGCCGGACCCGAACAGTGCCGCCTCGTGGGCTTCCTCCAGGGCCGCGAGCACGGCTTCGGCGTGGCGCGTGGTGGCATTGTCGGGCCGCCCATAGGCATAGCCAGCGCGGTATTGATTGTCCGGATCGCGCACAAAGGTGGTCGCCAGATGGATGGGCGGCACCACCGCCTTGGTGGTGGGCTCGACCAGCCCGAGCGCTTGCGCCGCGATGGTGCGCGGTTTCCAGCCGGTCGGCGCTTCATTCGGCATCGGGCTCTCCCATCGGTCAAGGCCGCGCGATCGCGGCTTCATCGGATCGCTCAAAGCTCTTGGGGCTTGCCGGCGCGGGCCGTTCAGCGCCGCGGCCAAGCGCCGCGCCCCAATATAGGCGGCAAGCGTCCCCATTGTCGCGGCCGCACGATTGCATGCCGGCATCACTGCAGCCGCGATGGCCTCACGCTGCGGGGGATGCTAAGGACACGCCATGTCCGACTTCATGTCCCATGTTCTGGTGCCGGTCGCGATCGGGGCGGTCGCGATCGTGCTGCTGCTCGGTCTCGTCAACATGATGCGGGGCGGCTCGCCCCACCTGTCGCAACGGCTGATGCGGCTGCGCGTGCTGATGCAGTTCATCGCCCTCATCATCATCATGCTGACCATCTGGGTCATGCGGGGGTGAGGCGCAGCCGATGGTCGTCCTCAACAGGATCTATACCCGCACCGGCGACGACGGCAGCACCGCGCTGGGCAGCGGCGAACGGCGACCCAAATACGACTTGCGGGTCGCCGCCTATGGGACCGTGGACGAGGTCAATGCGGTCATCGGCGTCGCGCGGCTGCACGCGGCCGGAAATCCCGAGCTCGACGCGGTGCTGGCGCGGATTCAGAACGACCTGTTTGACGTCGGGGCCGATCTCTGCCTGCCCGACAAGGGCAAGGGTCCGGGCGGGGCGCGGCTTGACGTCACCGACGCGCAGGTCGAGTGGCTCGAGCGCCAGATCGATCGGTTCAACGGCGAGCTTGAGCCGCTGCGATCCTTCATCCTGCCCGGCGGCAGCGCCGCCGCCGCCTATCTGCATCTCGCCCGCACGGTCTGCCGGCGGGCCGAACGCCTGTTGGTCGAGCTCAAGGACCGGCCGGGCGAAAGCGTCACGGCGGCGGCGATCAAATATGTGAATCGGCTGTCGGACCTCTGCTTCGTCGCCGCCCGATTTGCCAATGACAAAGGCGCCGCCGACGTGCTGTGGGTGCCGGGCCAGAATCGCTGAGTAAGCCGACATGGTGTTGCCGCTTTACGACGACAATCCGTTCAAGCTGCCGGTCAAGCCGATCGTCACCTGGCTGCTGATCCTGGCCAATGTCCTGGTGTTTCTGGTCGAGCTCGGCGGCAGCGACGCCGAGACCGAGGCCATCGCCGTCGCCTTCGGGGTGACGCCGGCCGCGCTGCTGGGCGGAGTCACCCCGGCGCCGGTCTTCACGCTGGTCACCTACATGTTCATCCATGCCGACGCGACGCACATTTTCGGCAATATGATCTTTCTCTGGGTGTTCGGCGATGATGTCGAGGAGGCGCTCGGCCGGCGGCGCTTTCTCCTCTTCTACCTCCTGTGCGGCATCGTCGGCGCGCTCGCCTTCGTGGCCAGCGATCCGACCTTTGCGGGGCCGCTGATCGGGGCTTCGGGAGCCATATCGGGCGTCATCGTCGCCTATGTGATGTGGCGTCCCTGCGCCAAGGTCACGGTCCTGGTTTCGATCATCCCGCTGCGGATCAGCGCCTTCTGGGTGATCGGCGCCTTCGTGCTCACGCAGCTGTGGAATCTCGAGGCCACCGGCAAGAGCGACGTCGCCTATTGGTGCCATCTCGGCGGCATGCTGGCGGGTGCGGTGCTGTTTCCTCTCATGCGGCTTCCCGGCGTGCAATTGTTCGAATGCGTGCGCGAACCGCATTATCCGGTGGGGCGAACGCATTCATGAAAATCCTGGTGCCTGTCAAAAGGGTCGTCGACTTCAACGTCAAGATTCGCGTCAAGGGCGACGGGACCGGCGTCGAGCTCGCCAATGTCAAGATGTCGATGAATCCCTTCGATGAGATCGCCGTCGAAGAGGCGCTTCGCTTGAAAGAGAAGGGGCAGGCGAGCGAAATCATCTGCGTGTCGATCGGCCCCGCCCAGGCCACTGAAACGATCCGCACCGGGCTTGCCATGGGGGCCGACCGCGGCATCCTGGTCAAGACGGACAAGCCGGTCGAGCCGCTCGCGGTCGCCAAGATCCTCAAGGCCATCGTCGAGCAGGAAAAGCCCGGCCTGGTGATCCTGGGCAAGCAGGCGATCGATGACGATTGCAACCAGACCGGCCAGATGCTGGCTGCGCTCACCGGTTGGCCGCAGGGCACGTTCGCTTCCAAGCTCGTGATCGAGGGCGACAGCGTTCTGGTCACCCGCGAGGTCGATGGCGGCCTGCAGACGCTGCGGCTCAAGAGCCCGGCGATCGTGACGACGGATCTGCGGCTGAACGAGCCGCGCTACGCCAGCCTGCCCAACATCATGAAGGCCAAGAAGAAGCCGATCGAGGAGAAGACGCCGGAAAGCTACGGCGTCGACATTTCGCCGCGGCTCGAGGTGATCAGGACCGCGGAACCGCCGGGTCGCAAATCCGGCGTGAAGGTGAAGTCGGTGGCCGAGCTTGTCGAGCGGCTCAAGAACGAGGCGGGGGTGTTGTCATGACCACTCTCCTCGTTGCCGAGCACGACAACAAGACGCTCAAGGACGCGACTGCCAAGGCGCTGACCGCCGCCAAGGCGCTGGCGGCGCCGGTGCACGTGCTGGTCGCCGGCCGGGGCGCGCGCGGCGTCGCGGAAGCCGCCGCCAGGCTCGACGGCGTCGCGAAAGTGCTGCTGGCGGACGCGCCGGCCTTCGAGCATTTGCTGGCCGAGCCGCTGGCGAGCCTCATTGTCGGGCTGGCTTCGTCCTATGAGGCGATCGTCGCGCCGGCGACGACCACGGGCAAGAACTTCATGCCGCGCGTCGCCGCGCTGCTCGACGTCATGCAGATATCGGATATCGTCAAGGTGGTCGGGCCGGACACGTTCGAGCGCCTGATCTATGCCGGAAACGCGCTGCAGACCGTGCGCTCGCGCGACAAGGTGAAGGTCATCACGGTTCGCACATCGACCTTCGCGGCGGCGGGCGCCGGCGGCGTGGCGCCGATCGAGGACGTCACGGCCGCCCCCGATGCCGGGATCTCGTCCTTTGTGGGCGAGGAACTGTCGAAAACCGATCGGCCCGAGCTCACCTCGGCGAAGATCATCATCTCGGGCGGCCGCGCGATGCAGAGCCGCGAGAACTTCAGCAAATATATCGAGCCGGTGGCCGACCAGCTCGGCGCCGCCATGGGCGCCTCGCGGGCCGCGGTCGATGCCGGCTATGCGCCCAATGACTGGCAGGTCGGCCAGACCGGCAAGGTGGTGGCGCCGGAGCTGTATATCGCGGTGGGCATTTCGGGCGCGATCCAGCACCTCGCCGGCATGAAGGATTCGAAGGTCATCGTCGCCATCAACAAGGACGAGGAGGCGCCGATCTTCCAGGTCGCCGACTACGGTCTGGTCGCCGATCTTTACCAGGCGCTGCCCGAGCTCGCGCAGGAGCTGGGAAAAATCCGGAAATAGCCGACGCGCGGGCTTTAGCCGCACCGGTGGCGCGGACCGCCGGATCGGCGTAGAACATCCGTCCTCCTGGGTACGCCCGCGAAGGCGACAGGTGACATGAGACGGGAGCCATGGCGTTGAATATCAGGAAAGTCGGCGTGGTCGGCGCCGGTCAAATGGGCAACGGCATTGCGCATGTCTGCGCGCTTGCCGGATTCGACGTCAGGCTCAACGACGTTGCGGCCGATCGCGTCAGGGCCGGAATCGCGACCATCCACGGCAACCTGGCCCGCCAGGTGAGCCGCAAGCGCATCACCGACGAGGAACGCCAGGCGGCGCTCGGCAGGATAACGCCGGCCGATACGCTTGACCGGTTGGCCGACTGCGATCTCGTCGTCGAGGCGGCGACCGAGAAGGAGGAGGTCAAGCGCGCGATCTTCGCCAGCCTCTGTCCCCTGCTCAAGCCGGAGGCCATTCTCGGAACCAACACGTCTTCCATATCGATTACGCGGCTGGCCTCCTCGACCGACCGGCCGGAACGCTTCATCGGCATCCATTTCATGAATCCGGCGCCGTTGATGGAGCTGGTCGAGCTGATCCGCGGCATCGCCACCGGCGATGCGACCTTCGAGGCCACCAAGCAATTCGTGACCAAGCTCGGCAAGACCATCGCGGTGTCGGAGGACTTTCCCGCCTTCATCGTCAATCGCATCCTGCTGCCGATGATCAACGAGGCGATCTATACGCTTTACGAAGGCGTCGGAAATGTCGAGGCGATCGACACCGCCATGCGGCTCGGCGCCCATCATCCCATGGGCCCGCTCGAGCTTGCCGACTTCATCGGGCTGGATACCTGCCTCTCGGTCATGCAAGTGCTGCACGAGGGGCTTGCCGACTCCAAGTACCGGCCCTGTCCATTGCTGGTGAAATATGTTGAGGCGGGCTGGCTCGGGCGCAAGACCAAGCGCGGCTTCTATGACTATCGGGGCGAGAAGCCGGTCCCGACCCGATGACCCTGCCGGACCGGGCGCTGCCGAACCGCTCCGGCACCGACGCTCTCGCCAACGCGGCCGCCGACCTCGGCGCAAATCTCTATGTGAGGATCCGAGTGAGGTTCTGAGCCCTCATTTGCGCCGTGGCGTGAATGCCGTCGGCGGCCCTCATCCGGCAAGTGCGGCGCGCATGAGCTTGATGCCGTCCTCGCTCGCCCATTCGGCCGGCCCGGCCGCCGTTCCGATCTCGCAGCCGGCGGGGTCGACCAGCACCGTGGTGGGCAACCCGAAGGCGCGTCCGGCCAGTTTGAGATCCTGGAACACCTTGGCGCTGGGGTCGGCGTAGTAGGCGAGCCGGTTCACTCCGACCTCATCGAGCCAGGCGTGCGGCTTGCTGGAATCGCGGGTATCGATATTGACCGCAACGACCTCGAAGCGCTCGCCGCCCAAAGCGCCTTCGAGCGCGTCGAGCGCCGGCATCTCCTGGCGGCACGGGATGCACCAGGTCGCCCACAGATTCAGCAGCACGGTGCGTCCGCGCCAATCCGACAGCCGCCTCTCGGCGCCGGCGCGGTCGCGGAAGCTGATGTCCGGCAGCCGCAGCGGGCTCTCGGCGATCGCCATCGCGGCCACCTCTCCGCGCGCCAGCGGGCCCACGCGGCGGGCGGTTTCGACCGCGGGCCGGCAGCCCGGATCGCCCGCATTGCGCATGAACCCGCCTATCCCGTATACCCCGGCCAGGCCGGCGAGCGCTCCGGCGACAACCGCTCCGGCAATCAGGAGCGGCCGGCGAGGGCCGGAGTGCGGTGCCGCGTTTTCAGGGTTGGTAGTCACGGTTCCCTTGATCCTGTCTCGATCCGATCTCGATCCGGCCGCGTCGATCGGCCTGCAACCGCCGCGCCCGCGAGCCTATCATGAGCAACAAACCATCGTGAGCCATAACCGATCATGAGCGACAAATCATGAGCAACAAGATGTGGGGCGGCCGCTTCGGCGAAAGTCCCGACGCGGTCATGGACGAAATCAATGCCTCCATCGACTTCGACCGGCATCTCTATCGGCACGACATTGCCGCCAGCAAGGCCCATGCCGCCATGCTCGCCAAGCAGGGCATCATTTCCACCCACGATGCCGCTGCCATCGCTCAGGGTCTAGACACGATTTTGTCAGAAATAGAGGCCGGCACGTTCAGCTTCAACCGGGCGCTGGAGGACATCCATATGAACGTGGAAAGCCGGCTGTCCGAGCTGATCGGGCCAGCGGCCGGCAGGCTGCACACCGCGCGCTCGCGCAACGACCAGGTGGCGACCGATTTCCGCCTGTGGATCAGGGACACGATCGATGCGCTCGATGCGGCGCTGGCCGGCTATCAGCAGGCATTGGCCGAGAAGGCGCTGGCAAATGCCGCGACGGTGATGCCGGGCTTCACGCATCTGCAGACCGCGCAGCCGGTGACATTCGGTCACCATCTGCTGGCCTATGTGGAGATGGCGGCGCGCGACCGCGGCCGCTTCGCGGATGCGCGGGCGCGCCTCAACGAATGTCCGCTCGGGGCCGCGGCGCTGGCCGGCACCGCGTTCCCGATCGACCGCGGCATGACCGCCAAGGCGCTGGGCTTCGACCGCCCGGCGGCGAATTCGCTCGACGCCGTCGCGGATCGCGACTTCGTGCTGGAAACGCTCGCCGCCGCCGCCATCACGTCCGTGCATCTGTCGCGCTTCGCCGAGGAGATCGTGATCTGGACCTCGCCGCTGGCGGGCCTGGTGCTGCTGTCGGACCGCTTCACGACCGGATCATCGATCATGCCGCAGAAGCGCAATCCCGATGCCGCCGAGCTGGTGCGTGCCAAGACCGGCCGCGTGATCGGGGCCCTGCTGGGACTCCTGGTGGTGATGAAAGGGCTGCCGCTCGCCTACCAGAAGGACATGCAGGAGGACAAGGAGGGCGCGATGGATGCGCTCGCCGCGTTGCGCCTGTCGATCGCGGCCATGACCGGGATGGTAAGCGACCTGCTGCCCGATGCGGCGCGCATGCGCAAGGCCGCCGACGAGGGCTATGCGACGGCGACCGACTTGGCCGACTGGCTGGTCAGCGCGCTGCACATGCCGTTCCGCGAGGCGCACCATATTACCGGGCGGATCGTGGCCAAGGCGGCCGCGGAGAGCATTCCGCTGCACGATCTCACGCTCGACAAGATGCGCGCGATCGAGCCGCGGATCACCAAGGACGTCTTTGAGGTGCTGTCCGTCGACAATTCCGTGAAGAACCGCGTCAGCTACGGTGGTACCGCGCCGAAGAACGTGCGCCGAGAAGCCGGCAAGTGGCTCAAGGCCTTGGCCAAGGAACGTGGATGAGAAACGTGGATGAACGTTTCCGGAAAGTGGCGCGATCTGCTATGCTGCGCTCGATCAGGAGGTCCTGTGGTGAACCAATCGCCTCGATCCGGTTTTACCGGACTTGATCCGGCCCGATTTGGTCGCGGATTTGCCGCGCGCGGCGTGCTCGCGGCTGCGCTGGTTGCCGCCCTTGGGCTCGCGGGCTGCGGCCGCAAGGGCGGACTCGATGCGCCGCCGATGGCTGCGGCCGGCGATCTTCAGGCCGGCGGGCAGCCCGCTCCGGCGCAAGCGCCGGTGCTTGGGCCCGACGGCAAGCCGGTGCCGCCCCCGGCGGAAAAGCGGAAAACCTTTCTCGATTGGCTGATCGACTGAGCCGGCCGGCGATGCACCACTTTGCCTATCGGGCCGGCGTGTTGCACGCCGAGGCGGTCAATCTCGTCGATCTGGCGGCGGCGGTCGGCACCCCGTTCTATTGCTATTCCACCGCGACAATCGAACGGCACTACCAGGTGTTCACGCACGCCTTCGCGGATGTGAGCGCGCTCGTCTGCTACGCCATGAAGGCGAATTCAAACCAGGCCGTCATCAAGACGCTGGCTCGGCTCGGCGCCGGCGCGGACGTCGTCTCGGAGGGCGAGCTCAAGCGCGCCCGCGCGGCCGGCATCCCGCCGCACAAGATCATGTTCTCGGGCGTCGGCAAGACCGCGCGCGAGCTGGCGCTTGCGGTCGAGGAAGGCATTCTGTGCGTCAACGTGGAGTCCGAACCGGAGCTCGAATTGCTGTCCGCGATCGCGCAACAGAAGGGCCGCGCTGCGCCGGTCTCGCTGCGCGTCAACCCCGACATCGACGCCAGGACCCATGCCAAGATCGCCACCGGCAAGGCCGAGAACAAGTTCGGCATCCCGATCAGCCGTGCGCGCGAAGTCTATGCCCGCGTCGCCAAGCTGCCGGGCCTGCGGGCGACCGGCGTCGACATGCATATCGGCAGCCAGATCACGCATCTGGCGCCGTTCGACGACGCCTTCGCGCTGCTCTCCGAATTCGTGCGCACGCTGCGCGGCGATGGCCACGCCATTTCCCATATCGATCTCGGCGGCGGGCTCGGCATTCCCTACCGCGAGGACAACGAGCCGCCGCCGCATCCGGACGCCTATGCCGCCATGGTGAAGCGCGCGACGCGCGACCTCGGCTGCACGCTGATTTTCGAGCCGGGCCGCCTGCTCGTCGGCAATGCGGGAATCCTGGTCACCCGCGTTCTCTATCTCAAGGGCGGCGAGACCAAGAGCTTCGTCATCGTCGATGCCGCCATGAACGATCTCATCCGCCCGACACTGTACGAGGCGCATCATGAGATCCGGCCGGTGCGCGAGGCCGATGCGCCCCGGCGGCGGATCGTCGCCGACGTGGTGGGGCCGGTGTGCGAATCGGGCGATTTCTTGGCGCTCGACCGGGACCTGCCGGAACCGCGTTCCGGCGACCTCCTGGCGATCATGTCCGCCGGCGCCTATGGGGCGGTGCAGGCCGGCACCTATAATAGCCGCCCATTGGTGCCGGAAGTGCTTGTGCGGCAAGGAGAATGGGCGCTGGTCCGGCCGCGCCTCGACGCCGAAGCCTTGCTTGCGCTCGATCGTCTCGCGCCATGGCAATGAATCCGGCAATGAATCTTGACGACCGATCGTGAACGGTTTGCGTCGTGCCGGCGTTTTGATCAGAGTGCCTTTGATTTGCCTGGTGGTTCGGGTCTCGTGGCGTGTTAAGATGCCCAAAGGCGGCAGATTCTAGTTTCGGGAGATGCGCTTGAACGATCGTGCCCAGGAAAGCGCCAGCCGGGAAAGCGGCATGTCAAACAAGCTTGTTGCGGACGGACGCGGCCCGGATAGAGGCGGCCGCGATGCCGCTCTCGCCCGCGCGTTCGATCGCGCCCGCTTGGCGATCCTGTGGGAGCGCCTATGGCCGGCGCTGGCGGCACCGGCGACGGCGGTCGGCCTCTTCCTGGCGGTGTCGTGGCTCGGCGTCTGGCTATGGCTGCCGCCCAGCGGACGCGCCATCGGGCTTTGCTTGTTCTTTTTGCTGGCGGCCGCCGCCACCGTGCCGCTGCTACGGCTGCGCCTGCCGACCCGCGATGATGCGTTGCGGCGTCTCGATGCCAAGTCCGGCCTGCCGCATCGGCCGGCGACCACCATTGCGGACGATATGGCGGTCAGCACCACCGACCCGTGGTCGGTCGTGCTGTGGCGTGCGCATATCGAGCGCGCCTTGCGGGCCGCCAAAGAGCTCAAGGTCGGCCAGCCGACGCCGCGGCTGGCCCGACGCGATCCCGTCGCGTTGCGCGCGCTCGTCCTGCTGCTCGTGATCGCGACCTTTGTGGCGGCGGGCGGCGATCGCCTGCGCCGCATCGCTGCCGCCTTCGACTGGCAGGGCGTGATGGCCCCGGCCAATTTCCGCATCGACGCCTGGGTGAACCCGCCGACCTATACGGGCAAGCCCCCGGTGATCCTGGCCGGCCTGCGGCCGGGCGAGCCGATGCCGGCCGCGTCCAATCCGTCGGCCCCGGCCTTGTCGGTGCCGGCCGGCAGCACGCTCGTCATCCGCGCCACCGGCGACGTCCATCTCGACGTGGTAGTGACCGGCGGCCTCGTCGATCCGAAAGACGCCGCCCCCGGCGAGCCGAAATCCGCTGATGCCAGATCCGCTGATCCGAAATCCGCCGATCCGAAGGCCGCGCGCAGCAATGCCGCGAAAGGCACCGAGGAGCGCCGCTTCACCATCAACGATGCAGGCAGCGCCACCATTCGCGGCGTCGGCCCCCACGATGTGACTTGGCAATTCACCGCCATTCCGGATCGGCCGCCGACGATCGCGCTCACCAAGGACCCGGAAGTGCAGGCCCGCGGCGGCTTGCAACTCTCCTACAAGGTCGAGGACGACTACGGGGTGGTGGACGCACGCGCCACCTTCAAGCTCAAGAACGGGGCGGATTCCGCCGGCCAATCGTCCCCGCGCGCGCTGTACGAGGCCCCCGCGTTCCCGCTGGCCTTGCCGCAGGCGCGCACCCGCAACGGCGTCGGCCAGACCTCCAAGGATTTGACCGACCACCCATTGGCCGGCGCCACCACGGTCATGACGCTGGTTGCCCGCGACGAGGCCGGCAACGAGGGCAGGAGCGAGCCGTTCGAATTGCGCCTGCCGGAACGCCCATTCTCCAAGCCGATGGCGCGCGCGCTGATCGAGCAGCGGCGAATTCTGGCGCTCGACGCCGATGCCCAGGCCCGCGTGCTCACCGCCCTCGACGCGCTCACGCTCGCGCCCGAACGCTTCAACATGGAGACCAATGTCTATCTCGGCCTGCGCTCGATCTTCTGGCAGCTGGCCCACGCCAAGAGCGATGACTCGCTGCGTGAGGTGGTGACGCGGCTGTGGGACATGGCGGTCAATCTCGAGGACGGCAATGTTTCCGATGCGCAGCAGGCGCTGCGGAACGCCGAGGATGCGTTGCGCCAGGCGCTCGAACGCGGCGCCAGCGACGAGGAGATCAAGCGCCTCACCGACGATTTGCGCGCCGCCCTCGACAAGTTCATGCAGGCGCTGGCCGACCAGTTGCGCCAGAATCCGCAGCAGCTCGCGCGCCCGCTCGACCCCAATGCCCAGCGGATGCGGCCGCAGGACCTGCAGAGCATGATCGACCGGCTCGAGCAGATGGCGCGTTCC
>DASXXS010000253.1:0-8273 GCA_036502925.1 Xanthobacteraceae bacterium
CCGACAAGCCCGAATGGGTCTATGTGGGCAACACCGATTCGGTGGTCCGCTTCGCCTATCGGGACGGCGACATGAAGGCGCGCGGCGCACCCGAGACGATCGTGCCGCAGCTTCCGGTGGGCGGGCATTCGACGCGCGACGTGGTGTTCTCCAAGGACGGTTCGAAAATGTTCGTTTCGGTCGGCTCGGCCTCCAACGATGCGGAGGGCAGGGGCCGGCTCGATCCCGCGGCGCTGCGGAAATGGGTGCAGAACAAGCCGGCCGGCGCCGCCTGGGGCAGCGACACTGAACGTGCCGATGTGCTGGTGTTCGATCCGCAAGGCAAGGGCCGGCGGATTTTCGCCACCGGCATCCGCAATTGCGTCGGCCTCGCCGTCAATCCGACCACCGGGGATCTGTGGTGCTCGACCAACGAGCGCGACGGGTTCGGCGACAATCTTCCGCCCGACTACATCACGCGCGTGCGCGAGGGCGGATTCTACGGCTGGCCCTGGTACTACATGGGCGCCCATGAGGACCCGCGGCACGCCGGCGAGCGTCCCGACCTCAGGGACAAGGTCACGGTTCCGGACGTGCTGATCCAGCCCCATTCGGCGTCGCTGCAGATGATGTTCTATACCGGCGACCAGTTCCCGGCCGAGCTCAAGGGCAGCGCGTTCGCGGCCGAGCACGGCTCCTGGAACCGGGCGACGCGCACCGGCTACAAGATCATCCGCGTCATCGTGAAGGACGGCGTGCCGACCGGCGAATACGAGGACTTCGTCACCGGCTTCGTGATCGACGACAGCTCGGTCTGGGGCCGGCCGGTCGGGGTGGTGCAGGCCAAGGACGGCTCGCTCATCTTCTCGGAGGACGGCAACGGCACGCTCTGGCGCGTCAGCCGCGCGAGCCGCGCGTCGGAGCGGTGAGGCCATGCCCAAATGACGCAGCCGTTCGCCCGATTGTAACCGTAGTTCCGCGTTCTTATGTTGCGGCCTCATAGCGTTGCGAGACCCCATGGCGCCCCGACGAACCATCAAGCCCGAGCTGCCGCGCTCCGAGCCGGAGATCATTCCGCCGCCGCGCAGCCGCACCCAGGCCTATCAGGCCGGTCCGGAGTGGTTTGCCGGCCAGCGCAGCAGCAGCAGCCGGGTCTTCGTGGCCCGGCTCGGACCCACGTGGGGCATTATCGGCATCGTGCTCGTGTTCGGCCTGATCGTCGGCGCCGTGCTGGCGATCCTGCTCGGCGCCCTGCTGATCGCGATCCCGGTGATCGGGTTGCTGGTCGCCGGGGCACTGATCGCCAACGCGCTGCGGACGCGGTTCGGGCGGCCGCGGTAGCGGCGGTGATTTCGTAGCCCGCATGGAGCAACGCGAAATGCGGGACAGCGATCCTGGATTTCGCTTCGCTCCATCCAGGCTACAAGAACGCTTCGATTTCAGCGCTCCATTGATTTGAACCCCGGCATGGGGAATCCTGCCGGGCCCACCCTTTCTTTCAATAGCCGTATCTTCGAGGATCAATCCACTGCACGACCAAGTCGCTGTCGATTCGCCGTTCCGCTCGCCGCTGCCTTTGCTCAATCCGGCCTCCATCGCCATCGTGGGGGCGTCCGAGCGGGCGAAGTGGGCGACGCAAATCTTCCAGAACCTGCGCACCTTCGGCTATCCGGGCAAAATCTATCCGGTCAATCCGCGTCTCGAGCAGGTGTGGGGCAGCGCGTGCTTTCCGGATCTGGCCTCGCTGCCGGAACCGCCGCAGCACGCCATGGTGATCGTGCCGGCGCCGGCGGTGCAGGGCGTGATCGAGACCGGCGTCAAAGCCGGGCTCAAGAGCGCCACCATCTATGCAAGCCAGATCGGCGAGGGCGAAGATCCGCAGATCGTAGCGCGCGGCAGCGCCCTCAAGGCCTTGATCGAGGCCAGCGGCCTCCTGGTCTGCGGGCCCAATTGCATGGGCGCCAATGCGCTGCGCGAAAAATATTTTGGCTATCCAAATACCGAGCTGTGCCAGCTGGTGCCCGGCGCGGTCGCGCTGGTGACGCAGTCCGGCGGCACGCTGCAATATCTCGGACAGGCGGGAGCGCTGCGCGGGATCAAGTTCAACTACATGATCTCCAGCGGCAACGAGATCAATCTCGATCTGGCCGACTACGTCAACTTCCTGGTCGAGAACCCGCATACCCGGGTCATCACGCTGTTCATCGAAGGCATCCGGCGGCCGCATGTGTTCATGGCGGCGGCCGCCAAGGCGCTGGCGGCCGGCAAGCCGATCATCGCGATCAAGACCGGCAAGTCGCAGAAGTCGCGCGACAGCGCGCGCTCCCATACGGGTGCGGTCGCGGGCGACTATGCGGCCTTCACGGCCATGTGCGAACGCTACGGCATCATCAGCTGCCCGACGCTGGACGACATGGTGGAGATGACGCTGGCGTTCCAGAGCGGGCGGCTTCCGAAAGGGCCGCGGGTCGGCTGGGTCACCACATCGGGCGGCACGGTCGACCTGCTCTATGACTATCTCGACGAGATGGGCGGCACCACGGCGCCGGACTTCGCGGCTGCCACCAAAGAAACAATTCGTCCGCTGGTCTCGCCCGAGCTCGCCCTGAAGAACCCGCTCGACGCCGGCAATCCGGACGGCGAGGCGGAGTCGGCCGCGCTCTGCCGTGCCATCGCGGCGGATCCCAATGTAGACATGCTGGCCTGGGGCAGCACCCTGCCAAGCGGCAAGCGCTCGCGCGATCCGACCCTCCTGCGCGGCGTAGTCGAGAGCACCGAAAAGCCGGTGATCGCCTTCGTCCGAATGAATTTTCCGATCGACCAGCAGGCGGTCGCGTTTCAGGAACAGGTCGGCTTCCCGTATCTGCAGGGCCTGCCGGAGACGGTGCGGGCGCTGGCGGCGCTGACCTTCTACGGGGCACGCCATGGACGCCGGATCGCGCCGCTCCCACCGCCGCGGGGAAGCGCCGAAACGCTGCAGGGCGCCGCTTTGGCGGCGGCGCTGGCGCGCCACGGGTTGCCACCGCCCAAGAACGCGCTCGTGGCGTCGCCGCGCGAGGCCGCCGCGAGCGCGGCCCGCATCGGGTTTCCGGTGGCGCTCAAGATTTCCTCCGGGCAGATCAGCCATAAGACCGAGGCCGGCGGCGTGCGTCTCAATCTCCACTCGCCCGAGGAGGTCGAGCGCGAGGCCCAAGCGCTCGCGGCCGCGCTCGACAAGCTGGCGCCGCCGGCGCGGCTCGACGGATTTCTGGTGCAGGAGATGGTCGCGGGCGTCGAGATCATCGTGGGAGCCCGGCAGGACCCGCTGTTCGGCCCGCTGCTGGTGGTCGGGGCCGGCGGCATCCTGGTCGAGCTGGTCGAGGATGTGGCGTGCCGTCTGCTGCCGGTCGGGCCGCAGGATGCGCGCAGCATGATCAGCGAGCTGAAAGCGGCCAAGTTGCTCGCCGGCTTCCGCGGCCGGCCGGCGGCCGATGTCGATGCGCTGGTCGCGGCCATCTGCGGCCTGTCCGACTTCTATCTCGAGCACCGGCACCACTTGTGCGACCTTGAGATCAATCCCTTGATCGTGTTGCCGGAGGGCCACGGCGTTCGCGCCGTCGACGTGCGGATGGCTTCGGCCGAGGGGTGAGCGGTTGCCTTCCGGACGGGGTTGTCGGATGATGGCGTGGGTCGGGGGTCGCTCATGAGAGTCCCAGCTTTTGCGCTCGTGGTGCTGCTCGCGGCGGTCGGCGTCGGCGGCTGCGTGCCCGACGTGGTGACCATCGAGGCGGTCCCGACTCCCAAATTTGCGCGCGCGCTGGCGCAATGCCAGGCCGAGGCGGCGAATGAAGGTTTTTCGCTCGGCGATCCGGTCAAGCACTGCCTGAAGGCCAAGGGCTATCATTTTCTGAAGCAGTATTAGCCGCAGCCCCGACGCGCCTGCCGGCGCCGCGGGCGCTTTTTTTGAGCCGCCGCGATGGTCGACACGATCGAGGTCGAACTGCATCCGCATTCGCCCCATTGGGCGAAGCTGGCGCATGCCGAAATCGCCCGCCTGCACGGCGTGCTGGGCGGCATGCTCGTCACCGTGCATCACATCGGCTCGACGTCCATTCCGGGCATCATGGCGAAACCGATCATCGATCTCATTCCGGTCGTGTCGGATCTGGACCGCCTCGACCGCGACATCCCGATCGTGGAATCGCTCGGCTATGAATGCCTCGGCGAATTCGGGCTGCCGGGCCGCCGCTATTGCCGGCGCAACGATCCGGTGACCGGAAAGCGCGCGTTCCAGCTCCACTGTTGCGCCCAAGGCTCGCCCGAGATCGATCGGCACCTCGCCTTCGCGGACTATTTGCGCGCGCAGCCGGCGATCGCCAAGGACTACGAGGCCGAGAAGATTCGCGCCGCCGCGCTCCATCCCGGCAATGTGCTCGACTACAACCCAAGAACGACTGGATCAAGCGTACCGAGCGAGACGCGCTGGAATGATGGAAAGCACGCGGATGATGGTTGATCTGATATGAGACTCGCTCGGCTCCCTCACGCGATCTTCTTTCGCATCGCGACGTGGGGAATTCCGGCTTCGTCGAACGCATCGCCTTCCTCGATGTAACCCAGCCGCCGATAGAAGGCAGCCACCGAGACCTGGGCATGCAGGATAACCTCTGCAAAGCCCCTATCCTGCGCGATGGCAGCGGCGCGCGCCATGAGGCGAGCGCCGATCCCGCTGCGGCGTAAGGTGGCGCGCACGGCGACGCGGCCGATCTTGGCTGCGCCGTCATGCTCCAGGATGCGCAATGTGCCGACGATCTCATCACCCCGGATGGCCACCAGATGGGTGGCGACCGCATCGAGCTCGTCCACCTCCAGCTCGCGCGGCACCCCCTGCTCGTCCACGAAGACCTCGTAGCGCAAGCCGAATGCATCCCGCATGCGATCGGACTCGAATGCGATCTCGATGATGCGTTCGCCCGTCATCACAAACCCCGGAAGCCATGCGCACCCAACAACGTGCCTTGCGCCGAGCCCGTCGAGATACTCTAATATTGCCGCCGACTTCAATATATCGGCCGACCTGCACCCTCGCATGGGAGGAGCCGTCATGATGCGCCGTTGGCTGTCGCTCGCGCTTGCCGCAGCAATCACAATCGCAATCCCGGCCGCGCGCTCCGCCGCCCAGGAGCTGACCCGGGCGGCATTCGACGGCCTCAAGCAGGGCGGCTTCGTGGTGGTGATCCGGCACGGGAAGACCGATGCGGTTGCCGGCATGTCGGAAGACAGGTCCCCGCTCGACCTCGCCAATTGCGAGGGCCAGGCCATGTTGAGCGAAGCCGGCCGCGATCAGGCACGCGCCATCGGCCGGGCGTTCGCGTCGGCCGGCATCCCGGTCGGGAAAGTGCTGGCCAGCGGCTATTGCCGGGCAGTCGAGATGGCGCGGCTGGCATTCGGTCATGTGGAAACCTCGGATGCGCTGCTGCTGCAGAACTTTGTGCCGGTCGCGGGCGCGCCCGTCCCGGCGCCCTGGCCGGAGCGAGTCGAAGCCATGAAGAAGCTGATCGCGATCGCGCCCGACGGGCCGACCAACACGATCCTGATCACGCATTTCCCGAACGTCAAAGCCGCGCTCGGCGTGCAGATCGAGTTTGGCGACGCGGTAATCGTCAAGCCCGACGGTCAGGGCGGATTCCATCTGGTCGCCAGAATCCTTGCGAGCGAATGGCCGTCGCTCTAAGCCGGAAAATCCGGCGGCGACGGAGCCAGCAACACACGACCGGGAGCATGCGCGATGGCGAGATTATCGAGACGTTGGGTCGTGCTCACTGCCGCGTTGACGGTTGCCGCGCCCGCGCTGCCCGCGCTGGCGCCACCGGCCGCGCAGGCACAGAGCTGGCCGTCGGGGCCAATCCGGATCATCGTGCCGTTCCCGCCCGGCGGCTCGGTCGACGCGGTCGCGCGGCTGGCGCAGGCCGGCCTGGCGCAACGGCTGGGCGTGACCGTCGTGATCGAGAACCGCACTGGCGCCTCCGGCAGCACCGGCACCGCGGTGGTGGCGAAGTCGCCGCCCGACGGCAGCACCTGGCTCATCGTGTTCGACACCCATGCGGTCAATCCGAGCCTGCTGCCCAACCTGCCGTTCGACAATGAGAAGGATCTCGAGCCGGTCTCGCTGATCGCGACCGCGCCCTATGTGGTGGCGCGCCATCCGTCGCGGCCCTACACCGACATCGCGGAGCTGGTGAGCGCCGCCAAGCAGAAACCCGGCAGCATCAGCTATGCCTCGGTCGGCAGCGGCAGCATCGGCCACCTGGCGCTCGCGCTCTTCGGCAAGGAGGCCGGCATCGACCTCATCCACGTGCCCTATCGGGGCGGCGGCCCGGCGCTCAACGACACGATCGCGGGCCATGTGGATCTCATCATTGCCAGTGCGGCGCTGCTGATGCCGCAGATCGAGCCGGGCGCGATCCGGCCGGTGGTGCAGATGGGCCAAGCGCGCCTGCGCGCCCTGCCCGACGTTTCGACCATCGCGGAGAGCGGCTATCCGGGAGCGCAAGCCAGCTCCTGGTGGGGCTTCTACGCGCCGGGCGGAACCCCGAAACCGATCATCGAGCGTTTCCGCACCGCACTGGTGGAGAGCCTGCGGGAAGAACGGGTCGCCAAGCAGCTGACCGAGACCCAGCAGATGACGCTGGTGCTCTCGGGACCGGAGGAATTGCGCCGTTTCGCCGCCGAGCAGGCGCGCATCTGGGGCGCGGTGGTGCGCGACAACAACATCAGGGCCGATGAGTGATGCGTATGATTACCGCGCAGTTCATCATGCCGGTAAATGTTGGGGTGAACCAGGCCGTGTACTCATAAACCAGTGAGCTTGATCAGCCGCGTTCAATGTCCGCTATTCGCCTGATAGCGGCGGGAAAGCGGACATGCTGGAAGGTCCGATCGGGGCCGCGAACAGACATCGATCAAGCCAGTTGCTTAGGACACACGCAACAATAACTGCTACGATTTTAGTATGCGCGGGATGACTGAGTAGTTCCATTCAGGATGGAACGCGTCGCCGCGGATGTCGAGACGTTTCATCTCCGCCTTGCTGATTTTGATACCTTTCTCGTAAACCCTTGTGTCCAGGGCACTCTCGACTTTGAGCCCGGTTTTGGTCGTTGTTGCCGCAATCAGCTCGACGATTGTGGCACGATCGGTGAGCGGCCGGCCGCGCCAGTTCTGGGTAATGCGACAGAACAGGCGATGCTCGATCTTGTTCCATTTCGATGTACCCGGAGGATAGTGCCGGACCTTGATGGTGAGGCCGCTCTCGTCCGCGAGCTTTTGCAACTCCCGTTTCCAGAGCCGCACACGTGCGCCGTTCGAGCCGCCGCAATCTGCCGTGATTGTCAGCTCGCGTGCCTTCGGATAGCGCGCACGGCCGATCCTTTCGAGCCACGTGCGGATAGACGCCACCGCGAACTCAGCCGTGTCGCATGTGATGCCGACGCTGACCCAGCCCGCATCGGCCGTAATGTCATACACGCCATAGGGCGCGACCTTGCCGAGCTTCTTGTCTTCGAAATCGTGCACTTTCACGCGCCTGGGATCGCCTTTCGGCCGCCAGTCGCTACCCGCGTTGCGGTAGTTGCCGACCAGCTCTTTCTTCTTCGTATCCACCGAAATCACGGGCTGGCCTGCCGCCTGCGCCGCAAGCACTTCAGCATTGATGTATTCGAACTGGGCATTGCGATCGGGGTGCCTCGCGCCCTCGTCGGCTTTGCGGTTGCTTTGCCGCGAGAACCCGATCTCGGCGAGCAGTTTGCGCACGCTGTTGGGGCTGATCGAATGGCCCATGGCGCCAAGCGCGGATGCCAACTTGTCGAGACTCTTCGATACCCACAGCAGCGGACGGACCGGATCGCCCAATGTCGCAGGTTCGACGAGGCGCTTGAGATCATCGAGCAACGTCGCGTCACGTTCGCTCAATCGTCGCGGGCCGCCACCTTCACGGCGAACTTGGCCCGCGGCAAGAGGCGGCGCATCGAGGTCGTTCAGTCCGCGCTCGATGGTGCTGCGCGCCAGCCCCGTGATGCTCGATACGGCCGCAAGACCACCCCATCCGGCGGCGCGCACCTCGCTCGCGGCGAACAATCGGCGACCGCGCTCGTCCCGCTTCGAACCGTCCGCTTCCCACCGTTGCCGAATCGCGTGCCTATCAATCATGCAAACGCTGGTACCGCCCAGCGCAGCATCGAGGAATCGCCCTCCGCCGAGTCATATGGTCGCATCCCCAACCACGGGCAATCCCGATTCACTTATCCTTGCGGCTG
>DASXXS010000254.1:0-3381 GCA_036502925.1 Xanthobacteraceae bacterium
CTTCGGCCGCATCGAGCCCGGCGCCGAGATCGTGCTGGTAGTCACGGCTTCCTCACATCGCCACGACGCCTTCGCGGCGGCGGAATTCCTGATGGACTATCTCAAGACCCGGGCGCCATTCTGGAAGCAGGTCGAGCACGCCGGCGGCAGCAACTGGGTCGACGCCAAGGCCGCGGACGAATCCGCGGCCGCGCGCTGGGCACGGCCCGATCCGCGCGACGCTGCCGAATAGGGGTCGAAAAAATTGCGCAGGCGTGGGTCGCCTGCGCACAGATGATATAGGAGAGCAGCCGTGATCCGTCTTCCGCTTGCCGCCGTGGCTTTGATCCTTGCGGTGGCGACCGCGCAGTCCGCGCAAGTCGCCTTCTACCAGCTCCCCAGCGGATCCTATCCGCACGATGTCGCGCCCGCCCTCGATGGCGCCATCTGGTTCACGGGGCAGGCCCAGGGCTTCCTCGGACATTTCGATCCGGCGAGCGGAAAGCTGGAAAAAATTCCGCTCGGCCGCGGCGCCGCGCCGCACGGCGTCATCGTCGGCCCCGACGGGGCCGCCTGGGTCACCGAAGGCGGGCAGAACGCCATCGCGCGCGTCGACCCGGCCACCAAAGAGGTGAAGCTGTTCCCGCTGCCGAAGGAATCCGCCAACGCCAATCTCAACACGCTGACCTTCGACAAGTCCGGCATCCTCTGGTTCACCGGCCAGAGCGGCGTCTACGGGCGTGTCGATCCGAAGACCGGCAAGGTCGATGCCTGGCCGGCACCCCGCGGCGCCGGCACCTATGGCATCACCACCACGCCATCCGGCGAGGTCTGGTACGCCTCGCTTGCCAGCGATCACATCGCCCAGATCGATACCGCCACCCATGCGGTGACGGTGGTCGATCCGCCGCGCAGAGGTGTCGGCCCGCGCCGCATCTGGTCAGATTCCAAAGGCATATTGTGGTCGAGTTTCTGGAACGGCGGCGGGATCGGGCGTTACGACCCGATGAAAAAGCTCTGGACGACCTATCAGATGCCGCGGAGCCGAAACGGCACCTACGCGGTCTATGTCGACGACAAGGACCGGGTATGGGCGACCGATTGGCCCGCCAACGCGATCCAGCGCTTCGATCCGGCGACCGAGACTTTCGCGACCTTTCCAAGCGACAAGCGCGGGGCGGACGTGCGCGAGATGCAGGGCCGGCCCGGTGAGCTCTGGGGCGGCGAGTCCGGCAATGACCGGCTGGTGGTGGTGCGGGATTGATCGGCGAAAAAGCCCCCGCGAAGGAGCGTGTGAAGGAATTGTCAAAGGACAGCCTTCTAGGAGTCGTCCCTGCGAAAGCAGGGACCCATACTCCGTGGCTTATCGATCGGCTGCGGCGTATGGGTCCCGGCTCTTCGGCCGGGACGACGGAGACGGCGATTCCTTCACACGCTCGAAGGCGGGGAGCGCCGGACGGCCCGAGGGGGAGGGGGGGAGAGCCGCCCGGCGCGCCGTGGCGCGTCGGGGGGGACGGGCACCACGGTATCAATCGAACAGGTAGGATCAGGCGGCGACGCCTGCCAGTGCCGGATAGTCGATGTAACCTTTCGCCTCGCCGGCATAGAACGTGGCTTGGTCCGGGGCATTGAGCGGCGCGCGCTTGGCGTAGCGGACCGGAAGATCCGGATTGGCCAGGAACGGCACCCCGAAGGCGATCAGGTCGGCGTCGCCGCGCGCGATCGCGGCCTCGGCGGACTGTGCGTCATAGCCGCCGTTGAGGATCAGCGCGCCCTTGAACCGGCTGCGCAACACCGGCGCGGCCAGGACCGTGCCGGGCGGCGGTGCCATCGGGCCGGCAACGCCTTCGGTGGCATGCAGATAGAGCAGCCCGAGCTTGTTCAGCTCACCGGCAAAGTACGAAAAGGTGGCGATCGGATCGGAATCCGACATCGAATTGAAGGCCCCGTTCGGCGACACTTTGTAGCCGACGCGGTCCGCGCCCCAGACTTCCACCACCGCTTCGGTGACCTCGAGCGGAAGGCGGGCGCGGTTGCGGATGCTGCCCCCATAGGCGTCGGTGCGCCGGTTGGTGCCGTCGCGCAGGAACTGATCCAATAAATAGCCGTTGGCGCCGTGCAGCTCGACACCGTCGAAGCCCGCGGCCTGCGCGTTCTCGGCACCCTTGCGAAATTGCGCGACGACTCCCGGCAGCTCGTGCAGCTCGAGCGCGCGCGGGGTCACCATCTTGGTCGGTCCGCGGGTGGTGAACACTTCGCCGTCGGCTGCGATCGCGGAGGGTGCGACCGGCAGCGCGCCGTCGTGAAAATCAGGGTGCGAGATGCGCCCCACATGCCAGAGCTGCGCGAAAATCGTACCGCCGGCACGGTGCACGGCGTCCGTCACCGCCCGCCAGCCCGCCACCTGCTCGGGCGAGTGGATGCCGGGCGTGCGGATATAGCCGACGCCCTGCGGGCTCACTTGCGTGGCCTCGGTCACGATGAGGCCGGCCGCGGCGCGCTGGGCGTAATAGGTGGCGGCAAGCGGATTCGGCACATTGCCGTCGATCGCGCGGCTGCGGGTCATGGGCGACATGACCAGGCGGTTCTTGAGGGCGAATTCGCCCAGGCGGTAAGGGGACAGCAGGTAGCGGGGTGCTGCCTCCGGCGTGTCGGCATCGGTCCGGCGCAAGGCGGCGGCTTGTTGGCTGCTCATGATCTTTGATCCCTGACTTGAGGGCTCCCGCCAATCGCGTGACATTGGGGGCGCCTTGTGGTACTGATCGGTAACACCTAGATAGGTACTGACCGGTAACACCCGTGTCAAGAGGCTCCGATGAAGCTTGCGCGCGCCGAGACTGAGAAGGACGGGATCGCTCCGCGCGACCGGATTCTCGCGGCCGCCGGCGACCTGTTTTATCGGCATGGCATCCGCGCCGTCGGGGTCGAGGCGATCGCGGAGGCTGCCCGCACCAATAAGATGACGCTTTACCGCCATTTCGTCTCCAAGGACGAGCTGGTGGCCGAATACCTGCGGCAAGCCGCGAAGGCGGCGGATTCATGCTGGGGCCGCTTTGCGCAGGCTTATCCGGGCGACGCGCCGGCGCAATTGCGCGCTTGGCTCGAGGAAATGGCCGCGCATGTGGCGAGCAATGACGAGCGCGGCTGCCCGCTGGTCAACGCCGCCGTCGAATTGCCCGAGAAGGCGCACCCGGCGCGCCGGGTCATCGAGGAATACAAGATCGCGCAACGCGCCCGGCTGGTCGCGCTCTGTGCGGCGGCCGGGCTGAGCGAGCCCGAGCTCCTGGCCGACGAATTATATCTCCTGCTCGAGGGCGCGCGGGTGACGGCCCAGAGCGTCGACTCGGCCGGACTGGGCGCCCGGCTCAAGCGCATGAGCGAAGCCGTGATCGCCACGCATCA
>DASXXS010000255.1:0-15130 GCA_036502925.1 Xanthobacteraceae bacterium
AACGATGGCTGACATTCCGCGTCTTAACGGTGTGATCCGGGCCCTGGAACAGGGCAAGCACGCATTCACTGCCTTTACGCCGGCCGATCCGGAGGCCGCGCTCGCGTTCGGGGCCGCCAAGTACGACGGCATCGTCTTCGAGATGGAGCACAATCCCTACGACATTCGGGCGTTGCGCGACTCGCTGCAATACATGCTCAACCGGCGGCAGATCGCGCAAGCGGGCTCGGTTGCACCGGCCGTCACCCCGATGGTGCGGATTCCGCCGAACGGTGCCGAGAAGGCGCAGTGGCAGGCCAAGCAGGCGCTGGACATCGGCGCCTACGGGATCGTCTGGCCGCATATCAGCTCGGTCGAGGAGGCCTACAACGCGGTGGCGGCTTGCCGCTATCCGCGCCTGAAGTCGGCCCCCCTGTATGAGCCTGCCGGCCTGCGCGGCGACGGGCCGACCGCGGCGGTGCGCTACTGGGGGCTCACCCAGCCGGAATATTACGAGCGGGCCGATGTCTGGCCGCTCAATCCGAAGGGCGAAATCTTCGTGATCCTGATGATGGAGGACACGCGCGGCATCGAATCCCTGTCCGATATCCTGACCAAGGTGCCGGGCATCGGGGCGATCCTGATCGGCGAGGGCGATCTCTCGCAGGAGCTCGGCTATCCGCGGCAATACGAGCATCCGGTGGTGCTCGAATGGATGGCGCGCGTGGTGAAGACCTGCAAGCAGCACAATGTGGTGGTGGGCCATCCGCACGTCGACAGCAACAATGTGGAACGCATCCTCGGCGAAGGCTACCGGTTCCTCATGGCGGCGCCCGTGCGCAGCTACGCGGCGCTCGACAAGGGCCTCAAGCTCGCCGGCAGGGTGTAGTAGCCCGGATGGAGCCAACAGGTCGGCGCGAAGCGCCGCCCGATGGCGCAATCCGGGAATACGGCAAGGCCGCCCCCGGATTTCATCCGGGCTACAGTACCTCGAAGCGGACCGCACTGGCGTTCACGGTCTGGACTCTTACGGTTCGGCTGGCCTTGGGGGTAAAGTCGACCGATTCGCGGGCGGGGTTGCTTTGCGACGTTACGCTTTGCGACCTGAACTGGGCCGGGGTCGCACGGCGCCGGCGAAATGCGGGCGATTGGGGCAAGCGTGAATGCCGGACACGATCCGGATCACCGGCGGGAGCGTCCGGGTTCATCGGCGGCGCAGCGGGTCTTGCAGCGCCATCGCCACCGGTCTTTGCGGGATGATGGCGCCCGTGATGGCGCCGCTGCCGGCGCACGCGCAAGAAACCTTTCAAGCGACCTTTCCTGTCTCGCCGGTCGAAGGGGCGAGCATCGGGGCGTATGTTTCCGCGGCCGCGCAGCTCGACGGCCACGACATCGCGGCACTGGCGCTGACACTCGGGATTCTGTGCTTTGCGGTCGTCACCGCCATCCTGCTGGTGCGCACACGCCGCCGCCTGACCGAGACCGAGGCGGCCGCGCGCGACCAGGCGCTGGCGCTGCGCGCCCGGGCGGACCGCGCCAATGCGCTGCTCCAGTCCGAGCCGCAGGTCGTCATCGCCTGGTCCACGACCGACGAGGAACCCGAGATCATCGGCGACCCCGCCCTGGTGACCGACATGGTGGCAAACCTGGCGGCACCCGACCATGTGCTGGTCTTCGGCAGCTGGCTCGAGTCCGACCAGGTGCGCGTGATCGAGAGCGCGGTCGAGGCGCTGCGGGCGCGCGGCGTCGGCTTTGCCATGACATTGACCACGCAGACCGATCGTCTGATCGAGGCGGACGGACAGGCGATCGGCGGCCGCGCCGTGCTGCGCTTGCGCAATGTGAGCGGCATCCGGCACGAGCTCGCCGATTTGCTCGTTCGCCATCACAAGCAGATGGAGGAAACCGAGGCGCTACGCACCCTGGTCGATGCCGTCACGGCGCCGATCTGGGCCCGCGACACAACCGGCAGGCTCACCTTTGCCAACAAAGCCTATGCGCGCGCCGTCGAAGCCCGCGATGGCGCGGACGTGATCGAACGCGGCATCGAGCTGTTCGACCGCGCGGCGCGCACCGGGCTCCTGCGCGCCGAGCAGACCACGCAATCCTATGCGGGGCGGCTGCCGGCGATCGTGTCGGGCGCGCGGCGCAGCTTCGAGGTCCAGAGCTTTCCGATCCGCAGCGGCAGCGCCGGCATCGGCATCGATGTCACCGAGGCGGACCGGATGCGCACCGATCTCGCCCGCATGGCCGAGGCGCATCGGCGCACGCTCGATCAGCTGGCCACCGGGGTCGCCATCTTCGGCGTCAATCAGAGGCTGGCGTTCTACAACGCGGCCTACCGCTCGCTGTGGGACCTCGATGCCGGCTTCCTCGACCAGGAGCCGAGCGATTCGGCGGTCCTTGATCGGCTGCGCGCCGCCCGCAAGCTTCCCGAAGAGCAGGATTTCCGGCAATGGAGGGCCGCGCTCCATGACGCCTATCACGCCACCGAGCCCCGCGAGCACATGTGGCACCTGTCGGATGGGCGCACGCTGCGCGTGGTCACCACCCCCAATGCCGAAGGCGGCGTGATCTATCTGTTCGACGACGTCACCGAGCGCCTGGATCTGGAGCGGCGCTACGATGCCTTGATCCGGGTGCAGGGCGAAACGCTCGACAACCTGGCGGAGGCGGTCGCCGTCTTCGGCAGTGACGGCCGCCTGCGCCTGTTCAATCCGGTGTTTGCGCGCCTGTGGAAGCTCCCGCCATCGGCGCTCGCCGAGCGGCCGCATATCGAGACCGTGATCGGCTGGTGCCAGCCGCTCTTCGGCCACAGCGCGCTGTGGCAGCGATTGCGCGCCGCCATCACCGCCATCGACGACCGCGAGCCGGTGAGCGGCCGGATCGAGCGGCGCGACGGCAGCGTGGTCGATTGCGCCACGGTGCCGCTGCCCGACGGCGCCACCCTGGTCACCTTCCAGGACCTCACCGACACGGTCAACGTGGAGCGCGCGCTGCGCGAAAAGAACGAAGCGCTCGAGGAGGCCGACAAGATCAAGATCGACTTCGTGCACCACGTCTCCTACGAGCTGCGCTCGCCGCTCACCAACATCATCGGTTTTGCGCATTTCCTCGGCGATCTGGCGACCGGGCCGCTGAACGAGAAGCAGCGCGAATATCTCGGCTACATCACGACCTCGACCAATGCGCTGCTCGCCATCATCAACAATATCCTCGACCTCGCCAGCATCGATGCCGGCGCCATGACGCTCGATCTCAGCCCCGTCGACATCCGCCGGACCATGCACGACGCCGCCGAGGGGGTGCAGGACCGGCTGGTGCAGAGCGAGATTGCGCTTGCCATCCGGGTCGCGCCCGATATCGGCAGCTTCGTCGCCGACGAGCGGCGCGTCCGCCAGACGCTGTTCAACCTCCTGGCCAACGCGATAGGCTTTTCGCCGGCCGGCGAGACCATTACGTTGGCGGCCCAGAGACTGAAGGATGCCGTGATCTTCTCGATCACGGATCGCGGCCCCGGCATTCCGGCCGACGTGAAGGACAAGGTGTTCGATTGGTTCGAGACGCATTCGCTGGGATCGCGCCATCGCGGCACGGGACTGGGACTGTCGCTGGTGCGCTCGTTCGTCGAGCTGCATGGCGGCACCGTGACGATCGATTCGGCGGTCGGTACCGGCACCACGGTGACCTGCGTTTTCCCGCTCGGCCAGCTGGCCGAGCGGCCCGCCGCATGACCGCGCGGGTCCGGTCATGCCCGGCGTCCGTGGGGCAGCCGGCGGTCACCGGAGGAGCGATCACGCGCAAGGTCACGGCGGCGCCATGAGGGCGTCCACCTCCGGCAGGGCGACCTTCTCGGTGGTGTTGCCGGACGAGCACGCCACGCGCCGGCTTGCCGTCGACGTGGCGAACGCGCTCAAGCCCGGCGACCTGGTCACGCTGTCGGGCGATCTCGGCGCCGGCAAGACCACGTTCGCGCGCGCCCTGATCCGACATCTGGCCGACGACGAAACCACCGAGGTCCCGAGCCCGACCTTCACGCTCATGCAATCCTACGATCTGCCGCGATTTCAGGTCGTGCATGTGGATCTCTACCGGACTACCGGTATGGCCGAGCTGACGGAGCTCGGCTTCGACGACCTGCCCGAGGGCGCGGTCGTATTGCTCGAGTGGCCCGACCGCGCCGGCAACCGCCTGCCGCCCGATCGGCTCGACATCGCGCTCACGCTCGCCCCCAGGCTCAAGCTCGAATTCCGCCACGCGCAGGTGACCGGCCACGGCGCTTTTGCGCCGCGGGTGGAACAGATGGGGGCCGTGCGCGGCTTCCTGGCGGAGAACGGCTTGAGCGACGCGCCGCGGCGCTTGATGCCGGGCGACGCTTCCACCCGCAGCTACGAGCGGCTGACGCTCGGCGACCGCAATGTCATCCTGATGAATTGGCCGCGCCGGAGCGACGGTCCGCCGCTACGCGCCGGCAAGCCTTATGGCGAGATCGCGCATCTCGCCGACAGCGTCGTCCCCTACGTCGCGATGGCGAAGGGCCTGCGGGAATACGGGCTGCTGGCGCCCGAGATCCACCATGCCGATCTCGAGCACGGCCTCCTCGTCATCGAGGACTTCGGCGACGAGCGCGTGGTGGCGGGCGACCCGCCGGTCCCGATCGAGGAACGCTACGAAACCGCGATCGACGCGCTCCTGGCGCTCCACGATCAACATCTTCCCGACCTGCTGCCGGTCGCGCCGCATCTCGAATATCGGATCCCCGCCTACGACCTGGAGGCTTTCCTGATCGAGGCCGAGCTCATCCTCGACTGGTATCTGCCGCGCCTCGAGCGGACGGTCACGGATCCCGCCCGCGCGGCGTTCCGCTCGCTTTGGGCCGAGGCGCTGGCGCCGGCCATCGAGGCGCCGAAGACCTGGGTGTTGCGCGACTTCCATTCGCCCAACCTGCTGTGGCTGCCGAGTCGCAAGGGTCTCGCGCGGCTCGGCATTCTGGACTTCCAGGATGCCCTGATTGGACCCGCCGCCTACGATCTGGCCTCGCTGCTGCAGGATGCCCGCGTCGATGTCGCGGAGAAGACCGAGCTCGCCTTGCTGGGGCGCTATGTGCGCCGGCGGCGGACGACCGATCCGGTGTTCGACGGCGCGCAATTCATCAGGCTCTATGTCACGCTCGCGGCGCAGCGCGCCAGCAAGATTCTCGGCATCTTTGCCAGGCTCGACGCCCGCGACGGCAAGCCGCAATATCTGCGTCACATGCCGCGCATATGGGGCTACCTGCGGCGTTCGCTGGCGCATCCGGCGCTGGCGCCGCTCAACGACTGGTACAGCGAGCACATTCCGGCGTTGCCGACGACCTGACGGGGAACGGGGGGAATCATGGGAGAGACTCGACGCCGGCGCGGCGCTGCTCCGGACCGCGCGATGGTGCTCGCGGCCGGTCTCGGCACCCGCATGCGCCCGTTCAACGGCCAAGTCCCCAAGCCGCTGGTGCAGGTCGGCGGCAAGGCGCTGATCGATTATGTGCTCGACCGGCTGGCCGACATGGGGGTCGAGCGCGCCGTCGTCAACGTGCATCACCTCGCCGATCAGATCGAGCAGCATCTGCGGCCGCGGCAGCGGCCGCGCATCGTCATTTCCGATGAACGCCATGCGCTCCTGGGCACCGGCGGCGGCGTCGTCAAGGCGCTCGCCGCGCTCGGCGACGCGCCGTTCTTCCACGTCAATTCCGATACGATCTGGATCGACGGCGTGAAGCCCAATCTGGGCCGGCTGGCGGCCGCTTTCGCGCCCGACCGCATGGATGCGCTGCTGCTGCTGGCCCCCACCGCCACCAGCATCGGCTATGCGGGCCGCGGCGACTTTGCCATGACGACGGAAGGCCGATTGGTTCGACGCGGCGAACGCGAAGTGGTGCCGTTCGTCTATTCGGGCGCCGCGATCCTGGCACCGGCATTGTTCCGCGGCGCGCCGGCCGGCGCCTTCCCGCTGACGGCGGTGTTCGATCAGGCCGCCGAGGCCGGGCGGCTCTACGGGCTTCGGCTCGAAGGCGTGTGGATGCATGTGGGCACGCCGGAAGCGGTGGCGGCCGCCGAAGCCGCCATCGTGGAGAGCGCGGTGTAGGCCGGCTCTACCGCTTTTGTCCCGGAGGCAGCGCAGGGACGTCCATAGCGTGTCGAAGACGCAGGCGAACGCGCGCCTGGGTGGGGCGCCATTGACCTGAACCCGGGCAATGTGTATATTATACACACGATGAAGAGCCGCGAGATCATCAAGAGGCTCACGGCCGACGGCTGGCGGAAGGTTGCTCAAAAGGGCAGCCATGTACAGTTCAAGCACCCGACAAAGCCGGGCAGAGTCACGGTGCCGCATCCCAAGCGCGACATTCCAACCGGAACGCTGCGCTCGATCGAAAAGCAATGCGGCTTCAAGCTGTGAGGTGACACCATGCGCTACTACATCGCGCTCCTGCACAAGGAGCAGAAGAGCGATTACGGGGTTTCGTTCCCCGATCTGCCGGGCTGCATCACCGCCGGGCGCACACTCGATGAGGCGCGCGCGATGGCGGTCGAAGCCTTGGCCCTGCACTTGCAAGGCCTGATCGAAGACGGCAGCGCGATTCCTGAGCCGTCATCGCTTGAAGCGGTCATGGCCGATCCGGACAACCGCGATGGTGTCGCCACCCTGATCCCGGCGCCGCCGATGGATGGCCCCGGTGTCCGCGTCAACGTGATCTTGCCGGAAAACCTGCTGACCGAGATCGATCGTCACGTCGAAAGTCACGGGCTCACGCGCTCGGGCTTCCTCGCCGAAGCCGCCAAGAGCGCCATTGGCAAAGCGGCATAGGGAGTTCCACGATGATCTGTGGGGCATTTCAAATGGCGCTTGCTGAATTGACTGGAAGGACAAAGGGCCGCCAATAATAAGAAATGGTCCACACCCCGCGCATTTTCACCATTCCGGCCTCCACACCGTTTCTGCCGACGCTGATCAGGGCGCTGCTGGATGGCACCCTGGTGCCGGGCTTCGCGCCGGCGCACAGCCGCGACCCGCTCGCGCTTGCCGGTGCGACCATCTATCTGCCCACCCGCCGTGCCTGCCGGGCGGCGCGCGACATGTTTCTCGATGTGAGCGGCATGGAGGCCGCGATCCTGCCGCGCATCGTTCCGATCGGGGATGTGGACGAGGATGAGATCCTGTTCGATCAAGCCGCGAGCGGCGGCCTCGCAGCCGAAGCGCTCGACCTGCCGGAATCGCTCGAGTTACGACCGGCGCTGGGCGGGCTCGAGCGGCGGCTTCTGCTTGCGCGGCTGGTGCTGGCCTGGGCCGGCAAGCTTGCCCCGCCGCACGCCGGCGAGGCGCCGCTCATCGCCAATCATCCGGCGACCGCGCTGGCGCTCGCCGACGACCTCGGCCGTCTCATCGATGACATGACCACGCGCGGCGTGTCCTGGGATCGCCTCGACGACCTGGTGCCGGACCACTTCGACAAATATTGGCAGCTCACGCTCGCGTTCCTCAAGATTGCCCGCTCGGCCTGGCCGGCGATTCTGGCCGAGCGCGGCATGATCGAAGCGGCGGTGCGCCGTGACGCGCTGATCAAGGCCGAGGCGGCGCGCCTCGTGCGCAGTCCCGGCCCGGTGATCGCGGCCGGATCGACCGGCTCGATACCGGCGACCGCCGAGCTGGTCGCCGCGGTGGCGAAGCTGGCGGGCGGCGCGGTGGTGCTGCCGGGGCTGGACACCGACCTCGACGAGGAATCCTGGACCCTGATCGCGGGCCGCAAGGGAGCCCAAGTGAGCGGCCAAATGTCCGGCCACGGTGCCGCCGCCCCGGTCGCCGGTCATCCGCAGTTTGCCCTGCAGGCCTTGCTGGCGCGCCTGGGCATCGGGCGCGACGCGGTTATCGCGCTGGCGGAGCCGGCCGGCGGCGGCCGCGAGCGGCTGGCGTCGGAAGCCTTCCGCCCGGCCGCCGCCACCGATCTGTGGCGCGCGCGCACCGGCGAGAGCGGCTTCGTCATGCATGCGCAGGCCGCGCTCGAGGGCCTTTCCTGCATCGAGGCCGCCAATGCCGAGGAGGAAGCGCTGGCGATCGCGATCGCGCTGCGCGAGGTGCTCGCGGAACACGACAAGACCGCCGCGCTGGTCACGCCCGACCGGACACTCGCGCGCCGGGTCTTGGCGGCGCTCGCGCGCTGGAATGTCGCGGTCGATGATTCCGGCGGCGACCGGCTCGCCGACACGCCGGCCGGCCTGTTTGCCCGGCTGGCCGCGCAGGCGGCCATCGGGGGGCTGGCGCCGATCGATTTGCTGGCGCTGCTCAAGCATCCATTGACGCGTCTGGGGGCCCTGGAGGGCGCGCACCGCCACGCCATCGCGGCGCTCGAGCGCGCGATCCTGCGCGGACCGCGGCCGCGCCCCGGCAGCGCGGGCCTTGCACGCGCGCTCGCGGCGTTGCGCGCGGAGCTTGGCAAGCTCAAGCGCGGGGAAGGCTCCGATCTGCACCGGTCCGATCCGCGCGCCGATCTGCACGAGAGCGAATTGTCGGATGCGGCCGCTCTGATCGTGCGGCTCGAGGCGGCGCTGGCGCCGCTCGAAGGCCTGGCGCGCGGTCCGCATTCCTTCGCCGCGATCGCGGCCCGCCACCGCGAGATCGTCGCGGCGCTGTCCGCCGAGCGCGACGGCACCGCGGCCGCCTTCGCGGGCCCGGACGGGAACGCGCTGGCGCAGGTGTTCGATGCCATCGCGGCGGGGCTGCCGGCGGCCGATCTCGATGTTGCGTTCACCGACTATGCAGAGCTGTTCGGCGCCGCCATCACCGACCGGGTGGTGCGGCGGCCCGGGCTGCCGGGCGTGCGGGTGCGCATTCTCGGACCATTGGAAGCGCGGCTGACCACCAGCGATCGCCTGGTGCTCGGCGGATTGAACGAAGGCACCTGGCCGCCGGAAGCGCGCAGCGACGCCTGGCTGAGCCGGCCGATGCGGCTCGAGCTCGGCCTCGATCTGCCGGAACGGCGCATCGGGCTTTCGGCGCATGACTTCGCCCAGATGCTGGGCGCCCGCGAGGTGATCCTGACCCGTGCCGCCAAGCTCGCCGGCACCCCGACGGTCGCGTCCCGTTTCGTGCAGCGGCTCGCCGCCGTGGCGGGCCCGCGCTGGCAAACGGCGCTCCAGCAGGGCGAAAGATATCTGGCCTGGGCGCGCGAGCTCGACCGGCCGGGCGCCCCGCCCCGCCCGGCGCCGCGACCGGTCCCGCGGCCGCCGACCGCGGCGCGGCCGACGCGGCTCTCGGTCACCGAGATCGAGCACTGGCTGCGCGATCCCTATACGATCTATGCCAAGCATGTGTTGCGGCTGTTCCCGCTCGACCCAATCGACACGGCGCCGGGCGCCGCCGACCGCGGCACCGTGATCCATGGCGCCATCGGCGACTTTACCCAGGCCTACGCCAAGGCCCTGCCCGCGGACGCGCTCGGCGAATTGCTCGCGCTCGGCCGCAAGCACTTCGCCCCGCTCGATGAGTTTCCCGAAGCGCGCGCCTTCTGGTGGCCGCGCTTCGAGCGGATCGCGCGCTGGTTCGCGGATTGGGAGAGCAAGCGGCGCGCCGACGTGGCCGCCGTGCAGGCGGAGATCCGTGGCGAGATCGAAATCCCGCTCGGCCAGCGCAGCTTTCATCTGTCGGCGCGCGCCGACCGCATCGAGCGGCTTGGCGACGGCAGCTACGCCATCCTCGACTACAAGACCGGGCAGGTGCCGACCGGGCGGCAGGTGGCGGCCGGCCTGTCGCCGCAGCTCACGCTTGAAGCCGCCATCCTGCGGGCTGGACGATTCGCCGATATTGCGCCCGGCGCATCGATCGCGGCCTTGATCTATGTGTCGCTCAAGGGTGGCGACCCGGGCGGCAAGGAGAATTGGATCGAGTTCAAGGATTCGACGCCTGACGCGGAGGCCGACCGCGCCTTGCAGAAGCTCGCCGAGGTGGCGCGCAAGTTCGAGGATCAGGCGACCCCCTATCGGTCGCGCGAGCGGCCCATGTGGCAGGGGCGCGCTTACGGCGACTACGACCACCTGGCGCGCGTGAAGGAATGGTCGCCCTCGGGCGGTGCCGGCGACGAGACGGAGGCCGGCGATGACGGCACCGCGTGAGATTCCGGGCGAAGTGCTGGAGCGCCAGCGCGAAGCCTCCGATCCTTCGCTCTCGGCCTGGGTGTCCGCCAACGCGGGCTCGGGCAAGACCTATGTGCTGGCCCAGCGCGTGATCCGCCTCCTGCTCGGCGGCACGCCGCCGGCCAAGATTCTCTGTCTCACCTTCACCAAGGCGGCAGCCGCCAATATGGCGACCAGCGTGTTCGACACGCTCGCGCGCTGGACCGCGCTCGCCGACGATGAGCTCGATGCCGCCATCTACGCCATGGCGAACCAACGGCCGCAGCCGGACCGCCGCGCCCGCGCGCGCCGCTTGTTCGCCCAGGCGCTGGACACGCCGGGCGGCCTCAAGGTGCAAACCATCCATGCGTTCTGCACCCGGCTGCTGCAGCAATTTCCCTTCGAGGCCAATGTCCCGGCGCGCTTCGCGGTGCTCGACGAGGCGGCGGAATCGCAATTGCTCGAGCAGCTCACCTTCGCTGCGTTGCTGCAGGCTTCGGCAAATCCGGACAGTGCGCTCGGGCGCGCGCTCGCAACCGTCATCGGGTCCGCGACCGATCAGACCTTTCGCGACGTTCTGGCCGAGGCGATCCGCAAGCGTACCAGCCTGATGGCCTGGATCGATCGGGCCGGCGGCATCGACGCTGCGATCGCGGAGCTCTCCGGCGCGCTCGGCCTCGGCGCCGGCGAGACCACGGCCGCCATCGAGGCGAAATTCTTCGCCGACGCGCTGATTCCCGCCACGCAATGGCCGGCGCTGCGCGCCGCGCTGGCGCAAGGCGGCAAGAGCGATGTCGAGCAGAGCCAGCGTTTCGGCCAATTGGAGCGGCTAGCGGGCCTCGAGCGCCTCAAGGTGTACTGGTCGATTTTCTGCACCGCCAAGGGCGAGCCGCGGCAAAGCCTCGTCACCAGGCCGATGCGGGACCGGCATCCGCTTTGGGCGGAGCGCCTGCTTGCCGAGCAGGCGCGGGTCTGCGGTCTGCTGGTCCGCCGGCGCGCCGCCATGACCCGCGATCGCACCGCCGCGCTCATCACCATCGCGGGCACCATCATCGAAAGCTTTCGCGCCGAGAAGGACCGCCGCGGCCTGCTCGATTACGACGACCTGATCGAGAAGACCGGCCAGCTGCTCGCCCGCGTCGAAGCCGCCTGGGTGCATTACAAGCTCGATCTCGGCATCGATCATGTGCTGATCGACGAGGCGCAGGATACCAGCCCCCGGCAGTGGGAGGTGATCGAGCGGCTCACCGGCGAATTTGCCGCCGGCGAAGGCGCCCGCGGCGGGCTCGAGCGCACGATCTTCGCGGTCGGCGACGACAAGCAATCGATCTTCTCCTTTCAAGGCGCCCTGCCGGAGGCCTTCGCGCAGAAACGCCGCGGCTTCCAGCGCCTCTATGATGCGGCCGGGCTGCCGTTCCTGCCGCTCGAATTCAAGCATTCGTTCCGTTCCGTGCAGATCGTGCTCGATGCGGTCGACCTGGTGTTCAAGACGCCGGGCGCATTTCGCGGGCTCGATGATCCGGTAGCGACCGTGCATACGGCGGTGCGCCGCGAGGCGCCCGGCCTGGTCGAAATCTGGCCGCTGGTCGAGCCCGAGAAGACCCCCGAGGTGGAAGGATGGGACGCGCCCTTCGACACCACTTCGGAGACGAGCCCGCGGGTCGTGCTGGCGCGCCGAATCGCCAAATGCGTGGGGACCTGGATCGGCCGCGGCATTCGCCTGGGGGACGGCGGCGAGCGTCACGCCGCCACGCCCGGCGACATTCTGGTACTGGTGCGCCAGCGCGGGCCGCTGTTCGAGGCCATCATCCGGGCACTGAAGAACGCCGGGATCGCGGTCGCCGGCGCCGATCGTCTCATCCTGACCGAGCATATCGCGGTGATGGACTTGCTGGCGCTGGCCGACGCGCTGCTGCTGCCCGATGACGATCTCGCGCTCGCGACCGTGCTCAAGAGTCCGCTGTTCGGCCTTAACGAAGAGGAGCTGTTCGAGCTGGCATGGGATCGCCGGCGATCGCTGCGCGCCGCGCTGCGCGCCAAGACGGGAGCCAGCCCGGCCTTGGCCGACGCCGCCGCCCGGCTTGACCGCCTGGCCGAGGCGGCGCGGCGCGAGACGCCGTTTGGATTCTATGGGCGCGTGCTCGGACCCGAAGGCGGCCGCAAACGCTTTCTGGCACGCATCGGCGCCGAAGCGACCGACGCGCTCGATGAATTCCTCAACATCGCGCTCGACTACGAGCGCCGGCAGCCGGCTTCGCTGCAGGGTTTCGTGGCCTGGCTGCGCGGCGCCAATGCGGAGGTCAAACGCGACATGGAGATCAGCCGCGACGAGGTGCGGGTGATGACCGTGCATGGCGCCAAGGGGCTCGAAGCCCCGATCGTCATTCTGGCCGACACCACCACGCCGCCGGCCGGACCGCCGCAGCGCCAGCCGCGGCTGCTGCGGCTTGCCGTCCCGGCAGCGCCCCCGGATACGCCGGGCCCGCTGATCTGGTTGGGCCGCAAGGAGGACGACGTGCCGCTCGCCGCGGATGCCCGCCGGACGGCTTGCGAAGCCGCCGAGAACGAGCATCGCCGCCTCCTCTATGTGGCGATGACGCGGGCCGCCGATCGGCTGGTGGTCTGCGGCGCGGCAGGCGAGCGCGGAAAGCCGCCGGGCTGCTGGTACGACCTGGTGCACGCGGCGCTGACGCCGGTTTCCGTCGAGGAGCCGGCGGATGACGGCAACGGCATGGTCTGGCGGCTGCGCGGCGCGCTGCCGGTGGGAAGCGAGCCCGCTGATGCCAACGTCGCGGCGCCGCCTTGCGGGGCCGGCGACGAGCGGCCTGCCTGGCTCGATGCTGATGCGCCGCGCGACCTGCCGGGCGAGCGAACGGTCTCACCGTCGAGCGCGGAAGAAGCGAGCATCGCGATCGGCACGGAAGCAGGCGGCCGCGCCGGCGAGCGGATCAAGGCAATGGCGCGCGGCACGCTGATGCACCGGCTCCTGCAGGCGCTGCCTGGAATTCCGCCGGAGCGGCGGGCGGAGGCCGCGCATCGCCATCTCGCCCGCGCCGCGATCGAGTTCTCGGCAGGCGAGCGCGACCGCATGATTGAGCAGGTGCGGACGATCCTGGAGGATCCGCGCTTTGGCGACCTGTTCGGTGCCGGCAGCCGGGCCGAGGTGCCCATCGTGGGTCGCGTTGCGGTGGGGCGCAGCGCAGCCAGCGGCATGGCGGGGCGCGGCCGCACCATCTCGGTCTCCGGCCAGGTGGATCGGCTCGCCGTCACGCCCGCAGCCGTGCTGATTGCGGACTACAAGACGAATCGCCCGGCGCCCCGAAGGCTGGAAGACGTGCCCTCAGGGTACATAACGCAGCTTGCGCTCTATCGGGCGGTGCTCCGCCGCCTCTATCCGGAGCGGCCGGTCCGGGCCGCCCTGGTCTGGAGCGATGTGCCTGATCTGATGGAGATTTCCGCCGACGCGCTCGACCGGGCGCTCTTCGCCCTCACCTCCCCGTGAAACCGCCTTGACGCTTTCCCGCCGCGTTCATAGTTTCGTCCTCCTGTCGGGCGCGCCGCGGCTCCTGCGCGATTCTCCCGTTGCAAGCATAACGAGGTCATTCCCATGGCGGTTGGCAAGGTTTCGGACGCAGACTTCGAATCCGAGGTGTTGAAGGCGAGCGGTGCGGTGGTGGTGGATTTCTGGGCCGAGTGGTGCGGCCCCTGCCGGATGATCGGGCCGGCGCTTGAGGAGATCGCCGGCTCGCTCAACGGCAAGGTCAAGATCGTCAAGCTCAACGTCGACGAGAACCCGCAGACCGCCTCCAAATACGGGGTCATGTCGATCCCGACCCTGATGCTGTTCAAGAACGGCGAGATGGCGTCGCGCCAGGTCGGCGCCGCCCCCAAGCAAAAGCTCGAGCAGTGGATCACCGGCGCGATGTGAGGTGAGGCCGGTTTTGCACTTGCATCTACGTCGTCATCGCCGGGCTTGTCCTGGCGATCTCGTTTAGGCGCGTAGGGCGGGCAAAATCGCTTGCGAATGACGAAATGGCTCAAGTGGGCCTACCGGCGATTTTGCCCACGCGGCAAGACGGAGAGGTCCTTCCACGTGGCCATTGCGCTCGCGCTGTGCAAATCCTTCGCAGGCTGAGCGGCCGCAATGCCCACCCTACGGCCCTACGTTGTCATGGCCGGACTTGTTCCGGCCATCTCGTTTAAGCAGGCACCGCCGCGCCTTCCTGAGCGAGATCACCGGGACAAGCCCGGTGATGACAGAATGCCGGAACGCTTACCAGCTCACGCGCAGCGTGCCGGTGCCGGCATAGGTCTGCGCGTGGCTGGCGAACTCGCCGTCGAATTTGCCCAGCAGCGAGACGCCACGAGGCAGCCGCAGCTCGGCGCCGGCCGAGGCGAGCGCGGAGTCCTTGGCCGGTATGGCGCCGTTGACGATGAAGCTCGCGCCCGGCAGCGCCTGGAACACCGCCGCGAGCGTGGGGTCGCTGATCCAATCGTGCGCCCAGGCGAGCCGGCCGCGCAGCGTGAGAAGCTTGGACGGATCGAGCGCAACCGCGTGGTCGAAGCGCGCGCCCAGTTCGCTGCGCGTGTCGCTCGCGCTGCGCGCGTTGTAGGAGAGGCCGAAGCCGCCGCCGGTCACGTCGGTCTCGCTGTAGGCGGGGGTGTGGAACTGCTGCACGGTGAGCGCCCCATAGGGCGTCACCCCGCCGGCCGGCGTTAGCAAGCGATAGCCGCCCTCGACGCGCCCGCCAAAACTCTGCGCATTGAAGCTTGCGGTGAGATGGTCGCCGAGCGCCGCGACGCGGTCGGTCGACATCCAGTGATTGGCGAAGCCAAGCGAGGCGGCGAGATAGGCAGGGCCGGCGCGTGTCGCCCCATAGACGCCGGCCTGGAACGCATCGCTCTTGCCGCCGCCCAGCCCTTGCGCCAGGCTCCAATCGGTGCCGGCGCCGGCGAGCGCCGCGCCCACCACCGTGTCGTGTGTCACATGATAGTCGAGCCCGGCCGCA
>DASXXS010000256.1:0-6013 GCA_036502925.1 Xanthobacteraceae bacterium
AACTTGACGACGCCGTGATATTTGTCGTCGGAGGCTTCGGCGGGCGCGTAACCCTTGCCCTTCTGGGTCACCACGTGCACCAGGACCGGCCCCTCGCGGGTGTCGCGGACATTCTTGAGGACCGGCAGGAGATGGTCGAGATTGTGCCCGTCGATCGGGCCGATATAGAAGAATCCGAGCTCCTCGAACAAGGTGCCGCCGGTCACCAGGCCGCGCGCATATTCCTCCATGGCGCGGGCGCGCTGCTCGAGGAATTTCGGCAGCCGCTTGGCGAGCTGCCGGATGGTCTGGCGCAGCGAGCGATAGGGCCGTCCGGAAACCAGACGGGCCAGATAGGCCGACAAGGCGCCGACCGGGGGCGCAATCGACATATTGTTATCATTGAGGATGACGATCAGGCGGGAATCCATGGCGCCCGCATTGTTCATGGCTTCGTAAGCCATGCCGGCCGACATGGCTCCATCGCCGATCACGCAGATTACGTTATGGGTCTGTTCCTTGAGGTCACGGGCAACCGCCATGCCGAGACCTGCCGAGATGGAGGTCGAGGAATGGGCCGCGCCGAACGGATCGTATTCGCTTTCCGCGCGCTTGGTGAATCCCGACAGGCCGCCCCCCTGGCGAAGCGTACGAATCCGGTCACGCCGGCCGGTGAGGATCTTGTGCGGATAGGCCTGATGCCCGACGTCCCAGAGCAGCCGGTCCCGCGGCGTATCGAACAGATAGTGGAGCGCGACCGTGAGCTCGACGACGCCGAGCCCGGCGCCCAAATGACCGCCGGTCACCGCCACCGCACTGATGGTCTCGGCGCGCAACTCGTCGGCGACCTGCCGCAGGTCCTTTTCGGGCAGGCGGCGCAAGTCAGCGGGGCTATCGATCGTATCGAGCAAGGGAGTGGGCGTGACACCGATTGGATTTGCTATAGTCATGATCACTATATTTCCTGCTAGCACACAGTGGCACAGAGGCCGCTCGAACGGAGCAGCGACTCAGATAAGGAATTCCGAAGCTTGGTCCACAACGCGAAGAAGCTGAGCTAGCGGTTGCGCGCCTCCATGGGCCAAGGCATTCCCTGGGGGCGCCCCAGAGACCCGAGGCATCCATAGTTAAGGCTTTGAATACCCGGATGGTTCGCTGGGTTCAATGGGCTCAAGCCCGATTTCATGCACAACGCGGGGAAAGAAAGAATCATGCTAAAGGCTAAACTTGCTGTGCTTGTCAATATTTGCACGCGTAACGCGTGGGTTGTAATCGTCATTGCACTCTGCCTGTCTGTTGTTTCAGGCATCTATGTGGTCAGAAATTTTGCCATTAACACCAACGTTAATCAATTAATCTCTCGCGACCTGCCTTGGCGCCAACGAGAGCTTGCTTTTGTTGACGCTTTTCAGGGGAATCACGAGAGAATTCTTGCCGTCGTCGATGCGGCGACCTCCGAACGGGCGAGCGCGGCCAGCAAGGCCCTCGTGGAAAAGCTGTCACACAACCCAGGGCTGTTTCCATCGGTCCATGAACTCAGCGAGAGCCCGTTTTTCGCCCGCAATGGGCTTTTGTTCCTGCCGGCCGACGAAGTCGCCGACAGCGTCGGCGCGCTGGCGCAGTCCCAGCCGCTTGTTCAGGTGCTGGTCTCCGACCCTTCCTGGCGGGGCTTGATCCAGGCGCTCGACTTTTCGCTGCAAGGCATTCAAGCGCAGAAATTCACCCTCGACGACATGGTCCGCCCGCTGACGATGTTCGCCCGGCCGATCGAGGATGTGCTGGCGGCACGGCCGGCAAGCTTCTCCTGGCGCGAGCTGGTGAACCGCAAGCCGCCGACGCCGAACGACCTGCGCCGTTTCATCGAGGTCAACCCGACGCTCGATTATGGCGCGTTGGAGCCCGGCCTGAAGGCGAGCGACGCGATCCGGCAGGCGGCCACCGACCTCCATTTCGATTCACAATATCACGCGCGGCTCCGCCTCACCGGCGCAATCCCGATCCAGGACGACGAATTCGCCACGCTCAGGGATCACGCGGCCGAGAATGCGCTCGGCACCATCATCGTGGTGCTGACCATCCTTTGGCTGGCGCTGAAGTCTCCGAAAATCATCCTGGCGGTGTTCCTCAGCATTTTCATGGGACTGGCCGTCACGGCGGCGCTCGGATTGTGGATGGTGGGCTCGCTCAATCCGATCTCGATCGCGTTCGCGGTGTTGTTCGTGGGCATCGGCGTCGATTTCGGCATTCAGTTCAGCGTGCGCTATCGCGCCGAACGCTACGAGATCAACAATCTGCGCGTCGCCTTGGCCAACGCGGCCAAGCATGTGGGGGTACCGCTCACGCTGGCCGCCACCGCGACCGCGGCCGGCTTCATGTCGTTTCTGCCGACCGACTATCGCGGCGTTTCCGAGCTCGGCCAGATCGCCGGCGTTGGCATGATCATCGCCTATGTGAGCAGCATCACGCTGCTTCCGGCGCTGCTCAAGGTGCTCAACCCGCCTGGCGAAAAGACGCCGCTGGGCTATGCGTCGCTCGCCCCGGTCGATCGATTCATGGAGCGAAACCGCATCGCCATCATCGTCGGCACCGCGGTGGCGGTGCTGGGCGGGCTGCCGCTCCTCTATTATCTGCAGTTCGATTTCAACCCGATCAATCTCAACAGCCCCAAGGTCGAGTCGATTTCCACTTATCTCGATCTGCGCAGCGATCCGGCAACCGGCGCCAGCACCATCGAGGTGCTTGCCCCCTCGCTCGCGGCGGCGAAGCAGGACGCTGCGCGAGTGAGCGCGCTCCCCGAAGTCTCGCACGTGATGACCATCGAGAGCTTCGTCCCGGGAGATCAGCCGCAAAAGCTCGAGGCGATCGGGCGGGCCGCCAAGGCGCTCGGCCCGACCCTGGCGCAAACGCAGCGCCCGCTGCCGACCGACACCGAAACCGTCACCGCGCTCAACAGCGGAGTGGAGAGCCTGACAAGGGCCATCGGCACCCAGGAGGGCGCGGGCGCCGCCGCTGCTCAGCGCCTGGCGGCTGCCCTCGCGCAACTCGCCAAATCCGATGCGGCCACGCGCGCCAGGGCGCAAGAGGTGTTCATCGCGCCGCTCAAGGTCGCGCTCGATGGACTGCGAACCTCGCTGCAGGCGGAGCCGATCACCGACATGACGCTGCCGCCCGATCTCACCCAGCAATGGCTCAAGCCGGACGGCCGCGCGCGGGTCGAGGTCTATCCCAAGGGCGATCCCAACGACAATGAAGTGCTCCGGCAATTCGCCCGCGCCGTGCTTGCGGTCGTGCCGGACGCGACCGGCGGCCCGATCTCGATCCTGGAATCCGGCAACACCGTCATCCGCGCGTTCATCGAGGCCGGCGGCTGGGCGCTGGCCTCGATCGCCTTTTTGCTGTGGATCGTGTTGCGAAGGTTTACCGATGTCCTGCTGACGCTCATTCCGCTGCTGGTCGCCGGGATCGTGACGCTCGAGCTCTGCGTGCTGATCGGAATGCCGCTCAACTTCGCCAACATCATCGCATTACCGCTGCTGCTGGGCGTCGGCGTGGCGTTCAAGATCTACTATATCACGGCTTGGCGGGCCGGCCAGACCGGGCTGCTGCAATCAAGCCTCACCCGCGCCGTCATCTTCAGCGCGATGACGACCGCGACCGCGTTCGGCAGCCTGTGGCTGTCGAGCCATCCGGGCACATCCAGCATGGGCAAGTTGCTGGCTTTGTCGCTGGCCTGCACGCTGGCGGCGGCGGTACTGTTCCAGCCCGTCCTCATGGGGCCCCCGCGCGAGATCGGCGACACGTGAACAGATGGAGGAAGGCATGAGCGCAGGAGCCGCGCGCGAGCGCAAGCGCGAGCAATGCTGGGTGATCAATAACGAGGTGGTCGATCCGCCGCCGGCAGCCGCGCCGAGCCGGGAGGAGCTTACCGCACGCCATCACGACTTCATCCACGATCTGGAGGCCAGAGGGCTGCTGGTCGGGGCCGGGCCGTTTCTCGACGATAGCGGCAACCGTTTCGGCACCGGCATGATCATCTTTCGGGCGGCGACGCGCGGCGAGGCCGAGGCCATCGCCAATGCCGAGCCCTATATCGCGCACGGGGTGCGCCGCCTCAAGCTAGTGCCGTGGCAGCGCATCGCCGGACAATGAGCAGCATCGCAAGCAGGCGGAGGAACCCCACATGAATATCGCCGTGAGGACTGACGACCACTTCGTCAAGGTCGATGGCCGCAACGTCCGCTACCTCGAAGAAGGCAGCGGCGTGCCGGCGATCCTGCTGCACGGCAGCTCGCTCGGCTCTTCCGCCGACGTCTTCCGCCGCAATCTGCACGCGCTCGGGCGCCGCGGCATCAGGGCGATCGCGGTCGACCTGCCGGGCTTCGGCAAGAGCGATGCGGCGGACGCATTGAGCGCAGCGCCGCGCAAGACCTTCGTGCTGCGCTTCATGGACGCGCTGGGCTTGAAGCGGGCGGCGCTGATCGGCCATTCCTCCGCCGGCAGCGGAGTGGTGAGCGTGGCGCTCGAGCACCCCGAGCGGGTGTCGCACGTGATCATTCTGGGCACCGGGAGCCTCTTGCCGCCGCTCGAAACCGCGGCCGGCAAGGTCGGCGCCCGCGGCGAGGCCGCGCAGGCGCGCCTAGAGGAGCGGATGGTGCGCCATGAGCCGACGCTGGAGGATACCCGCGCGCTGCTCGAGGCGAACTTGTTTCATCACGAGCTGATCACGCCCGAGGAGCTCGAGCTGCGGCACCAGAACAGCATCGGGCCCTGCTTCGAGCAATTCGTGCTGCGCCATGCGCAGGCGCAGGAAGGCGGGGGCGGCAAGAGCAAGGACGCGGTGCCGCTGTGGCAGCGCCTCACCGAGCTCAAGATGCCGCTGCTCCTGATCTATGGCCGCGAGGATCGCGCCCGCGCCGCGGAGCGCGCCACCCTCCTGCGTGAGCGCTACCCGCAGCTTGACCTGCACTTCGCGGACGGCTGCAAGCACCTGGTGCCGTGGGACGCAGCCGAACTGTTTCACCGGCGGGCGGTGCCGTTCCTGACGCGCTGAGCGCGCAAAGCGGGGGCGCCGCCCCCGCATTGCGCCATAGCCCGTCGAAGACGGGCGTAAACGCCCTTATGGCCTCCATGCGGGCTACGGGTCTAAAACAATTCGAAATATTCCTTGTGCTCCCACTCGGTCACTTCCGCCTGGCAGCGGGCGATCTCGAATTGCTTGATGCGCAGATAATAGTCGATGAAGCTCTGGCCGAAGGCCTCGGCAAAGCAGGCATCCTGGCGCAGCGCCGTCAGGGCTTCCTCCAGGCTTTTCGGCAGGAAGGGCGCCGCCGCTTCATAGGGCGTATCGGCGCAAGGGCCGGGGTCAAGCTTGCGATGAATGCCGTCGAGCCCGGCGACGATCTGCGAGGCCATGTACAGATAGGGATTGGCGGCCGGTTCCCCGACCCGGTTCTCCAGCCGGGTCGCCGCATCGCCCGGACCGCCCAGCGCCCGCACCATCACGCCGCGATTGTCGTGGCCCCAGATGGCGCGGTCGGGCGCCAGCGAATAGGGCCGGTAGCGCTTGTAGCCGTTGATGGTCGGCGTGGTGAAGGCCGCCGCCGCCCGCGCATGCGCCAAAAGGCCGCCGAGATAATATTTGCCGACGGTCGACAGCGCATCCGGATGGTCAAAGGCAAAGGCGTTGCGCTTCGATTTTGTTTCGATCAGCGACTGATGCAGATGCCAGCCGCACGACATCAGATTGGGCAAAGCCGGCCGGCACATGAAGCTCGCCAGATAGCCGTTGCGGCGCGCGATCTGTTTTATCGCCGAGCGGAACAAGATCATTGCGTCGGCGGCGGCAAGGCCCACCAGCGGGCGGAAAGTGAATTCAACTTGGCTGGGGCCGAGTTCGAGTTCGACCGATCGCAGCGGCAGACCGAGCGCCTCGACACCGCGGCGAAGAATTTCCACCGCCGGGTCGATCATGTCAAAACGCGATTCGGTCAGGTACTGGTAGCCTTGCGTCAGCAAACTCACTTCAGGCGCTTCC
>DASXXS010000257.1:0-3864 GCA_036502925.1 Xanthobacteraceae bacterium
ATGGCAATCGCCCGGTCATTCTGCCCATGTCGGGCAGGAGGTCGAGGTCCATTATCGCTGGCACGCACTCTATGGGCGCCGCGTTCGGCGCCAGTACCTTGAACGGCGCGCCGGCGGCGAGTTCGTTCACGTCGAGGTGGCGCCTGGCGTCGTAATCGTAGTGGCGGCATGGATGCTCGATCCTGCAGCCTGCGCCGGAATGGCCCTTGGCGCGCCGCGCGTCATGTTAGCGGCGCTGGCTGAGCTGCATCAGCTGCTGACCGAGCGCGGTTTCAGACGAAGCTCCGGGGACGATCCGATAATCGTCCAGGAGGAGCAACATGAGGAACTCGCCCGCGCCAGCGGTGCTATCGGCGGCCCCCCGCCAGCTCAGCATCGCATTCGATTCGGCAGGGCTTCGCGGGATGACCCCCCCGGAGCGCCAGGTGGCGCTCGCCCGGCTGGCCAGTCTCCTATTGGAGGCCGCCAACATTGCGGGCGAGGAGCGTGACGATGACCAGCGCTGAGCCTCTGCCTGCGTCAGTGCTGAAGCGCAAGGCGGTGGTCTATATTCGGCAGTCTACCCAGGCACAGGTCCAGACCAATCTCGAGAGCCAGCGGCGGCAATACGACCTCGTCGATGTCGCGCGGCAACGGGGCTTCCACAATATCGAGGTGATCGATGACGATCTCGGCCGCTCCGCCAGCGGGATGGTGGCGCGGCCCGGCTTCGAACGGCTGGTTGCATGGCTCTGTGCCGGAGAGGTTGGCGCTGTGCTGTGCTTCGACGCCTCCCGGCTCGCACGTAACGGCCGCGACTGGCATCATCTGCTCGAGCTCTGCGGCTTGGTCGAGGCGCGAGTGATCGACCTGGATGGCGTTTACGACCCCTGCCGACCGAATGATCGGCTTCTTCTCGGCATGAAGGGCAGCATCAGCGAGTTCGAGCTCGGCGTGCTGCGTGCCCGCATGCTCGACGCCGCTCGCGCCAAGGCGCGGCGCGGTGAGCTGCGCATCAGCGTGCCAATTGGCTATATTTGGCATCGCGAGATCGGTCTGGGCTTCGATCCCGATCTGCGGATCCAGGAAGTGGTGCGGCTGATCTTTGCCCGGTTCCGCCAACTCGGCAGCGCGCGTCAGATGCTGTTGTCAATGATCGCCGGGCAGGTCCACTTCCCGCGGCCCTCCGATGGCAAGAAGCTGGTCGCCTTCGATTGGACGCCGATCCGCTATCGCAATGTGATCTCGGTACTCAAGAACCCATTCTATGCCGGCGCCTACGCCTATGGCAAAGGCGAGAAGCGCACTGAGATTGTCGACGGACGGGCCCGGAAGAGCTACGGCCACCGCAAACCGCTTGAGGAGTGGGAGGTTCTGCTGAAGGATCACCACGAGGGCTATATCGACTGGGCGGAGTTCGAACGGAACCAGAAGCAGCTCGCGGTCAATGCCTACGGCAAGATGGGAGGTGCAAAGTCCGGGCGCGGCGGACGCGCGTTGCTGGCCGGGCTGCTATCCTGTAGCCGCTGCGGACGGCACTTGATGGTAAGTTACTCGGGCCGTCGGCCGGGACAGCCCGTCTATCGGTGTGAGCGTCCGAACCAGATGCTCGGGCTGCCGCGGTGCTTTACGTTCGGCGGCCTACGGGTCGACGCCGCGGTCGCTCGAGAACTTCTTCGCGCCGTGGAGCCGATGGCGATCGAGGCGGCGGTAGAGGCCGAGCGGAGGCACATGGAAGCTCGGGATGAACAACAGCGCGTCGTGGAACTGGAGCTGCAACAGGCCCGGTATGAAGCCTCGCTTGCGGAACGGCGCTACGCTGCCTGTGATCCCGACAATCGCCTGATCGCCCCTCAGCTTGAGAAGAGCTGGGAGGCGGCGCTTCGCCGCGTCGAGACGTGCCAGGTACGGCTGGAGGCAGTGCGGACGGCTGAACCGGCCGTCGTGACGCCAGACTTCACTGGCCTGGCGGGCGACCTCGACGCCGCATGGAACGCGCCAAGCGTGACCATGCGCACGCGCCAACGGCTTCTGCGCGCCCTGGTCACCGACATCATCGCTGATGTCGACGACGCAACGCGCGAGGTCGTGCTGACAATCCATTGGCGCGGCGGCCAGCACTCGCAATTGCGAGTCCGCAAGCCGAAGTCCGGCGAGCATGGCTGCCGTACCCCCGAGGAGGCCCTCGCGGTGATGCGGACCATGGCGACCCGATGGTCGGACGCGGATATCGCCGCGTCGCTGAACCGAATGGGAATGCCGACTGGCCAGAGAAAAACCTGGACCGCGCACCGTGTCAGCTCGCTGCGGCGGGTGCATGGCATCCACGCCTACCGTTCCGCCGAGAAGAACGGCGAATGGCTTACGATGTCTGAAGCCGCTACGACGCTCGGCGTCACGCGCCACTGCATCCGACGGCTGATCAGGGACGGCATCCTCCCCGCCGAGCAGGTTGTGCCGGGCGCTCCGTACCAAATCCGAGCCGCCGACTTGCAACATGAACGGGTGAACGCTGCGATCGGGCGAACAGGTCGCCCATGTCGCATCTATCCCGAAAATCAACTTGCAATGTTTACAGACACTTGAGAAAGGGGGATACAATGAGCGCTTCATTGCGACACAGCGCTGGGCGCGTTCGGCGGGATTGTTGTCGAGCGCCAGGCGGCCATCGTCGAAGCAGCGCACCAACGCGGTCCAGCGCGCCCGCATATAGCGAAAGGCCCGGGCGAGCTCGGATTTGCGCGAAAGTTGGCGCACGGTGCCCTCGGCCCAAGCGGCCAATGCCTCGGCAATTGGCTTTGACTGGAGCTGGCGCTGCTGCCGTCGCCGCTCGGGCGGCGATCCGTTGATCGTTTTCTCGACCGCGTAGAACTGGCCAATGCGATCGAGCGCTTCTTTGGCGATGGGTGAGCCGGTGGCGGCGTGGACATCAAAGAATTTGCGCCGCACATGCGCCCAGCAGGCGGCCTCGATAATCCGTCCGCCAGCGAACAGCTCATTAAACCCGGCATAGCCGTCGGCGTGGATGACGCCGCGGAAGTCCTTCAGATGCGCCTGCGGATGCTCGCCTTTACGGTCGGGCGAGTAGAAGAACAGGGCCGCTGCCGGCCGCGAGCCGGCAAACGGTCGCTCGTCACCAACGTAGGTCCACAGCCGGCCGGTCTTGGTCTTACCGGTACCCGGCGCCAGGACCGGCACCGGTGTGTCGTCGACATGCAGCGTGTTGCCGGCGAGGACGTCGGTAGCGAGGGCGTCCACGAGTGGCTTCAGCGCCGCTGCCGTCGCCCCGACCCAGTCAGACAAGGTCGAGGTCTCCAGGCCCACCCCGTCTCGAGCGAAGATCTCGGCTTGGCGATAGAGCGGCAGGTGGTCGTCGTACTTCGATACGACGATATGGGCGAGCAGCCCCGCCCCGGCGCGCCCGCGCGCGATCGCGTGGTCTGGCGCCGGCGCCGCCACCACCGTGTCGCAGGCCCGACACGACAGCTTCTCGCGAATGTGCCGGATGACCTTGAAGCGGCCTGGCACGTAATCGAGGGTCTCACTCACCTGGTCGCTGATCTTGCGTAGCGCGCCGCCGCAGCTGGGACAGGTGGACGGTGCGGGATGCCGCAGATCCTCTCTGGGCAGGTGTTGCGGCAGCGGGCGTCGCGCCGGCTTGTGCGCCTCGGCCGCGGTCTCGACAACCGCGGCCACGGCCGGCGATGCTGCCGCCAGCCGCTCCGCCTGGTCGGTCTCCAGCGCCTCGAGCGCCAGTTCGAGCTGCTCGCTCTCGCGCCCCAGCTTCTCCGAGGAGCGGCCAAACTCGGCCCGCCGATAACGCGCTAGCTGGAACTTCAGCCGGGCGATCTCGGCCTGGGCAGTCAGCGCATCTGTCGCCATCGC
>DASXXS010000258.1:0-2508 GCA_036502925.1 Xanthobacteraceae bacterium
ACCTTGGTGATCATTGCCGTCGCGATTGCCGGTGCGCGGGCGATGCTGCATGGGAGCTGGGGTCACTTCTGGAGCGCAATCGGCGGCGGCGCGGTGCTGGTCTGCGCGTCCTGGGTGGTGCAGACGTTTCTGGGCGCCGGCTGAAATGGCCGGTCGCGAGATGCTGTATCTCGCATTGACGCGCCCGGCGCTGACCTGGGGCGTGCCGTTCGAGGCCTTGGCGCTGAACGTGATGGTCACGTTCGCCGCCGGCCTGGAATTGTCGGCACCGACGATCTGGCGCTCGCCGGTCCTGTTCTGGGCGGCGGCGATCCCGATCCACATGAGCCTGCAGCGGCTCACCTCGTGGGATTACCACTGGTTCCGCACGGTGCGGCTATGGGGGCTGACGGTGTGCACCGGGTGCGGCACGCTGGAAAGCCTGCCGACCCAGCCGGCGCGGTCAGGCCGAGAGGTGGCGAGCAGTGGCTAAGCGCCCTGAGGCCCTGCTCGGCGACAAAATTCCGCTCGAGGATCACATCGCCGACGATGTCGTGCTGACCAAGGGCAATGGGCTCCTGGCCATGTTCTCGGCCGATGGGGTTTTCCCCGATACCGCCGACGAGACCGACATTGCCGCGTGGTTCGACCGGATGCACAACGCACTGAAGAACATCGCGGCCGAGGATATCGAGCTGACGCTATACCAGTGCCGAGGCGAGGCCGACCCTTCGGGCTATCAGGCGGGGCTGCATCGGGCGACATTCCCGGGCGAGCTCGACGCGGCCTATCGCGATAGCCTGTTCCGGGGATTGCTGTATTCGAACCGGCTGTTTCTTGCGGTCCAGCTCCACCCGCCGAACGTGGCGACGCAAAGCCTCGTGCGATTCTTGGCGGATACCGGCACGGACCCGCGGATCGGGATCAACGAACGAAAGAACCGGCTAACTGAGATCTGCGATCTGCTGCAAGCGCAGCTCGGCACGTTTGGTCTGCGCCGTCTTGGCTACGTCCAGCGCGGGCGGGTGATCTTCGATGAGATCGCCGAAGCCATTGTCTTCGCGATGACCGGCACCTGGCGCCAGATCGGGGCCACGACCGGGCGCATGGGTCATGCCATGTTCTCCGAAGCGCTGCGGTTCCGGCGCAAGCACGTCGAGATCCACGGGGCCGGCGATCCGGCCTATGCCGTCATGCACGCCTTCAAGGAATATCCGGCGACCACCTGGCCCGGGATGTTCCACGGTCTGGCGGTGGCGCCATACCGCTGCACGCTGATGCAGTCCTACCGCTTCCTGTCCAACGCGGCTGGGATGGGTGCGGTTGGACGCAAGCAGAACAAGATGCTGGCGGCCGGGGACAAGGCCCTGAGCCAGTCCGAGGCGTTGACCGAGGCGGCCGACGAACTGATGTCGCGCAAGTGGGTGCTGGGCGACCATAGCCTGGTGCTGATCGCCTTTGCCGACAGCCCCCGCGCGATCGCAGAAGTCGGCAATGCGGCCTGGCGCGACCTCGCGGCTTGCGGGCTGGTGGCGACCCGGATGACACACGCTCTTCCGGCCGCCTATCTGTCGATGCTGCCCGGCGGGGCGTTCTGGCGTCCGCGGCCCGGGTTCGTGAAGTCGTCGAACTTTGTTGCTTTCGCGCCGCTCTACAACTGGCCGGCGGGCCAGGAACGCGGGCACTGGCCGGGACCGCCGATCGCGATCTTCCGCACCCTGGCCGGCACGCCGTATCGCTTCCACTGGCAGGTGGGCGACGTCGGCAACACGCTGGTCACCGGGGCCACAGGGTCGGGCAAAACCACCTTGGTGGCGTTCCTGATCGCCATGACAGCCGGGCGTGCCCGTATCGTGGCGCTGGACCACAAGCGCGGCTGGGACCTGCTGATCCATCGCATGGGCGGCGACTATGCCGTGCTGGGGGCAGGGGAGCCGCACTTTGCGCCGTTGAAGGCGCTGGACGCCGCGCCGCGCAACATCGAGTTCCTGACCGACCTGATCCGCGGCTGCGTTGGCGGCACGATGACCGAGGAAGAAGGCCGCCGCCTGACGATCGGTCTCTCCACGATCATGGAGCTGCCTCCCGAGGACCGTGGGCTCGGTGAGCTGCGAGCATTCTTCGACAACGAACCGGAAGGAGCGGGCACGCGTCTCGAAAAGTGGTGTTGCGGCGGCGAGCTCGGCTGGGTGATCGATGCGCCGGTCGACACCGTCCGGTTCGGGCATTTGAACGGACTGGATACGACGGCGCTGCTGGAGAACGAACGGGCGCGCGGGGCCGCCCTTGCGTATCTTTATCACCGGATATCGCTATTGCTCGACGGCACGCCGCTGCTGATCCCCTGCGATGAGGGCTGGCGGGCACTGATCGACCCGACCTTCCGCCGCATCATCGAAAAGCAGCTGCGCACCATCCGCAGCCGGAATGGTGCTGTGGTGTTCATCACCCAATCGCCGCGCGACATCATCGACAGCGGCATCGTCAACATCCTGGTCGAACAGTGCCCCTCGCAATTTCACCTCGCTA
>DASXXS010000259.1:0-46992 GCA_036502925.1 Xanthobacteraceae bacterium
CCCGAGCGAGATCGAGGACCTCATCACCATCCACGATCCGCAATACTACACGCGCGATTGGCAGGCGCGCTTCGTCTACCAGCAGCGCAACGACGTGTGGCTGCAGGATTATGTCTGCGGCGAGCCGCATCGCGACATATCTTCGGTGGCCGGCGTGCGCAAGTAGGGCGACATCTCTTGCAGAAGCTCGACCGCATGGAGTCCTTCACCTGATCGAGCGGTTGGTTTTCATCGCGAGTCGAGAAGGTCGCTGACCAACGCCCAGCTGTTCGTCGACGGAGACCGGAGGCACAGACATCACGGGCGGAAGCTCCGGGTCGGCCGGAAGCGCGACGGCGGGCAGCTTCATGGCGGCAGCCGGCGGCGCAGTCGGTGCCAGCTCCGGCGGCGCGGTTCGATCTGCCGGTTCTTTCGCCGGCCGGGCCCGGCTGCGCACCGGCCCGGACCGGCGACCGCCGGCCGCGCGGTTGCGGGCTTTTTGCGCCTTGGCCTCATCGCGGGTGCGGTTCCACCAGTAGCCGGCTTGCGCGGCGACGCGACCGGCGAGGCCCCCCGCCCAGATCAATTCAAACGGCAGGAACAAGCGCCAGGTATCGTCGCCGTGGACGATGGCACGCGCGATCAGGTTGCCGGCCATCGCGGTGGTATTGAAGCCGTGTCCGCCGAAACCGCTCGCCAGCCAGATGCGCGGCGAAAGCTCGCCGATCTGCGGCATGTTGTGGATGGTGCGGCCCAGCACGCTGGACCATCGGTGCTCGATCTCGATCGCTCCGAGTTGCGGATAGAGCTTGGCAATGTCTTCCGCCAGGCTCCCGGCAAATCGCCCTGGATCGGCTTCCCACATGGTGGCCCGCCCGGATACCAGCAGGCGGTCGCCGTCGACGATGCGATAATGATTGTCGGCGCCCTCGCCATCGCTGACCGCGCCGTAATAGGTGATCGCGTCGTGGAGCCGAGGGCCGAGCGGCGCGGTGGTTGCAAGATAGGTCCAGACCGGCAGCAAGGTGGCGGCGAGGCGCGGCATCAGCTGGCCGATGTGAACATTGCCGGCGAGCACCACATGGGCCGCGCGCAGGCGGCCCTGGGGCGTCTCGATGCGCTTTCGCACCCCGGCCGGGTCGATCGCCGCCGCCGGCGTATGCTCGAAAATACGCGCCCCGGCCTGCTCGGCGAGCGCCGCCAGCCCGAGCGCGTAATTGAGCGGATGCAGATGGAAGGCGCGCGGGAAATGGAGCGCGTCGATATAGCGGTCGCTCTTGAGCACATCGCGCACCCGCGCGCGCCCCCAGCCCTCAACCTCTGCGCCGAAGTCATGCCCGAGCAACTTCAGGGTCGCACTGGTATGGCCGACGTTCTCCACCTTGGATACGTTGAGCCAGCCTTCGATCGGGTCCACACCCGGCATGCCGGGTTCGCGGGCGGCGGCACGAACATATTCGAGGCCTGATTCCGACAGCGCCCACAATTCCCTTGCCTGGTCGCGCCCCACGCGGTCCACGACGCTGCGGATTCCCGCCGCAAAGCCCGGCAGCACGAAGCCGCAATTCTGTCCGGACGCATTCCAGGCAATCCGGCCGGACTCCAGGACCGCCACCGACCAGCCGCAGCGGGCGATCTCGCGCGCGGTGGTCAGGCCGGCCAGACCGGCACCGACCACGCAAACATCGACGTCGAGATCGGCCGTCAACGGCGCGCGTTCTGGCGCCGGCGTTGCGGTCGCGGTGTACCAACTCGGCGAGTAGCCGGCTCGATCGGACGCGCGCACGTCATCTCCCCCGCCGTCCGGGTCAGCCCGATTCCGGCGACTGCACCATGCGGGCATTATGCTAGACTGTCGCGCCGAGGAAATCGATGCTGTCCACATGCGATTGATGCTGCTGCGCCATGCCAAGTCCGAAAAGGCCGAACCCGGCATGCGCGATCGCGACCGCCGGCTCAATGACCGCGGGCGCAAGGATGCCGCGCGGATCGCGGCCTATATGGTGCAGCAGGCACTGCTGCCAGACCGGGCGCTGGTGTCGTCGGCGCAACGCACGCGCGAAACCTGGGAGCGCATGGCGCCGGCATTTTCCGTGAAGCCGGCAGTCCGCTACGAAGATCGGCTCTATGAAAGCAGCACCGATTCCATCCTGACGGTGATCAAGGCCGCCGATCGATCGGCATCGGCGCTCCTGGTGATCGGCCACAATCCAGGTTTGTGCGACACGGCGCGGCTCCTGCTCGCGCACCGTGCGGGCGCGACGCATCAGCTCGACGACGGGCTGCCGACCGCAGGCCTGGTGGTGATTGATTTTGCCGAGGATGACTGGCGCCGGCTGGCCGCCCGGAGCGGGCGACTCAAGGCGTTTGTCACCCCGCGCCTGCTCAAGCCGGCAAAGGATTAAGCGTTGCCGGACCGGCCGGCCGGGTTCGCAGCGGCGCGCAAACGTGGCATGATGGTGAATATGGTTCCGAATCCTGCTGGGAGAGGACGGCGGCCATGTACAAGCAGATTCTGGTTCCGGTCGATCTCGCCGATCCGGAGCTGGCCAAGCCCGCGCTCGCGACCGCGGTGATGATGGTAAATCAGTCGGGCGGCACGGTCCGCCTGATCAACATCATGCCGCTCACGCCGGTGATGCTCGCCGAATACGTGCCGCCGGATTTCGAGGCGCAACAGCGCAAGTCGGCCGGGGAGGCGCTGGCGATCGTGGCCAAGGAGACCGGCCTCGATCCGGCCCGCGTCTCGTCGGCGGTGCGCCAGGGCGGCATCTACCAGGAGATACTCGAAGAGGCCAATGCGATGAAGGCCGACCTCATCGTGATGACCTCGCATCGCCCGCAGCGGCCGGCGGTGCGCACCTATTTCCTGGGCTCCAATGCGGGCCACGTGGTTCGCTACGCCAAATGCTCGGTGCTGGTGGTGCGGCAGCGAGTGGGGTGAGTGGCGAATAGTGAGTAGTGAGTGGAGGCTGATGCCGCGCTCACTATTCACTACTCACCACTCACTCCTTCATCACGTCGATGGCGAGCCTCACCACCGCGGGCGGGCTCGCATAGATCTCGTTGATGAGGGCGTCGGCCTCGCGTCCGGAAATCGGCCGCACCTCCAAATCCTGGCGTTGCGCGTCGGCCAGGAAGGCGGGATCCGTCATGGTCGCATCGAAGGCTGAGCGCAGCGCGTTGAGCCGCTCGGGCGGAATTCCCGGCGGCGCCACATAGGGCCGCGCCATCATCTGGCGGGAGACGATCAGCTTGAGCGCCGATTTCTGCTCGGCGTCGCGTGCGACGTCCATGATCGAGGGCGTGTCGGGAAGCTCTGCGAGCTTCTGGTTGGCAAGCTGGAGCGCCACATTGATCGCCTTCGACTGATAGAGGTTCTTGTTCCAGGCCATCATGCTCGACCACGACCAGCCGCAGCGTCCGTCGACCTCCTTGCGGGTGATGGCCAGCACCACGTCGGCGGCGCTGTGATAGCCGGTGACGACTTTCATCGGCAGGCCGAACATCTTGCGCAGCACGGTCGGGAACACGTCGCTGTCGGCGCCCGCCCCCGTGCTGCCGATCACATAGGACTTGCTCTGCATGTCCTGCCAGGTCGCGATGCCGCTTTCGGAGCGGAACGCGCAGACGCCGACCTCGTTCGAGATGCTGCCGAGCCAGCCGTATTTCGCCGCCACGTATTGCACGCCCTCGCCGCGGCCGAGCAGCGGATCGAGGAAAGCTCCGCGCGAAAATCCGCCGAAGGCGGTGCCGTCCTTGGGCGCGATATTGTAGAGATAATTCGCGGCTTTGATGCTGCCCGCGCCGGGCATGTTCTGCACCACGATCGATGGATTGCCCGGGATGTGGCGCCCCATGTGGCGGGCGAGCGCGCGCGCATAGACGTCATAGCCGCCGCCGGGCGCGTAGCCGATCACGAGCTGGACGGTCTTGCCGGAATAGAAGTCCGCAACCGGATCGGCGGCATGCGCGGTTCTCTGCCCCAGCGACAGGATACCGGCCAGCGCGAAGGCGGCGGCATGCACGAAAACAGCCCGAAATCGCCCGAACCCGGTCATGGCTACCCTCTTTGCCGAACCCGCCGCAGAATGCCCGGATTGCTCCGGCGTGTCGCCGACGAGCGTAAGGCAGCGCGATGCGCCATGGAAGATGCGAGCGGGCTCAAAATGCAACCGGCGCCCGCCTGGAAACCAGGCAGACGCCGGCCCGTGCGATCAATGCGTAGCGTCCGTTATTGGACGGCAACCTGCTCGTGCGGCGCCTTTTCGTAGCCGTGCTTCTGCACGTTCATGTTGACGAGCTCGTCCGCCGCGCAGCCTGACTCGAGGAAATCCCAGCTCTTCATCCATTCGTAGGTGCGCTGCAGCTCGTCGGCCGGGATCGGCGCCGGATCGACCAGGAAGATCCGGCTCTCGCGCAGATCGTCGATCGTCAGCTCGGCGATCTGCGGGTCCTTGTTTTTGTAGTAGTCGAGGAAGTAGTGCATATAGGCGCGCTTGTTGGCGTTGATGCGCCGCACCGCCTCGCGCACCGCGCGGTTGAACGCGCTGTAGGTCTCGGCATCGACCCGGTCGGAGGCCACTTCGGTGCCGTGATGGAACGCCGCGATGACCATGCGGCAGCCCTTCTTCTCGGCCAGCGAGATATAGGGCTCGGTCAAGGTGGTGGCGTCGATCTGGCCGGTCATCAGCAGGTTGAACCGATAGGGCGAGCCGTTCGGCACGCGGCCGAGCTTGATCTGGTCGCGGGGAACGAAACCTTCCAGCATCTGCAGGGTCAGATAGTGGGTGCCGAAGAAGAACGGCACGCCGATCTGCCGGTTGGCGAATTGCTGCGGAGTCTGCACCGGCGAATCGCCGCGTACCACCAGCGCCGCATAGGTCACGATCGAGCGGCGACCCACCTGACGGCTTTTGACCTTGGTGGCCTCGACGCGCGAATAGTTGCCCCATTCGCAGGCGTTGTAGAGGTCAGCCTTGCCTTCCTCGAGCAGCTTGCCGTGGCTGGCGAAGCGGGGGGCATCCTTGTGGCTGGTCACGTGCAACTGCGGGGTCTTGTCGACGCCCTTCTCGCGATCGGCCCATTCGATCGTGAGCCCCTCCTTCGCGAACAGCCCTTCATCATAAGCGACCAGCTCCGCCAACCCTTGGAACGGCGCGGTGGTTTCCAAAACCAGCTTCTTCTGCATGAGAATCTCCCTTCTGTGAGGCATCGGCAGCGCCGAAACCGTCTCGGAGTGGCGAGCGCGGACGCTAATTACGAGATGCGCATCACGAGATGAATGCGTCCGCGCTCGGCCTCTGGCCCAACTGGCGTCGCACTCAAGCGCAGCAGTGTGAGCCAAACGCTTCACGATTGATGTCGCGCCGGGGGCCTGATTTGTCAATTTTACCTGTAGGTATGTTTTCCTAATGCGGCCATGGATCGGTGAAACGCCCCGATTTGTCGGCCCTCCGGCAAGGCATTATTTCCTAGCTTCGTCTTCGGCGAACAGAATGTGGTCCGCAACGGCCCCTGCTGCGGTTCGTCCGGCGGCCCGGCGATGCTCATTCCGCGTCGCTCACCTCCGCTCGGGCCGTCCCACGCCGGATGGAATGGCGATCGCCGCGCATAGCGACCCCGCCAGCGCAAGCCCGGCGGCGAGCCACATCACGAGCGCGACGCTGTCGGCCAGCGAGCCGCGCACGATCATGTCGGCCGCCTGCCGATCCTCTCCCTGCAGGCGGTCCAATGCCGGCTCGGCCACAAATTTCCCGTGCGCAGCCTGCACGGCCGCCTTGACCTCCGATGAGACGGTTTGGGCGGCCAGATGCCGATCCAGCTGCCGGTCGTACACGTTGAGCGCGACCGCGCCCAGCACGGCCACGGCGAGAAGATTGGCCACCGCGGCAGCGGCATTGTTGATACCGGATGCCACTCCGGCCCGGTGGGTCGGGACCGCGCTGATGACCGCCGTGGTGAGCGGGGCGACGGCGACCGCCATGCCAAGCCCCAATATCACCATCGGCAGGAAGAAAGTCGTCGCATAGGACCCGCCGGTTCCGGGCAATGCCAGGAGCGCAAATCCGACAGCCGCGATCGCCGGTCCGATGATCAGCGGCAGCCGGGCGCCGAAACGGTCCAACAGGCCGCCCGACCAGCGGGACAGGGCGCCCATCATGAGGGTGAACGGCAGGAAGACGGCGCCTGCCAGCGTCGCGGAATAAAGATGCACCTGGATGAGATCGAACGGCAGAAAGAAGAACGCCCCGCCCAGCGCCGCGTAGAGGAGCAGCGTCAGCAGATTGACGCCGCTGAAGGTCGGGGAGGCAAAGACGTCGAGCGGCATCATCGGAGCAGCGCTGCGGCCTTCGGCCCAGACGAAGGCCACGAGCAGCAGCAGGCCGCCCGCGACCGCGGCCAGCACCCTCCCGTCATGCCAGCCGAGATCGGGGGATGCGATCAAGCCGAGCACCAGGCTGCCGAGGCCGGCGATGGCGAGCAGCGCGCCGAGCCAATCGAGCCGCGGATCGGCCTCGCTGTCGCGGCTCTCCGGCACATGCGCGAGCGCGGCCCAGATCGTGGGCAGCGCCAGCACCGGATTGACCAGGAATATCCATCGCCAGGTCAAGTGATCGACGATCCAGCCGCCCAGCAGCGGTCCGATCGCGGCCGCGATGGCGGAAAATCCGGCCCAGGTCCCGATCGCGCGGCCGCGCTCGGCCGGATCGATCGAGGCCCCGATGATGGCCAGCGAGCTCGGGATGAGAAGGGCCGCGCCGATGCCTTGCAGCGCGCGCGCCGCGATCAACTGGGCAACAGTCGGGGACAAGCCGCACCAAGCCGATCCGATGGCGAAGATGGCGGCCCCGGTGACAAAGACCCGGCGGCGGCCCAATCGATCGCCGGCCGCGCCCCCGATCAACATCAGCGAGGCGACGCAGAGCGTATAGGCGTTGACCAGCCACTGGATGACCGCCACCGGCGCCTTGAGATCGGCTTCGATCGCCGGCAGCGCCACGTTGACGACCGACTCGTCGACGAAGGCCATGGTCGATCCCAGGATGGTGGCGGCGAGGATCCAGAATTTCTGGCTGCCCGCAGCCCAACCCTCCCCCGCTCGCGGCGGAGGGAAAGGGAGCGGGGCGGGCCGGACCGATCGGATCGCGGCTTCATCGCATGGCATTGGCTTTGGATTGATCACGGCGACCTCGCGCAGCGCGATCTGGTGGGTAGGTAATGCGCCATTAGCTGCTAGTGCCCTCATTCCGACGGTTGTTTCGTACTTGTCCCGGCCTTGAGCCGGGACCGTTCCAAACTCCGGCATGTGGAACGGTCCCGGATCAGCGGAGCACCGCTCCGCATAGCCCGCGAAGACGGGCGTGAACGCCCTTATGAGCTTCGCGCTGCACCGCATCCGGGACACAGGCGTCAGAGGCGGAGGCTCACTCGAGCTTCACGCCGGCGGCCTTGATCACCTTGTTCCAGCGCTCGACCTCCTCGCGCATATAGGCGGCGGTCGCCGGCGGGGTACCGCCGATCGCCTCGCCCGACCATTCGGCGAGATGGGGCAGCATTTCGGGCTGGCGCAAGGCCTCGTTGATGTCGGCATTGATCTTGTCGACGATCTGCGGCGGCGTCTTGGGCGGCGCCACCACCGCATACCAGGCCGCCGATTCGAAGCCCGGCAGTGTCTCGGCGATGGTCGGCACATCCGGCAGCGAGCGCATGCGCGCCGGCGTCGCCACCGCCAGCAGGCGCAATTGGCCGCCCTTCACCAGCGCCAGCGAGACCCCGAGATTATCGAACATGATGTCGACATTGCCGGCGATCAGGTCCGCCAGCGCGGGCGCCGAGCCCCGATAGGGCACGTGCTGGACCTTCACGCCCGCCATCATCTGGAACATTTCCGAGGTCAGATGCGAGGTCGTGCCGTTGCCCTGCGTCGCCGACGTCACCTTGCCGGGATTGGCACGCGCTTGGGCAATCACGTCAGGCACGCTGCGGGCCGGAAATTTCGGCGTCACCACCAGTGAATTGGGCACCCGCACCATCACCACGATGGGCACGAATTGCGTCGGATCGAAATTGAGCCTGGGATAGAGATTCTGGTTGATGACCAGCGGCGGCGGCGGCGACGACAGCAAGGTGTAGCCGTCGGGCTCGGCCTTGAAGACCGCCTCGGCGCCGATATTGCCGCCGGCGCCGGTGCGGTTCTCGATGATGACGGGCTGGCCCCACTTGCGCGATAGAATGTCGCCGATCACGCGCGGCACGATATCGGCGGTGCCGCCGGCCGGAAACGGCACGATGATCCTGACCGCGCGACTGGGGAAATTCTGCGCCGCCGCGGCGCCGATGCCGGCGGCGAGGCACGCCGTGAAGATGGTGACGCCGAGGATCGCGCGCGGCGCTCCGGCGCGGAGCATCGAGGGCTTCATTGCCGGGGTCTCTCCACTGGATTATGAAGACGCTTGCATGTTCGGGCGTCCGCGGTGTTCATTGCAACCCGCCCGTCCCGAAATTGCCCCACTGGCGGAGGCGAAATCCCGTCGATACAACCGGATCGTATTCGACAGCGTCGCCTTTATCGAGCACAATCGAATTGTCTTGAAGTATGCAAGCTCATCGCCCATCTGTTCCGAGCCAATCGAGCCGACGCGGTTTCTTGTCGCATCTCCCGAGGATGGACAGCGGGCCGGGGATGACATTGGGACATCGTCGGCTTGGTGATGGCATTCGAGGCGCAACACGAGGCACTTATGACCAGCCGTCCCCTGACCAGCCATCTCCGCACCAGCCGTTCCCCGTCCAACCGCCCGCGGATCGCCCATCCTCTCCGCGCGCTCGTTCTGGCCGCCGTTCTGGTCTCGAGCGGTATCGCTTCCTCCGCGGATACCGCGTTCGCCCGCACCGTCTATGACGGCGCCTGGAGCGTCCTCATCGTCACGCGAAGCGGCGCCTGCGATCCCACCTTCCGCTACGGCGTGCAGATCAGCGACGGCAACGTAATTTATGACGGGGTTGGCCCGATCACCATGCAAGGCAAGGTCACCCCCAAGGGGGCCGTCCGCGTCGTCGTGACGGCCGGCAGCCAGTGGGCGGACGGCTCCGGCAAGTTGACCCGCAACCAGGGTGGCGGCGTCTGGAAGGGCCAGGGCCTGAGCAGCACTTGCGCCGGCACCTGGCAGGCGGAACGGCGCCCAAACTAGTCGCCAAGGCCATGCGCACATTCATCAACACGGCGGGCAGCATCACGGTCGCGGGCCTGACCCTTGGCGCATTTCTGGTTGCCGGGCTGCCGTTCGAGCCATGGCCGGTGCAGGCCTTGGGCCAGACCGGAGCAGCAGCCCCAAAGCAAGTCCCCAAGCAGCTAAAGAAGAAAGCGCCCGCCGCCAAAGGCGCGCCCAAGGCAGGTGGGCCCGCCGAAACCAATGCGAAGCCGGCGCGGCCGTCGTTCAGCCTCGAGGATGAGGCCGACGCGGTCGTCCTCGGCATGCCGGAAGCCCGGGCCTGGGGCGATTCCGAGGACGAGTTCGCGCGGCTGCTGCCGAAGGCGCAGGGGCCGTGGCTGGCGATGTCCGGCGGCGGCTCCGATGGCGCCTATGCGGCCGGATTGCTGATCGGCATGACCCAGGCCGGCAACCGGCCGGAATTCGCCGTCGTCACCGGCGCCAGCATCGGGGCCCTGATCGCGCCCTATGCCTTTCTGGGCCCGCGCTATGACGAGCAATTGCGCCAGCAGTTCACGACCATCACGGCCGGCGACATATTCGAGGATCGTCCCACCAGCGACAGCCTGATGGATTCATGGCCGCTCAAGCGCACCATCGAGCAGCGCGTGACGCCGCAATTGCTCGCCGACATCGCCGTCGAGCACCGCCGCGGCCGGCGGCTGTTGGCCGTCACCACCAATCTCGATGCCGGCCGGCGCGTGATCTGGAACCTGGGAGCAATCGCCGAGCGCGGCGACGACAAGGCGCTCCAGCTGTTCCGTTCCGTGCTGCTGGCCTCCGCCAGCATTCCGGGAATTTTCCCCCCGGTCCTGATCGCCGCCGAGTCTCATGGCAAGGAATTGCAGGAGCTGCATAACGACGGCACGATCACCGCGCCCTTCTTCATCGCGCCCGAATCGGTGCTGGCCGGAACCGGCACCGTTCACCTGCCGACCAAGCAGCTCTACGTGATCGCCAACGCCAAGCTGTCGCAGCAGTTCGACGTTACGGCGCCGCAAACCAGCATCGTGCTCGGCCGTTCCATCTCGTTGGCGCTGCAATCCGGACTGCGCATCGAGCTCCTGCTCACGCTGGCAGCCGCGCAGAAGCAGGGCGTGAGCTTGAGCGTTGCCCAGATCGATCCTGAATTCCAGCACCCCGCCCGCGGCGCCTTCGACCCGGATTACATGAAGGCGCTGTTCGATTTCGCGGTTGAGCAGGCAAAGCAAGGCAAGGCGTTCGAAACCGTCGATGTCAGATGACGGACGACGGACGACAGAGAACAGACCACAGAGGACGGACGAGAGATGTCAGAGATCTGATAACTCACTCCCCTTTCTCTGTCCTCCGTCGTCCGTCCTCTGTCGTCTACCTCACCAGGGAGGATTCGATGACCAGCACCAACGAAGGTCAGCAAGGCCGACGGACATTTCTCAAGCAGATGGCGACCGTGGCGGGCAGCGTGCCGCTCGCGCCGGCGCTGCTGGGCGTCACCGCGGCGTCGGCCCAAACCGAGCCGGCCCGTCCCAAGGAACCGACGGCTCACGAAACCGAACGGCTTGCCGCCTATGCGGCCGCGCTGCGCTACGAAGACCTGCCACCCGCGGTGGTGCAGCGCGCCAAGGACTGCATCATCGACGCGGTTGCGACCATAAGCTATGGCGCCGAGCTGCCATGGAGCAAGATGATCATCGCCTACGCGCAACGCTACGGCAGCGGCGGCGAGAGCGCGATCCTCGGCACCGGGGGGCTCAGGGTCAACGCGCCTGCGGCGGCGCTCGCCAACGGCGCCTTGGGCCATGCCTTCGAGCTCGACGCCACGACCGAGCCGAACAGCGGCACGCATCCCTCGGCAACGCTCTTCACCTCCGCGCTGGCGGTCGCGCAGGAGCGCGGCCTCGGCGGACGCGACCTCGTCACCGCATTCGTGGCCGGCGGCGAGGTCATGTACCGGATCGGATATGCCACCAAGCACAGCAACGAAACCCGCGGCTTTCATGCGCCCGGCACCACCGGTCCGTTCGGGGCGGCGGTCGCGGTCGCTCGTCTGCGGCAGTTTGATGCCGCGCAGATGACCAACACGCTCGGCATTGCCGGCTCGCTCGGCTGCGGCCTGCTGGAATTCGTCAGTGCGGGCAACGGCGCCATGGTCAAGCGTCTCCATCTCGGCCGCGCCGCGGAAGGCGGCGTGCTGGCCGCAACGCTTGCAGGCGAGGGATTCACCGGGCCATCGACCGTGCTGGAAGGCGAATTCGGCTTCCTGCGCGTCTACTGCAACGAGTGGGATCTGGCGGCGCTCACACGCGGTCTCGGCACCGACTTCCTGACCAAGAACATCACGATGAAGCGCTATGCCAGCCATATGACGGCGCAAAATCCCGTCGAGGCGACGCAGGACCTGCGCGCGGAGCACAAGTTCTCGGCCGCCGACGTCGGATCGATCGTCATTGCCGGCGACGACCGCGTGGCGACGCGAAACAATATCCCGGCCCCCGAAGACAAGATGATGGCGCAATACTCGGTCCCCTTCAGCGTCGCGCTCTCGCTTTACCGCGATGCGCGCGATCCGCGCTCGTACGATGACGCGGTGGTGCGCGATCGCGCCATCCTCGATCTGGCGTCGCGGATCAAGACCATCAGGGCGCTCGACCAGGGGCGCCAGGACACGACCGCCACCGTCACGATCCGCCTCAAGGACGGGCGCGAGGTTTCACGCCGGGTCACGAGCTTCAAAGGGACGCCGGACCGCCCGCTCGATCAGGCCGAGCTCAAGGAAAAGTTCATGCTGATGACGCGGCATCTCGAACGCAGCAGGATGGAGGCGATGTTCGAACGGCTGCAGCATATCGAAAGCGAAAAGACGCTCGATTGGGTCGCCGTTTAATAGAGGACGGAGGACAGAGGACGGAGGACAGATCAGGAAGGCAACCGCTGTCCCGTCGCCCGTTCTCTCATATCTGTCGTCTGTCGTCTGTCATCCGTCCTCCGTTGTCCGAATATCGACCTCCGAGGTCAGCGTACGGTGCACCGGGCACTTATCGGCGATCTCGAGCAAGCGCGCCCGCTGGGCGGCATCGAGCGCCCCTTCGAGCGCGATGGCCCGCTCGATACGGTCGATCATGCCCTCCCGGGTCTCGCAGGTTTCGCAGTCGGCGGCATGGATCCTGCCGTGGCGGAGCCGGACCGTGACCCGATCGAGCGGCAGCGCCTTGCGCTCGGCATAGAGCCGCAGCGTCATCGCGGTGCAGGCGCCGAGCGCCGCCAGCAGGAGATCGTAAGGGTTGGGACCGCTGTCGCCGCCGCCCGCGGCCAGCGGCTCATCGGCGAGGAAGCGGTGCGCGCCGGCAGTGATTTCCTGCTGCAAGCGCTCCTGCCGCGTCTCGCGCACCGTCACCACGCCGTCATCCCCGTCGGCGTGCGTAGGGGCGGCCCTTGTGGCCGCCCTGGCGGGACCCGGGCGGGCGCCCACCAGGGGCGCCCCTACATCGCTAACATCCGCTACCGGCGCCATGTCGAGGTACCGCTCGGCCCAGGCGGCGATCACGTTGGCCACGTAGGCGGCATCGCTCTTGCGGCTCAGCAAATGATCGGCACCGGCGAGCGAGACGAAGCTTTTCGGATGCCTGGCCGCCGCGAAGATGCGGCTCGCACTTTCGATGCCGACGAGATCGTCGCTCGGCGAATGGAATATCAGCAGCGCCTTGCGCAAGCCGGCGATGCGCGCGCTCAGCCCCTGCTCGGCGATGTCATTCAAGAAGGCGCGGCGGATGCGGAACGGGCGGCCCGCGAGCGACACTTCGACCTCGCCATGGGCGTCGATTTCCTCGATCTTGTCCTTGAACAAACCTGCGACATGAGCCGGATCGGAAGGCGCACCGATCGTCACCACCGCGCGCGCTTCCGGCACCGCCGACCCGGCGGCCAGAACCGCGGCGCCGCCGAGGCTATGGCCGATGAGGATCGAGGGCGCGCGCTTGACCCTGCGCAATTGGTCGGCGGCGGCGACCAGGTCGGCGACATTGGAGGAAAATGTCGTATTGGCGAACTCGCCCTCGCTCGAGCCGAGCCCGGTGAAATCGAAGCGCAACACCGCGATGCCCACCGCGGTCAATCCTTCGGCGATGCGCCTGGCCGCATGGACCTCCTTGCCGCAGGTGAAGCAATGGGCGAACAGCGCGTAGGCGCGCGCCGCGCCGGGAGGATTGTCGAGCAAGCCGGCCAGTCGCAGACCGTCGGCATTGGGAAAGTCGAACCGCTCTGCCGGCATTAGTGCCTCCTGTTGCGATATCGGGCCGGTCTGGACCGGCCGATCTTTTCGTCAGCGACCCGCCGCCTTGGCGTCGGTTGGCCGCCCTCGGCCCCGCTAAAGCACCGCTTGGTCGCCGTGGCGACACCCCGGCAGCGCCACAAAAATCACATGTTCTACAATATGTTAGGCCCATCGCATCCGGCCGGACCGTAGGCCCGTAACTTGACATGCCATGGCGCAGCAGCGCGCACGCCCATGTCAACGGTCTTTGAACCTATTTCGACCATAAAGCGACCAAGGCAGCAGGAGGGGGATGGGCTTCACCACGTTGTCGATCCCGTCTTGCCAACCCGATGAAACCCGGCGAAAAGCCGGCAGGAAACAGGAAGAGGCCCATGACGAAGTTGCACGATCGCAAACTTGGCCGCGCCGGCTGGGCGCTGGTCGCCATCGCGTTTGCGGGCGCGCTGGGCGCAGGTGCGCCGGCCGCCGCCAAGCCCAATTACGATGGCTTGTGGAGCGTCGTGATCGTCACCGAGAAAGGCGACTGCGATCGCGCCTATCGGTATCCGGTCCGCATTTCCAACGGCGCCGTGCAAAACGACGGCCCCAGCTTGATCAACGTCTCCGGCAAGGTCGGCGGCAATGGTGCGGTCACCGTGCAGGTGAGCGCCGGCGACAAGACCGCAAACGGCACCGGCCGGCTCTCCGGCAAGGTCGGCGGCGGCAAGTGGAGCGGCGGTGCGTGCGCTGGAACCTGGGAAGCCGAGCGTCGCGACTGATCCTTTGCAGGCACGCCTGCCGGCTTCTGCCAGAGCCAAGCCTTACGTTTGCGCGCGGGTTGCATAACGCAACTCGCGCGTAATGCTGTTGGCGACGCGGCCGGCGCAAGATTCCGGTGGGCGACGGCGCGCAACCCGTCGATAATCCGTCCTTAAAAGCATTTTCAGGAAAAGTGGACGCCGGTTTTCCGTCCGAAAATGCGACAACGTAAAAATGCTCAGGCAGGACGGAATGCGAGGGTTGCTTCTGGCGGTCGCGTTGGCGGCGACTTTGACCAGCACCGGGCGCGCGACCGCGCAGGACTTTCCGTCGCGTCCGATCACGATGATCGTGCCGTTTCCTCCGGGTGGAGCGGTCGACCCGGTTGCGCGCATCGTCGCCGAGCGCATGAAGGTCACGCTGGGTCAAAGCATCGTCATCGAGAACGTGGCGAGCGGGGGGAACGGCATCGTCGGCGTCGGCCGGGTCGCCCGCGCGGCGCCCGACGGCACCACCATCGGTTTTGGCAACTGGAGCACCAATGTGGTCAACGGCGCCATCTACGCGCTGCCCTACGACCTGTTGAACGATTTCGAGCCGGTATCGCTCATCGCCACCACCCCGCAGGTGATCCTTTCCAAGAACGCAGTGCCGGCACGCAACCTGCCCGAATTGATTGCCTGGCTGAAACAGAATCCCGACAAGGCATCGCTTGGCACTGTCGGCATCGGCAGCGCCACCCATATCGCCGGCCTGTTCTTCCAGAAGTTCACCGACACCCGTCTCCTGCTGGTGCCTTATCGCGGCGCCGCCCAGGGCATGCAGGACCTTCTGGCCGGGCAGCTCGACCTGATGATGCCGCAGGCCACGCTCGCCCTGCCGCAGGTACGCGCCGGCACGATCCGGGCCTATGCGGTCATGGGCGCGCGGCGGCTCGCCTCCGGCCCCGACATTCCGACGGTGGACGAGGCCGGCGCGCCCGGGCTTTATCTTTCCACCTGGTCGGGCCTGTGGGTGCCCAAGGGCACGCCGAAAAGCATCATCGGCAAGCTCAACGCCGCCGCCATGGAGGCCCTGGCGGATCCGACCGTGCGCGACCGGCTTGGCCAATTGGGCCAGGACATCCCGCCGCGCGATCAGCAGACGCCCGAAGCGCTCGGCGCTTTTCAACGCGCCGAGATCGAGAAATGGTGGCCGATCATCAAGGCCGCCGGCATCAAGGGGGAATAGGTCGATTGCACAATCTGACCGGCATCCGCTGTAGCGACCGCTACATCGCGTTCTGCTCCATGGCCAGCTCGGCCTTGAGGCTTTCCAGGTCGCGATAGATCGAAGCGACCGCCAGCACGCGTCCCTTGCGCTTGTAGCTCACGAGACAGTCCCGCGCGGCGACATCGCCGTCGAGCGCGAGATCGTCCCACTGTTCGGCATGCCCGACATAGTTGATCGGGACATCGTAGTGCTGGCTCCAGAAGAACGGCACGGCGGCAAACGGCTGGCGAGCTCCCACCATGTTGAGCGCCGCGGTTTGGCCCTGGCGCTCGGCGACGACCCAGTGCTCGACGCGGATATTCTCGCCGCAATGGGGATCTGGCCAGCGCGCGATGTCGCCCGCCGCGAAGATTTCAGGTACGCTCGTAGTGAGATAGGCGTCTACCAGCACTCCACGATCGAGCGCGAGCCCGGCCTTTTCGGCAAGTTGCGTCCGCGGGCGCACCCCGATGCCGGCGACCACGAGGTCGGCATTGAGCGTGCGGCCGCTCTTGAGCATGATTTGATTGCCCTCGATAGCGCTCGCCGTCTCCTCGAGGTGGAAGACCACGCCATGCTGCTCGTGCAGGGCACGCACGAAATCCCCGATCTGCGGACCCAGGATTCGCTCCATCGGGCGCTTGTCCGGCGCCACCACATGGACCTCGAGCTTGCGGGCGCGCAGCGCCGCCGCAACCTCCAGCCCGATGAAGCTTGCACCCAGCACCACGACCTGCCGCGACTTTGCGGCAAGCGCGATGATGGCGCGGCAGTCCGCCAGCGAGCGAAGAACGCGGACATGCGGCAGGTCGGCGCCGGGGATGGCGAGATGGACCGGCTCGGCGCCGGCGGCGAGCAGCAGCCGGTCATAAGGCACGCTGTCCCCGTCGGCGAGCGCAACCTTTCGCGCGCGCACGTCGATATCCGTGACCTTCGCCTTCAGTCGCAGCTCGATCCCGTTCTCGGCGTAGTAGCTGTCGGGCCGCAGCGGGACCCAGTCCTCCGGGGCATTGCCGGCGAGATAATCCTTGGACAAATTCGGCCGGTCGACCGGGGCTGCCTCGTCGTCGCTCAGCATGACGATGCTGCCCTGCCATTGCTCGCGGCGCAGTTTTTCGGCGGCGGCAAATCCGGCGGCGCCGCCGCCGACGATCACGATTTTCCCGGGCGATGCGGCCCCGCTCGGCGCGCCGAGATGACGTCTCGGCGCCGGCGTCGCCCTCTTGTTGCGCACAAAGAGCTTGTCGTCCCGCCGCACGATGGCCCAGCACGCGAGCGGGCTCAAAGCCGGGGCACGCAACGCCTCCCCGGTGCGCAGGCTGAAGCAGGCGTGATGCCAAGGGCACCGCACCGTATCCTCGACCATGAGGCCTTCCGCGAGGGGACCACCGTAATGGGAGCAAGTGGCACCGATCGCGAAGAATTCTTCCCCGCGCCGCGCCAGCAGCACAGGGTCTTCCCCGACGTGCCCCAGGACCATGCGCCCGTCGGGAATGTCATTGACCGAGATGCCGCTGGTCAGGTCGGGACCGGGCGGGTTCGATTGCGCTTCACTCATCGCGTTCTCCCTGGAGCCTGCCCGCCCCGACCCCGGCCGGGCAGGTTCGTTCGCCGCAGCCCCGACATAGAGTCAGGCGGATGAACTCCGCGCGCTGGCCTCGCCAACTATTACGGTATCAAAATCGGCCTTCATGGCTGTGCCAATGATCGGCTTGGGCGGCAATCTTGCCGACGGCTCGTACCATGGCTGCTTTTCCACCACTCCGTCCTGGACTGATTGCGCCAGCAACTTTCCAATTTCATCGCCTTCCAGGGTTACGAGCTTGTTATCACCGTCAAACCTGTAGAGCTGGGGACAAAAATACAGGGCATGAATTCGTGGATCATACCCTTCCAAGACCAGGAAGTGCTGTTTTCGCAGGAAAATGTTGTATTTCGTAACAATCTTTCTTTCCATCGTGGCGGTCGCAACGCGCAGCTTCTCGGTCGAGGGACCGATAATGGTCCCGGCCTCCAATAGAATAATCCAGTCCTTCTTCGCGATGTTGTCCGGATGGATCGGAATGTAGTGACTTGGCACTTTTCTTCGGAAGATACCCATTTTCTCGACGTCCCGTGATGAGTGCTGATATCAGACCGCCAGTGGGCGGGCCCGATGCGTGAGCGGCATTGTTTGCCTATGCTACACGATTGCCATGTCTATCCCAAATGGGGACCGTTCCACTCTTGTCCCGGCCTTGAGCCGGGACCGTTCCAAACCATGTCCCCGCGAAGGAGCCTGTGAGGAAATTGTCAAAGGACAGCCCCTCTACGAGTCGTCCCTGCGAAAGCAGGGACCCATACTCCATGGCTTATCGATCGGCTGCGGTGTATAGGTCCCGGCTCCCTAAGCGCGTTCACGCGCGTCTTCGACGCGCTATGGGCCGGGACGACAGAGACGGCGAGTCCTTCACACGCTCGAAGGCGGGGATCGTTTCCAAATGCCAGAGTCTGGAACGGTCCCGGCTCAAGGCCGGGACAAGAGTGGAACGAACGGTCGCGGCTCAAGGCCGCGACGAAGCAGCTCATTCCGCCTTGATGTTCGCCTCGCGAATGGCGCGGCCGTAGCCGTCATATTGCTTGCGCAGAAAAGCGCCGAAATCCGCGCCGCACATCCCGACCGGAAAAAGCCCCTGGGCGACGAGCTTGCCCCTGACCTCGGGCACCTGCAACGCCGCGGTGAACCAGCCCGCGAGCCGGGACAGCGCGTCCTTCGGCGTCCTCGCCGGCGCGGCCAGCCCGTACCAGATGTCCGCCTCGTACTCCCGATAGCCCGACTCGGCGACGGTCGGCAGGTCCGGCAGCGACTCGATCCGGGTTCGTGAGCCGGTCGCGAGCGCGCGCAGCCTGCCCGCCTTCAGCTGCTCGACGATGTCCCCGTAATTTCCGAATGCCGACGTGACGTGCTCGCCCAGCAGCGCGTTGACCGCGGGACCCATGCCGGGATAAGGCACGAAGGTCATCTCGACGTCGGCCGCCCGTTTGAGCATCTCGAACGCAATTTGCGTCGCCGATCCCGGGCCGATACTTGCCAGCGTCAAGGCGCCCGGCTTGGCCCGTGCCGCTTTCAATAGATCGGCGAGCGTGCGGTAGGGCGATGCGCTGTTGACGACGATGACGGTCGGCGACCGCACCAGGTAGCAAATCGGCTCGAAGCCGTTCAGCGGATCGTAGTTCTGCTTTCGCAGAAGCGGATTGATCAGAAAAGGCGGCGCATTGCCGAGGAGCGTGCTGCCATCGGGCGCGGCGCGGGATACTGCTTCGGCTGCGATCGCGGTGCCGGCTCCAGGACGGTTCTCGATCACCATCGTGGCGCCTTGCGTGCGGCCGATCTCATCCGCCAGCAGGCGGGACTCGACATCTTGGCTGCCGCCCGCCGGGACCGGAACGATGATCTTGATTGTTCTCACCGTCTGCGACCACGCGCCGTCGCCGGACCACGCTATCGGGACAGCGGACATGACGCCGAGAATGGCGGCGCTCGCTGCCAGCCGCAGGAACTGTCGGCGCCGAAGTTTCATGACGCCCCCAAAAAGGGTTCGTAGCGGCAGACTATCAGTGCGTTGCACGCATCGCGAGTGGTTTGTTAAGTGCCCTGCGCCCGCGTCCTGGCTTAAGGGCCGGCAGCCGTCGCCAGCGCGATCCGCGCAGAGGTTTAAGCGCCCGCTCCGCCGAACGAGGCAGCGCCCGCAGCAGATGCAGGAATCGACGGCGGGGAAGGTTCATTGTGTTGCTTCCTGACCGGCCAAACGGTCATTTCCGCGATTGATTGAAATATCGAAGATCAGGAGGCCGCTGCCCCTTCTTTGCAGGCATGATCATGCCGTCGGCGCTGAGAAAGTAGGGCTCTCCCTGGATGCGGATATGATTGTTGTTCTCCATGCAGTTGTCCTCGACCCACCACGGATGCGGGTTGGGGCTGCGGCGATAGTGCTTGGTCACCGTCCAAGGATGGGTCAAGGCATGGTCGAAGACAGTGACCTCGTTGCTGATGACGTCAGGATCGTTCTTATCGAAAGTATAGCGCTCCTTCACGATGGTCTGATTGTCCGCATGCAAAGGTAGTCCGCTGGCGTCGAAGGCGCGGGGACCTTTCATGTTGCGCGTCTCCACTTCCAGCACGTCGTAGCGGCCCTCTCCCTTCGTATCGATCCAATGGCCTATGGAAATCCCGAGGAAAGACGGTTCCCGATCGGACGGAAAGTCGCGCCCGTCGGTAAATATGCGGCGGCTGTCGAGAACGTGGAAGACCAGGATGTGGAACGTTTCCGGCGTTATCACGAATTCGATCTCGCCATAGCCGTTGGTCACGCGCGGCATCCCGGGCGAAAGGCACCAGGTGGTCGGGTCCGTGCCTTGGCCGCCTTCTGCCATCTCCCTGAGGTTTGCCTCGAAGATGGCCTGATACTCAGGAGTGAGCGGCGCTTCTTGTCCGAGGCCCCTCGGCTTGTCGGGCACGTATTTCACCGAGCCACCGATCGCAGTCCACTGGCCCCTCAAATCGGGATATTTTGTTTCATCGTGCGCGGTGGCGCTCGCAATTTCCACCAGGAGCGCAGCTGAGAACGCGATGACACCGATTGAGCTGCGATAACGCATGGTTGGTCTCCCTGTGATCACAGCCGAACGGCCCGCGCGGCAAACCCGAAGCCGGTTTGGGCCGAGATACTGAATAACCGTTGAGGAACTGATGCCTGCCGACGGCAGACTAATTTAGCTGCCCTGCTCCGCCCCTGGGAATTCGGCACGTCCGACTGGGCGGCTCAAGGTAAATCTACACTGCTTCTCCATGCGTGCGGAAGGGCCATCAGATGTCTCCTCTTGGCACACCTCAACGACGGCCTTCATGTTGTTACGCTATCGAAAGAGCTGCTTACTGCGCCGCCGGTCGTCCTTTGGCCAAATGTTGTCCGAGGGGTCACCGTGCCACCTGATGTCGAAGCACTCCTACTGACCGAACTGGAACGAGTAGGATGGCCGTGACGAAATGTGGTATCTTGCGCTTTGCTCGTAGCGCGGTTCCTGAGGCTCTTGGGGAGGACTACATGAAACGGCGCGATTTCATCGGCCTCGAAATCCCGCCGATACTGCTCGCCCTCATCTGGTCCGTGTTCGGATTGCTGGTTACGACGACGCTGACCCAGGCCGAAGACATGGCCTCCATGATCTCACAGTACCGCCGCGCGCATGGGCTACCGGGAGTCAGCACCGATGCCCGGTTGACGGGCATTGCCGAGCGGCAAGCCCGCGCGATGGCGACGAGCGGCGTGATGGGTCACGGCGTCGCCGGCGCGTTTGCCGCGCGGATAGCCGGTGCAAACGCCGGCTTGGCGGGCGAGAACATCGCGGCAGGCACCAAAAGCTTCGCCGAGACGCTCCGTCTGTGGAAATCATCGGCTGGTCATAATGCAAACCTTTTGCTTCCCGGCGCCACCAGAGTCGGAATCGCCGTCGCGTACAGCGGCCAAACCCGCAACAAAGCATTCTGGGCGATGGAGATCGCCGGGGCAGCCGAGAACCGCCGGCTCCGGAGGCGGCCATGACCAAGCTTCCGCAGCCGCTGTCGAACGGTCATCTGCTCCAGACCGCAAAGGCGCAACTCGGCATCACGGGCCGCTCGCGTTGCTGACCCGCGCCGACGAGGTGATTGAATGAGCCGTCAGGCCTTCAGCGCGGCGAGCACGCGATCCGGGGTCATCGGGGTGTGCCGCAGGCGCACGTTGGTGAGCTCCGCGACGGCGTTCGCGACCGCGGGGGCCACCAGCGGCGTTGCCATCTGGCCGACACCGGTCGGATGGTTGTCGGTCGGAACCACGCGCACGACAATCTCCGGGATCTGGTTCATGCGCGGCACGTAATAGTCGTAGAAATTCGACTGCTGGACCGCGCCGTCGGCGATCGTGATGCGCTCCGAGAGCGCAAAGCCGAGCCCATAGACCACGCTGCTTTCCGTCTGCGCGACGATGTTGTCGGGCTGGACCGCGATCCCGGGATCGAGCGCCACCCAGACCTTGCGGACCCGCAGCTCGCCGCTCTTGCTGTTGAGCGACACCTCCGCAACAAGTGCGATCTGCGTGCCCGAATAGTTCATGTAGGTGAAGCCGAGCGCGCTGCCGTCGCGCTTGGCGCCCCAATCCGCCATGCGGCTGACCGTATCGATGATGTTCACCGCGCGCGGGTTGCCTTTCACCAGATCGCGCCGGAACGCCGCCCGGTCGCTCCCGCCCCTGCGCGCGAGCTCGTCGATGAACGATTCGATGGCGAAGATGTTGGTCAGATGCGCGATGCCGCGCAGGCTCGAAGTGCGCAGGCCGCTCTCCTGCGGAACCGCCTCGCCGAGGCGGTTGGGAATGTCGTAATAGGGAGCGTCGAGACCGTTGAAGGCGATGCCGTCACGGCCCTTCTGCCGCTCGAACCGCACCGGGTCCTGGAACGCCGTCACCTCGTCGCAGGCCTTGCGGTGATGAAACGCGATCAACTTGCCGGACGAATCGAAGCCGGCGCGCAGGTAGTGCACGGACAACGGGTTGAAGCGCCCGTTATGGACGTCGTCTTCGCGCGTCCACATCATCTTGACCGGCTTCTTCACGGCGTTCGACAGCACGACCGCGTCATGGACGTACTCTTCGTCGCGGTGACCGCGCCGCCCGAAGCCGCCGCCCATCAGCATGTCGTGGTACTTGATCTTGTCTTCCGCGATGCCGAGCGCGCTGGCCGCGACCGTCACCGCAATGGTCTTCGATTGCACGCCGCACCACAGCTCGCAGGCGTCGCCTTCGGCCGACACCGCGGCCACCGCATTGAGCGGCTCCATCTGCGAATGGTAGACGAGATCGTTGCGGTACTCGCTGTCGACGACAGTCGCCGCGCTCTGCAAGGCGGCCAGGGCGTCGCCCTCCTTGGCCCACAGTTTCGTCGGCCGCGCCATGTCGCGCGCCGCCGCCGCGAACGTGACCAGGGCCTTGTCGCTGTTGAAGCCCCACGCCCGGCCGGCGCGGGTCCAGGTGACATTGAGCGCGTCCTTGGCATTGAACGCCGCCCACGGCGTCTCGGCGATCACCCCGACCCCATAGGGGAGGCGCACGATCCGCAACACGCCCGCGATCGACCTGGATTTTGCATCATCGATCGTGTCCGGTCCGGCGCCTTCAACGGGCGCGCGCAGGATCGCGCCGTACAGCATGCCGGGCACCTGCACGTCGATGCTGTATTGCGCCGTGCCGTTCACCTTGCGCGGCAGCTCGATTCGCATCACGTCGTTGCCGATGAGGCGAAACTGATCCGGTTTCTTGAGCTCGCTCTCCGCGACCTCCGGGGCCTGGGCCGGGATCTCGGCGAACGCGGCGATCTCGCCGTATGACAGGCGGCGGCCTGATCTCTCGTGGATGACGACGTTCGGCCCCGTAGTCAGCTCGCCAACCGGCACGTTCCAATGCCTGGCGGCATTGGCCAACAGCACCTTGCGCACTTGCGCCCCGAACCGGCGCAGATCCTTGAAGTAGGAGGTCACGGCATTGCTGCCGGCCGTGTACATGAAGCCGAACGAGGGGTTTTTATAGAGCTCGTCGTTCGGCGGCGCGACGACCACCTGCACGCGCGACCAGTCGGCATCAAGCTCCTCGGCGAGGATCAGGGGCAGCGAGGTGAGCGAACCCTGGCCCATCTCGGCGGCCGGGGACATGATCGCGACGGCATTGTCGGTCGAGATCGTCACCCACGGGCTGAAGGTGACGTCGTTGCCGGCCGCTTGGGCCGCGCCGAACGGCAGGCCCGCCGCCACGCCGAAGGTAAGTCCGGCGGCGCCGACCATCAGGCCGCGGCGGGTGATTTCGGTTTTGCCGATGTCCATGCTCATGATGTCGACGGTCATGATCAGGCCTCCCGCGCTGCGCGCTCAATGGCGCGGACGATCCGGGGATAGGTGCCGCAGCGGCAGATATTCGTGCTCATATGCTCGACGATCTCGTCGCGCGTCGGCCGCGCGTTGTGCTTCAGCAAAGCCGCCGCGCTCATGATCTGCCCGGATTGGCAGTAGCCGCATTGCGGCACGCGTTCCGCCAGCCAGGCCTTCTGCACCGGATGATCGGAATTGGCCGACAGGCCTTCGATCGTGACGACGTCCTTCCCGGCAATGGTCGAGATCGGCGTCTGGCAGGAGAAGGCGCGGTCGCCCTCGATGTGCACCATGCAGGCGCCGCACAGCCCGGTGCCGCAGCCGAACTTGGTGCCGGTGAGCTTGAGCTCCTCGCGCAGCACCCAGAGCAGGCGCGTTTCCGGCGGCGCGTTCACGCTCACCTCTCTGCCATTGACTTTGAACGAGGTCGACATCTGCTCCTCCGTTGACTTCGCGTTGCCCAACGTCGAGCCGTGCAGCCTGCCGCTGCTATCGATTTAAGAAAAAGATACGCCCATGCAACTGGGGTTACAACGTCGCATCCGGGACAGTAACGCGCAGATACCCGGCCCGGTTCGCTGGAGATTCGAGTCATATCGGGCGGTCTCGTAGATTCCATGGGGCGATGGGCGTGCATCCGATAGGTTTGGGTTTCCAGACTCGAACCATCGGAGACGTCAGATGCAAGCACCCAACGAGCGCACGCCCATCACCCCATGGAATCTACGCGGAATTCGGGCCGCTGGCCACAGCGACCTCGGGGCCTCGTGCAGGGCGACCCGATCCGTCGTATAGTTGGAACAGGGGGGACCCGTGCTGCGTTCATCGAATGCAGCTCCAGCAACGGAGGTTCCGCCATGAAAGTCAAAGACGCGATGCACAAGGGCGTTGACTGGGTCAATCCGGACACCCCTGTCTCCGAACTCGCGAAATTGATGTGTGAGCATGACATCGGTTCCATTCCGATCGGAGAGAACGACCAGCTGATCGGCATGGTGACCGACCGCGACATCGTCTGCAAAGGATTGGCCAAGGACGGCTTCGATGCCCGCCGCGCGCTCGCGCGCGACGTGATGACGCCAGGCATCCATTGTTGCCGGGAGGACGACGACCTCGCCAAGGCGATGCGGCACATGGAGGCGCTGAAGGTCCGCAGGTTGCCGGTGATCAACAAGAACAAGCGGATGGTCGGCATCCTCAGTCTGGGCGACGTCAGCCATGCGGCGGCCGGTGATTTGCTGTCCGAATGCGTCAAGAGCGTTGCGGCGCATCACCACTGAAGCACGCGTGACGCCGATACCGCCCGGCGCCAGTGCGGGCCGGGCGAGCGGGAAAGCGCCGGCGGCAGCGATCCGCCGGCCCGGCTACAAATTGCGCCCGCGCCGGAGTAGGCTGGCGCGCAGCCAGGACGGAGGACCGCGCCATGCCGGAGCACAAATTCATCGTCGAGCCGCATTTCCGGCTGCAGGAATGGGTTGCCGAGGAAAAGGGCTACTTCAGGGACGCGGGGCTCGATTACGTTTTCCGGGAATTGATCCAGTCGACCGACGGCGCGCACCATTACAAGGGCGACAAGGTCGGCGCCTACCAGTCGTTCGAGCGCGGCCGCCAGGCCGATGTGAGTTGCGCCTGCCACTGGACGGTGGGCGTGGCGGCATCGAAGGGCAAGGGCCGGCTTTATGCCGACGTCTATTCGGTCGCGCCCGCGGGCGTCTTCGTGCCCGCCGATTCGCCGATCAGGAATCCCGAAGATCTCGCCGGGGTGCCGATCTCGGTCGGCTACCAGTCCGGCAGCCACTACTCGACCATTCAGGCGCTGGAGCCCTACCTCCCCGCCGACAAGATCAATCTGTCGTTTGCCGACGGAATGCTGTTCAAGCGCATGGAAATGCTGCTTGAGCACAAGGCGCCGGCCTCGGCGTTGTTCAGCGGACCCTATTACTTTGCCGAGCAGCTCGGGTTCCGCAAGATCATCGACACGACCTTCATGATCGCAACGATGATCACCGGCGATCCGGACCCGGAGGATCTGCGCAAGTTTTTCCGCGCGCTGCGGCGGGCGCAGCGCGACATCGATCTGCGCCCGGATCTCTATACGCATTACTACAAGAACGAATTCCCCTTGCGCTATCACCCCGTGATGGACACGCGCCGCTGGGGTCCCGGCGAGCGCCTGGTGTTCGAGCCCTATACCAAGGCGGTCTACGAGGAGACCTTCAAATGGATCGCCGATCACGGCATTTTTGCCGACAGCGGCATGGGCTCGGGCCGTTACGAGGACGCCGTCATCAGCACCGCGCCACCGGGCTAGCCCCCCGCGCGATTATGACGTCTCCGTAGGGGCGCCCCTTGTGGGCGCCCGCCGGCAGTGAAGGGCAGCCACAAGGGCTGCCCCTACAGGCCTGCGCCACGCATCCGCGCTTGGCACGAACCGCGGGGCGGCTCATATTTCCGCCGCAAGCAAAGTGCTATGCATCGGGTAGTTCACCGCTGCGGGCCGCCATGCAAAAACTTCTCATTCTCAGCCTCACTGCCCTGCTGCTGGCGGGGTGGACCGCGCCGGCCGCGCTTGCCCAGTCGCGCAGCAGCGGTCCGCGCATCGAGTGGGAGGTGAAAAACCGGTTTCGATTGTTTCGCAGCGAGGCCGATTTCCAGCGTCATGTGGCCGCCGATCGCGGCGACGGCCTGGTGGCGGCCGAGGACCGCCTCGCCCGCGAGAGCGACGGCCGCGGCTGGGCCCGCGATACGGTCGAGCGGCTCTGCGTCGATCGGGCCGGAAAGCTCCTGGAAACCTGCGACCGCGACGGAACGCTGGAGGATTATCTGGTGCCACGCGACCATCGCATCGGCGTCGCGCTGGCGGGAACCCTGCCGGCCAATACCGGCTGCGTCTGGAGTCTCGATGACGGCGGCGGTGCGCGGGAAACCTCGGCGCCGTGCGAGGAAGAGGTGAAGCTGCGCGTCGCCTATGGCCGCACGACAATCGCCAGCGTCGACATTCTCCTGCCGGATGGCACCGCGCAGCGCGTGGTGGCCGACATTCAGGTCCGCGACCTGCTGATCGCCGGCTTGGGCGACTCGATTGCCGCGGGTGAAGGCAATCCGGACCGGCCGGTCAGGCTCTCGGACGAGGGTTTCTGCTTTCAGCGTTTTCTCGGCACCGTGCGCAGCGAGTATTACCGGCCGGGGCGCGACGGCTTCACCGGCAACAAATCCTGCAGCTTCAGCGTCGCCGACGAATCCTTGACCGCGGCCTGGGCCCGGCAGAGCGCGCGCTGGGAGAGCGGTCCCTGCCATCGCTCGCTCTACGGCTATCAGTTGCGCAGCGCGCTCGGCCTGGCGGTCGAGAACAGCCATATCGCAGTCACCTTCATTCCGCTCGGCTGCTCCGGCGCCCGGATCGACGCCGGCTTCCTGGGCAGCCAGCGCATCAGCGAATGTCCGAGCCCCGGCACCAATGCGGCCTGCCCGGGAAGCTCCCCGGCGCAGATCGACGAGCTCAAGGAGCTCATCGCCAGGGCGCATCGCCGCCAAGCCGACCGCAACCTCGATCTCGTTCTGCTTACGATCGGGGCCAACGATATCCTGTTTTCGGGGCTGATCGCCAATGTCATCATCGAATCGACGACGGATCGCATCCTGATCGGCCGCGGTGGCACCATTGCGACCGTCGAGGATTCCCAGAAGATCCTCGACAACGAGCTGCCGGGCAACTTCGCCAAGCTGCGCGCCGCGCTCAAGCCGTTCGTGGGCGGTGATCTTTCGCGCGTCGTGTTCGTCACCTATGGAAACCCGGTGCTCACCTCCGGCAATACGCTCTGCTCGGGCGGGCGCGACGGCTTCGACGTCCATCCGGCGCTTTCGGCCAACAGCGCCCGCCTGCAACAGGTTTCCGATTATCTCGGAGGGCAATTCCTGCCGCGGATCAAGGCGCTGGCGCTGTGCGAGGGCAATTCCTGTCGCGATGCAGCGGGCGAGAGCATGACCTTCGTCGACGCCCACCAGGCGGCATTTGCAAATCATGGCCTGTGCGCGCGCTCGAGCGACGATCCGGAATTCGATCGCGCCTGCTTTTCGCCAACTGGCAACAGTTTCCGGACCAATCCGGTCCAGGCCGCGACCGATCCGATGGCCTGCGGGCGGCCGGCGAGCGAGTACCGCGCCTACGCGCCGCGCGCGCGCTGGATCAGGACCGCGAACGACAGCTACTTTACCGCCCTCACCTATCCGCAGGGCCAGTCCTCGATGCTGCAGCCAAGCAATATCCATGACGCCACCTGGGGCATCATGTCGGCGGTCTATGGGGGAGCCATTCATCCGACCGCCGAAGGCCATGCCGCCATGGCCGACGCCGCCTTGCCCACGATGCGGACGGTGCTGGGCCTGCAGCCGCTGGAGCCGCCGGTGCGATCGGAGCCGCTGCCGCCGGTCAACGTCAACACGCCGCCGCGCGTCGTGCGGTAGCGCCAGGGCGGCCACGAGGGCCGCCCCTACATCAAACATCTGCGGGTAAAACATCTGCGGGTAGGGGCGCCCCTTGTGGGCGCCCAGAATCGCGCAAAACGCGACTCGCCGTAACCATAATGAATAACGTTGACGGCGTAATCCCCGGCGACCTTTTTCCCGATGAGATATCCATTCCACGCGCTCGGTCCGGTGCGGCAACGCCACCTGCTTGACCTCGCCAAACACTGACAGGTTTGGCGGGATTTTTCATGGCAGGTGCGCGCCGACCACCTCGTAGCGTAGCGAGTGGGAGTAAATCGGATGAAGTTGATCAGCGTTATGGTCGCATTCGCGGCCCTGTTTCCATTTGCGCAATCAGCACAAGCCCAGGTGCACCATCACCAGAATATCGCACGCCACGATGCGTGGGGCTTCGGCTATGCGGTACAAGGTGAGCACCGTTATCGTTATGCAGTGCAGAGTACGCCCCATTATCCGGCACCGAGTGAGTGGCACGGGCCATATGGAGTCCGTCCCGCCGAGTGGTGTGGCTGGGAGATGCGGCAACTTGTTTCCAGGGATCCTGGCCCGGAATTCAACCTCGCGCGCAACTGGGCACATTGGGGACACGCGGCATCAGCAGGCGTAGGCGCAGTGGTCGTTTGGCCACATCACGTCGGCAAGATCGTGGGCCGCGAAGACGGAATGTGGGTTATCAAGTCAGGTAATGACGACAACATGGTTCGGAGCCGCCCTCTCTCAATCGCTGGGGCAATCGCCATCAGGAGGGAGTGACCGGCTCCAATTCCCCCAATCATTCAGCGCCCGAATGAAGCGCGCCTCCGCCGGTATTGGCGCACAACGCATCATGTGTTTCAGCGGCAGGCCGGGCGCCATTCACAGCCGCTCGCGGGCGCCCGCCGCTAGCGCACGCCGAGCTTCTTCTGCAGGCTCGACGAGGAGGTCGTGTACTGGAACACCAGGCGCTTGTCCGGGAACACGTAGTGGTAGGCCTTCTGCGCCGCCAGCGCGGCCTCGTGAAAGCCACACAGGATCAGCTTGAGCTTGCCGGGATACCAGTTGATGTCGCCGATGGCGAAGATGCCCGGCACGCTGCTTTCGAAGGCGGCGGTATCGACCGGGATCAATTCGCCGTCCTTGAGCTCGATGCCCCAATCGGCCACCGGCCCGAGCTTCATGGTGAGCCCGAAGAACGGCAGCAGCGCGTCGCAGGCGATATGGAAATCGGAGCCGTCATTGCGCTTGACGATCGCCTTGGCGATGCGGCCGCCCTCCCCTTCCAGCGCCGAGACTTGGCCGAGCACGAAATCGATCTTGCCCTCGCCCGCCAGCGCCATCATCTTGTTGACGCTGTCGGGCGCGGCGCGAAACTGCTCGCGCCGGTGCAGCAGCGTGAGATGGCTTGCGATCGGCGCCAGATTGAGCGTCCAGTCGAGCGCGGAATCGCCGCCGCCGACGATCAGGATGCGCTGGTCCCGGAACGCCTCCATCTTGCGCACCGAGTAGAACACGGAATTCTCTTCATAGGCCTCGATGCCGGGGATCGGCGGCCGCTTGGGCTGGAACGAGCCGCCGCCGGCCGCGATCAGCACGACCTTCGCTTCGAACAGCTTGCCCTGGTCGGTCTTCACGCGAAACAGCGGATCGCCGACCTTCTCGATCGTCTCGACCATTTCCTGCAGATGAAAGGTCGGCCCGAACGGCTTGATCTGCGCCATCAGGGCATCGACCAGCCCGTGCGCGGTCGTGAACGGCACGCCCGGAATGTCGTAGATCGGTTTCTCCGGATAAAGCTCCGCGCACTGGCCGCCGATCTTGTCGAGGATGTCGACCAGATGCGCCTTCATGTCGAGCAGGCCAAGCTCGAACACGGCAAAGAGCCCGCATGGGCCCGCGCCGATGATGAGCACGTCGGTCTTGATCGGTTCGTTCATAGGTCTTCCGCCTTCAAGTCTGCTGCGCGGCCATCGGTTGCCGCTTGTGGTGATGCGGCGCCTGTGTAGCCGTGGCGCCATAGGGGGAAAAGCCCCAGCTCGGGAACGGCTGCAATGCCCCCACCCCAACCCTCCCCCGCTTGCGGGGAAGTCAGGCCTGCCGTTCGGGCACCCGGACGACCAATCCGTCGATCTCCGCGGTCACCTTGATCTGGCAGGAGAGCCGCGAGCTCGGCTTCACCTCGTAGCCGAAATCGAGCATGTCCTCCTCCATCGGCGAGGGCTCGCCCACGATCGCGCGCCAAGCCTCGTCCACATAGACGTGGCAGGTCGCGCAGGCGCAAGCGCCGCCGCATTCAGCCTCGATGCCCGGAACGCCTTGCTTGATCGCTGCCTCCATGACGGTCGATCCGATTTCCGCGTCAACGGTGCGGCTGGTGCCATCGGCATCGATATAGGTGATCTTGGGCATGGGCTCCGGGGCGGTGAAAGTGGGGGGTGAAAGTGGGGCGGTGAAAGACGGCGTTGCGGCGCCGGTCCTATAACCGCTGATGGGCGCAGGCGCCAGCGCGCTTTCGCGCCGCAGGCCGGGTGCGGGCGGCCGGCGAACCGCGCGCCAATCATCAAGCTAGGGCGCGGCGCGCGATTGGAGCCGATCCGCGATAGCCGCTTTCGCCTCGTCCACCGCCGCAGCCAGTCTTGTCACTGCGGCGGCGATCTCGGCGGCGCTGGAGCGGATCGCGTTCATCTCCACCGCGTCGGCCGCCGCGGCGACGCGCCAAGCTCCGATGCCGCGGGCCGAGCCCTTCAACGTATGGGCGAAGGCGGCCGCGGCCGCGGGTGCGCACTCCCCCATGCGCGCAAGCAGCACAGCGGCCTGCTGGTCGAACAGCGTCAGCACCTCGGCCTCGAGGGCGTGCTCGCCCAGCGTCATGCGCGCCAAATGCGCGAGATCGATGGCTTCGACCGGCACCGCCCGCGGTGTCTTGGTCGGAGCGGCGGCGCCTGCCGTCTGCCCCATATTGGCCTCCCGGGCTCTTGCCTTTGAATGGCTCTTTGGCCCTTTGAATGAAGGACTTAGGCAGCAAAGCACCAACGCCGGGTAAAGGCCGGGGCCGGCGCCAGCCTGCCGCCCCCGCCGTGCTGTGGCGCGGTTAACGCCGGCCTAACAGGTGCCGGGCGGTTGCACCGGCTGCGGGCCACCGCTTCCGGTTTCCCCGCCCGCTCTCGCCCCCAGCAGGGCTCCAAAACCGGTCAAAAAGACGGTTTCCCACAGGGAACGAGAATTCATGAATGGCTGTGGCGCCACGCCTCGTTTGGCCGCATCGCAGCCGCAATGAGCCCCAACAAATCAGGCGGTTTTCGCGCGGAATTCCGGTCGTCGGGCCTGCTCCATCTGCCCTAATTATGGCTACGGCAGCGTTAACGATGATTAAAGAGACCTTAACAAGCGGTTTTCTTTGGTCCGCCAAGCCGATAGGATAGGCCGGCGGCAGAGGACTTTTTTGCGGCGCCTTCAGGCCCGCTGCCCAAGGACGACCGGGGGGAGCTCGAGCTGACACGCTGGCCCGGTATTCATGCTGGCTGCGGAGTTGGGGGCTACGGACTTGGTCCAGCGTAACTGACGAGGCCCGACATGGCGAACACCCCGAAGATGAAGGACCCGACAGAGGCGGCGCTGTCGGCCATCCAGGATGCGCTCAATGTACGGGATGCCGAGCCTTCCGGGCCCAACGTCGCGCCCCCGGTCCCGGCCATGTCGGCGGACGAACGCGCCTGGCCCGGCCTGCGTTCGAGCAAGGCCGCCAAGGCTGACAATTTCGACGACGACGTGCGGCGCCCCGACGACGCCGACGCATTGCGGCGTCCCGCCAACGACGACCGCGAGTCGATCGGGCAGATTCTACGTGCCCTGCAACGCCGCCCGGCGCGGACGTCCTATCTCCTGGCCAGCATATTCGCGGCCGTCTGGGTGATCGCCGGATTGGGCCTGGGCCGCATCTACCTTCCGGACATCGAAGCGGCGCTTGGTCCCAGCGGATTGACCGCGCCCGTGCTTGCCGTGCTCGGCACCGTCTATCTGGCGCCGGTCGTGCTCTTCTACGTCCTCGCCCATATGGCGTGGCGGTCGCAGGAGTTGCGGCTCATCGCCCAATCCATGGCCGAGGTGGCCATGCGGCTGGCCGAGCCTGAGACGGTCGCCCGCGAGTCGATCGTCACCGTCGGCCAGGCGATCCGGCGCGAGGTGGCGGCCATGGGCGACGGCGTCGAGCGCGCGCTGGCGCGCGCCGCCGAGCTCGAAACGCTGGTGGCCAACGAAGTATCCGCGCTCGAACATGCCTACAACGACAACGAGGTGCGCATTCGGGCGCTGCTCCAGGATCTGGGCGGCCAGCGCGATACTCTGGTGGGCCAGGCCGAGCAGGTCCGCGACGCCATCAACAGCGTCCATCTCGATCTCAGCCACGACATCTCGCAGATCAGCCAGCTGGTCGCCGATCAGGTCAACGAGGCGTCGCGGCGCATTACCCATACGCTCGCCGAGAAGGGCGAGCACATCTCGCGCGCGCTCGGGCACGCCGGCGACACCATGATCGAAGCGCTCGGCGAGCGCGGCGGCGACCTGCTCGAGCGGCTCGAAACCGCCAGCGCCAACACCACCGAGGCGATCTCGGGCGCCAGCGACCGCCTGACCGCGACGCTCAATTTCAAGACCGATCATATCGGCGATGAATTCACCGAGATCGCGGCCAACCTTCAGCACATGATGACGGTGCGGCTCGACCGCGTGACCGAGGGCTTCTCGCAGCGATCGGCGGCCATCCTCGACATGATGACCGGTCGCACGCAACAGCTCACCGACCTCGTCGTCGAGACCGGTAACAACCTCGCCGACGCGATCGGCAACCGCGTCGAAGAGGTCAACACCACGCTCAAGAACACCGGCGATTCGCTGGTGCTCGATTTGAGCTTGCGCGGCGGCGATGTGGTATCCAAGCTCGAGCAGACCGGCGCGCGCATTACCGATGCCATCGTCGAGCGCGGCAACAAGGTGAGCGACACGTTCCGCGACAGCGCCGAATCGATCGTCGAGGTCATCGGGGGTCGCGGTGACGCGGTGCGCGAAATGCTCGCCGCCCGGCTGCAATCGTTCGAGGACATGTTCAATCACGGCGGCGCTGAGCTCGCCGAACGCATCGCGCGCGACTCGACCACGCTCGGCAACCTGATCACCCGCCACCTCGGCGAGTTCGATCGCACGGTCAAGACCTATGGCGGCGAGATGGTGGAGCGCCTGGGCGAGCGCACGCAGGAAGTCGTCACCGCCATGCGCGACTACCTCGACAGCTTCGACACCCGCGTCAGCAGCAAGGCCAGCGAGATCACGGCGAGCCTCGACCAGCAATTCACCCGCTTCCACGACGCGCTGGACGGGCGCAGCCAGGCCGTCAACGATCAGCTCAGCGCGCGCGTCTCCGATCTCGGAACCAAGATTTCCGACGTCAGCACGACCGTCGATCAGCAATTCTCCCGCTTCGAGAATGCGTTCGACGGCCGCACCCAGACTCTCAACGAGGCGTTGAGCTCGCGCGTCATGGACATCGCGAAGACGATGGCGGACGGCGGCAAGGAGGTGGTCTCCGCCCTCGACCAGCGCATCAGCGACGTGACCAACGTCATCAACGTGCGCGGCGGCAAGCTGAGCGACACGATCAGCGCCAAGATCGACGACGTCGACCGGGCCATCGGCAGTCGCTCGATCGAGGTCGCCAATAATCTGGATTCGCGGATCAGCCGCTTCGAGGAGCTGCTGAAGGAAATGACCAACGCGATCAGCGCCAATACCAGCGCGGCGGAGCGCTCGATCGGGGACTTGGCCGCCTCGACCACGGAAACGATCGCCTTGCGGATCGAGCACCTCAACCAGGTGGTAAAGGCCCATACCGGCGATGCCGAGCGCGCGATCGGCGCAGTGACGGCCTCCGCGTCGACCTCGATCGGCGACATGGCGAGCCAGCTCACCGAGACGATCAGCGGCAAGATCGACGACATGAACCGGGCGATGGGCACTCGCGCCAGCGAGGTCGCCGTCAATCTGGATAGCCGGATCGACCGCTTCGAGGAGCTGTTGCTGGGGCGCGCCGAGGTCGTCACCAAGGAGCTCGAGACCCGCACCAGGGCCGCCGCCGACGCGCTCAGTGCGACCAGCGCGGTGGTCAATTCACGGCTTGACCAGCTGAACGCCGCGATCAAGACCAATTCCGGCGAGGCGGAACGCGCGCTCAGCCAGCTCGCATCGAGCGCGACGACCGCGATCCGCACCAGCGCGCAGGACGCCGAGCGCACGTTGACGGGTGTGTCGAACGGCGTCAGCAACCTGCTCAAGCAGAACGCCAATGACGTCGAGCGAACGCTGCTCGGCGTCAGCGCCGAGGTGGCGCGCAGCTTTGTCGGCAAGGCGGACGAGATCGCCGCCGCCGTCAGCCAGCGCGCCGCCGAGATGAATGGGATTCTCGACGAGAAATCGAGCGGGCTGCTCACCGCGCTGAGCGGCAAGAGCACGGAATTCGCCAGCGAGCTCAGCCGCGTGACCGAGCATGCGGTCAAGGCAATCGAGGTGAAGGGGCTCACCTTCAGCCAGGCCATGATGAGCAACAGCGAGCAGATCGCGCGTCTCATCAACGAGGCGAGCGAGCTCGCGACCGGTTCCGTCAACAAATCCATCAAGCAGATCCAGGCGACCGCGACGGAAGCAAGCCAGGCGACGACCACCGCAATCAATCAATCGATCAAGGAGCTGCAGACCAATTCGCTCGAAGTGTCGCGCAGTGCTTCGGCGACGGTCGCCCGCACGCTGCGCGACCTGCAGGAGCAGACCCATTCGGCAGTCGAGCATTCCAAGCAGACGGCATCGGCGGCGGTATCCGAAATGCTGGAGACGCATGGCATGCTGCGCTCCGACACGACCGCTTTGTTCGAACGGTTGCGCGAGGCCAATATCCTGCTGCAAGAGGTGCTCAGCGGCGCGCACGAGAACATGGGCGAAATCGAGCGCACGCTTTTGACGCGCGTGACCGAATTCGTCGCCGCCATGAACGATGTCACCCAGAAGACTGGCGCGGCGAACAGCCAGGTCGAACGGCACATCGCCGGCTTCCAGGCGCTGACCACCAAGACCGTCACGGATTTGTCGCAGCTGGCCGGCCAGTTCGACTCGCATGGTCGCGCGCTGGCGGAGGCGGTGACGCTCGTCGATCAGAGCAACCGGCGCGCGGAGGGCAGCATCGGCGAGCGGCGTGAAGCACTGCAGGCCCTGGTGGAGACCATCGACCGCAAGTCCGGCGATCTCGATCAGCGCCTCACGCGGTTTTCCGGCCTGCTCGACCAATCGCTGGACGGGGCGGCGGAACGGGCGCGCGAGATCGCCCGCATCATCGCCGATTCGACCACCGGCGGCGCCCGCGCCATCGCCGAGAATTTCGATTCCATCCGCGAAGGCACCGAAGCGCAGAGCAAGCTCACCGCCGAAACGCTGCGCGGCGTCTACGAACGCGCGACCGGAGAGTCCCACGCGATGTTCAGCGCGGCGGCCCAGCGCTTTGCCGATGTCGTCGACGGGCTCAAGCGCATGACCTCCGAGATGCAGCGCGAGCTTGAATCGACGCGTGCCGAGCTGCGCAAGGGCATCCTCGAGCTGCCGCAGGAAACCTCGGAGAGCGCCGCCCAGATGCGCCGCGTCATCGTCGATCAGATCGAGGCGCTCGCCGAGCTCAATCGCATCGTCGCCCGCCATGGCCGCGGCCTTGACACGGCCGATCCGACCGCGCGTCGCGAGCCGGTGGCGGTGGCCGCCGGACCGCGCCGCGGCGGACGCGAGGAAGCGCCGGCCAGCAACGGCAGCAGCCGTATCGAGACAGCGCCGCGCGGCCGCGCCGACATCAGCGCGAGGAGCCCGCCGGCCGCCGCGGCCCGCCGGGCGGAGGCGCCCGCGCTGAGCCAAGGCCAAGGCGCCGCCGCGCGCAGCGGCTGGCTGTCGGACCTGCTCACCCGCGCGTCGCGCGAGGAGGAGTCGGAGCTGCCGCGCGAAGCCGTGCCGGACGCCGCCCGCGGCGACGATCGGCCGGCGCGCCATACCATCGAATCGCTCGATTCGCTCGCCGTCGACATCGCTCGCATGATCGACCACGATGCCGCCGCCGAATTGTGGGACCGCTACAAGCGGGGCGAGCGCAATGTGTTCACGCGCAAGCTCTACACCATGCAGGGCCAACGGGCGTTCGACGAGATCCGCAGGAAGTATCGCAGCGACCGCGAATTCATGCAGACCGTCGACCGTTACATCGGCGAATTCGAGCGCTTGCTTGACGAGGTCTCCCGTGACGACCGCGGTCAGGTCGTTGCCCGCACCTACCTCACCTCGGAAACCGGCAAGGTCTACACGATGCTGGCCCATGCCGCGGGTCGGTTCGATTAGCTGGACGACAGAGGACGGACGACGGAGGACGGATAAGCAGCATTTCTTTTCCGTCCTCCGTCGCCTGTCGTCCGTCCTCTGACCGCTGAATGCCCCTTTCGCTCTCCACGCGGGTCGAGCGCTGGCCGATCGCCGGCTCCTTTGCCATCAGCCGCGGCGCCAAGACCGAGGCTGCCGTCGTGGTCGCCGAGCTGTCCGATGGTCGACACCGCGGCCGCGGCGAATGCGTGCCCTATGGGCGCTACGGCGAAACCCTCGAGGCGGTCGCGGCAGAAATCACCGCAATGGGCCCCCGGATCGCCGGCGGTCTCGACCGCGACGGGCTGCAGGCGGCGATGCGTCCGGGAGCCGCACGCAACGCGCTGGACTGCGCATTCTGGGATCTGGCCGCCAAGCAGAGCGGCCGGCCGGTGCATGAGATCGCCGGCTTGCCGCCCTTGCAGCCGCTCCTGACCGCCTACACGATCTCGCTGGCGCCACCGCCGGAGATGGCAGCCGCCGCCGAGAAGGCGGCAGGCCGGGCCCTTCTCAAGGTCAAGCTCGGCGGCGCCGATGATCCGGCGCGGATTGTCGCGGTGCGCCGCGCGGCGCCGCGCTGCGAGCTGATCGTTGACGCCAACGAGGGCTGGACGCCGGACAATCTCTCGGAGAATCTCGCCGCCTGCGCGGATGCCGGGGTTACGCTTGTGGAGCAGCCGTTGCCCGCCGATCGCGACCAGGCACTGGCGAAAATCGCGCGGCCGCTTCCGGTCTGCGCCGACGAGAGCGTGCATGCCAGCGACTCGCTCGCCGCCCTCACCGGCAAGTATGATGCCGTCAATATCAAGCTCGACAAGACCGGCGGGCTGACCGAAGCGCTCGTGATGGCGCGGCGGGCCGAGCAACTCGGCTTCGGCCTCATGGTGGGCTGCATGGTCGCGACTTCGCTTGCCCTCGCCCCTGCCATTCTGGTGGCCCAGCGCGCCCGCGTCGTCGATCTCGACGGAGCGCTGCTGCTCGCGCGCGACCGGCCGCACGGTCTTCGCTACGAGGGGAGCCGGGTGCATCCGGCCACGCCGGCACTCTGGGGGTAATCACGCCGGAATTCTGGCGGTAATGGGTAATAAAGTATGGCTCTATTCACAGATTGCCGCCGCGTAAAAATTTAATTTATAAAGGACTTTCAAAACCCCCGAGCAATCCACTAAGAATGAAGGCGCTGGGACTGGCAGAGAGGGGACTAAACATGCGGGCTTTGACGGCCTTGGCGGGTGCCGCCATGATGACGTTTGCAATTTTTCCGGCTTCGGCGACCATGCGAATTACCGGCGATCCGGGTGGCCAGATCGGACCTTATCTGGAAAATCTGGCCTCGTTGCGAAGCTCGGGTGAGCATGTGGTCATCGACGGTCCATGCCTGTCCGCCTGCACCATGGTGCTCGGCGTGATCCCGCGCGATCACCTGTGCGTCACGCCCAGGGCGCGGCTTGGATTTCATTCCGCCTGGCGGCCTGACCAGGCCGGTCACCCGGTGGTGAGCCGCGACGGTACGCAGCTTTTGATGACCGTCTATCCGCAGCAGGTGCGCAACTGGATTGCCCGGCGCGGCGGCTTGTCGCCGCATATGATGTATTTGACCGGGCGCGAGCTTGCGTCGATGTATCCGCCTTGCCAGCACGGCGAGAGCGAAGCCCGGAACTGAAAGAGCCTGCCGCTCCGTTCCGGCCGTCAGCGCGTTTACGCCCGTCTTCCACGTGCGCCATCAGCGCGCTCACGCGCGTCTTCGACGTACCATCTGCGCGTTCGCGTGCGTCTTCGATGCAAAATGAGCGGCGAGCGTTGCGGATCGCAGCGCTTGAAATGGTCCGGAGCGCTCTGGACAGCGCCCGTATCCGCCTGCGAGTATCCGGGGGCCAGGTGACCGTCAGGCCGATTGCGCTTCACGCCCGATCAGGTGATCCTGGCAGCGGGTGGCGGGGCGTTCGGGACATGTCGGAAGAACTCTTTGCAATTTCGAAGGTCTCTCCCGCGCCTGCGCCGCCGAGCGAGTACGATTCCATTTGCGCGGTCATGATGGATACCGAGCGCGGACGCTGGTTCCTGCAGGAATATGCCGAGCGAGCCCGCAGTGCCGATACCCAGCTCCTGCTGGAGGCCGTGCAACGTATCGAGGCCGTGGTCTGCGCCGAACCGAACAAGCCGGCCCAACCAAGCTCCGGCACCGACCTTCTGGAAATGCCCAAGACCGCCGCCCGGACGCAGGCGGAGGTCGCCGAAATCGATACGGCTGCGCCCCCGCAAGCGGCCGGCTCCGACAGCGCGGTGTCGCCGCTCCCGCAACCGCCGCAACCCGGGGATGTCTTCGCCGCCGCGAAGCGAATCCGGTACGTCACTTCGGCCCTGCGCGGGCACGGCTTCGACCGATCGACCTGCGATCAGCTCGAGGAGCTTGCTGCTTCCATATTGTCCGCGCCACTGTCAGCATCCTGGCTTCGCGATGCCTCCGACCAGCGCACCGGCAAGCTGCGCGAGGTTCTGCAATATCTTGAGCATCGGATCGGCATGCTGCTCGAAAGCTGCATGGACGGCGACGCATCGGCTCTCGAACCGGCCTCCGAACCCGATCATCATGCCTTCGAGCCTGTGCCCGCCGGGAAGGCGGCACCCGAAAACGGGTTCGCGGGCCCTTTTGTCATTGAGGAGCGCAAGCTCGATGCGGCCGCTTCGGAAGCGGGCCGCGCCTCCCCTCCTTCGCCGCCGACCGATGCTCGCAGCATTCCACCGGCCGCCCGTGATGAGGCCGTCGAAGCCAACGCCGCGGCCCAGTCGCCGCCTCCTGCTGCAGAGATCACGCTGCCGGAGGCCTCCCTCCCGCCCCCGCCTGATCCGTCCGTGGCGGACCGCGTGGAACCGCCATCGATCGCTGGCGGCGCGGTGGCGGCGCGCGCCCAGCCACAGGGTGCGCACGTGCCCACCGTCAAGCTGATCCATTCAAGCCGATTGTTGCCGAAATCCCCCGGCACCCGAGCAGCCTCGCCGGCCCTGCGCGAGGTGACGGCGCGGTCGTTTCTCTCGGAGATTGAACAGTTGTTTCGCTCCGAGCGCTCGGACATGCCTGGCGTCAAGACGGCGCGGGCAGGTCGCGCGTCGCGGTCAGGCTCGCTATCGCCTGAGACCGTTGCGGCAACGCCCCGACCGCGGCCAGCGATCGGCCTCGTGACGGATCTGCGCGGCGAGCCGAGCGCCGCCTTCGGCACGGCGCAATCCACCGGCTTGGCCGCGGCTCCCCCGGTGCCGGATCAGCCGCCCTCCCCGGCAGGCTCGCAACCCGCAGCCGCCGAGGACGCGCGAGCTTCGCAAGCCGAGGAGTTGACGGGCGCGGAGCCGGCCCAACCGCTCACAGCGCCGCTGCTTGCCGCCGCCGCACCGGCGCCGCAACCTCTCTGCGGCGATCCCTTCGCGGCGCTCGAGGCCATGTCGGACCACGAGCTGATCGCGCTGTTCAGCTAGCCAAATATTTCTTCAGCGACTCCCAATACATCTTATGCCACCAGGCGATGGAACAGCTCCGCGTCGACATTGCCGCCGGACAGCACCGCCACCGCGATCTTTCCCCTGATGGGGAGCTTGTTCGACATCAGCGCCGCCAGCGCGACCGCCCCGCCCGGCTCGACCACGAGCTTGAGCTCGTGAAACGCAAACGCCATCGCGGCCGCTACCTCCGGGTCGCTCGCGGTAACGCCTTCTCCGACCAGGGCGCGATTGATGGCAAAGGTGAGCTCTCCCGGCATCCGCGCCATGAGCGCATCGCAAATCGTGCCGGTCAGCGCCGCGTTCTGTTCACGCCTTCCGCTTTGGAACGAACGGGCGTGGTCGTCGAAGCCGGCGGGCTCGGCGGTATAGAGACGCACGGCGGGAACGCGTGACTTCACCGCCAGCGCAATGCCGGCCGTCAGACCGCCTCCCGACGCGGTCACCACGATGACGTCGGGAGCAAGACCCAGCATCGCCAGATCCTCGATGATCTCGCGGCCGACCGTGCCTTGACCGGCAATCACCAGCGGATCGTCGTAGGGCGGCACCAGCACGGCGTTTCGCTTATCCGCGATGTCGCGGGCGATCGCCTCGCGGTCGTCGCTCGCCCGGTCGAACAGCACGATCTCCGCACCCAGTGCCGCGGTACGGGCGCGCTTGCCGTGGGGTGCGTCCGACGGCATGACGATGACGGCAGGCATGCCCAACAGCCGCGCCGCCGCGGCGACGCCTTGCGCATGATTGCCGGACGAGAACGCGACCACGCCGCCGCCGCGCCGGTCGCGCGGTATCGAGGCCAGCTTGTTGTAGGCGCCGCGGAACTTGAACGAACCGGTGCGCTGAAGCGTCTCGGCCTTGAGAAACACGCGCGCCCCGGTCAAGGCATCGAGCACCGGAGAGGCAATGAGTGGCGTGCGCAATGCGACGCCCGCCAAGAGTTGCGCCGCCGCATCGACATCCTGGGCGGTGGGCATGGGCAGTGGCATGGGGGCGGACGGCGGCATCTCCGCCGACGGTAGCGCCCCGGTGCCCTGCCCGGCAAGAGGACAGACGACGGAAGACAGACGACAGAGGACAGACGACAGAAAACGTGCCGTTGTCATCTCGCCTCACTCCTCTGTCCCTCTGTCCCTCTGTCCCTCTGTCCTCCGTCGTCTGTCCTCCGTCGTCCGTCCTCCGCCTTCCCTGTCACATCTGTGTCACCGCTTACGTGAGATGTCTCGGGGCATGATGATTCCGATCTTGGCCGCCGAGGCATTCTGCGTCGTCACCACCGCAATCCACGTCGCGAGCTCGCTCATCGCGGCCATTCGCTGCAAATCACCGGCGGCCCACCTGCGCGCGCCGGCGCACGCGCCGGCCGTGAGCCTGGTGCGTCCGGTCTGCGGCATCGAGAACCACATCGAGGAGACGCTGGCTGCCGCCTTCAGGCTCGACTACCCGCGCTATGAGATCGTCTTCTGCGTGGCCTCGGCGCAGGACCCGGTCGTGCCGACGGTCCGGCGTTTGATGGCGGCCCATCCCGGCGTCGCGAGCCGGCTGCTCGTGGGCAACGAGAAGATCAGCGACAATCCCAAGCTCAACAATCTCTGCAAAGGCTGGCGCGGCGCCGCGCACGCCTGGATCGTGCTCGCCGACAGCAATGTGTTGACGCCGCCCGACTATATCCAGCGCCTGATCTCGGCCTGGCGGCCCGACACCGGCCTCGTCTGCTCGCCGCCGGTCGGCTGCCGGCCGGCCAGCTTCTGGGCCGAGCTCGAATGCGCGTTTCTCAACACCTATCAGGCCCGCTTTCAGTACACTGCCGACACCCTCGGTATCGGCTTTGCGCAGGGCAAGTCGATGTTGTGGCAGCGCGGCGTTCTGGAGCGCGCCGGCGGCATTCGCGCTTTGGCGTCCGAGCTCGCCGAGGACGCCGCCGCCACCAAGGCCGTGCGCCGCGCCGGCTTGCGCGTGCGGCTGGTCGACGCGCCGTTCGAGCAGCCGCTCGGACATCGCAGCGCCGCGGAAGTGTGGCGGCGACAGGTGCGCTGGGCGCGGCTGCGCCGCACCTCGTTCAAAGCCTGTTTCATGCCCGAGATCCTGGCCGGCGGCGCGTGGCCGCTGGCCGCGGCGGCACTCGCAGCCGGGCAGTCCGACCTGCCGCTCGCCTGCCTGCCGGCCTTGGCTGCCGTCTGGTACGGCAGCGAAGCCGTCCTGGCGTGGGCGGCCGGATGGCACCTGACGCTCCGCTCCCCGCTCGCCTGGGCGCTGCGCGATCTGCTGCTGCCGGCGATCTGGTTCAACGGCTGGCTCGGCAGCGCCTTTATCTGGCGCGGCAACCAGATGCGGCCGGTCGAATCGCGGGGCACGGTGTAGGTCGGGTTAGCGCGGCCACCGAGTGCAGTTTTGACCGCACCCATGATCCGCACAAGCACCCCATCGGCCCGCGCTAACCCAACCTACAACACTCACGCCGCTTGTTGCTCGACCCTCTCCGGCTCGCCGTGGGTACCGTTGGACCAATCGATGATCTCGAACTTGCCGTCGGGGTGCTCGACCACGGCGGTGCAGCTCTCCACCCAGTCGCCGCAATTGATGTAGCGGATGCCGTAGTCGTCATGGATGACCGCGTGATGGATATGCCCGCAGATGACCCCGTCGGCGGCGTGCCGGCGCGCCTCCGCCACCAGCGTCTTCTCGAACCGGCCGATGAAATTGACCGCGTTCTTCACTTTCAGCTTGGCCCATTGCGAGAGCGACCAGTACGGAAATCCCAGCCGCCGGCGCAGCCCGTTGAAGACCCGGTTGGCCGTGATGGCGAAGTCATAGGCCTTGTCGCCCAAGAGCGCGAGCCAGCGCGCCTGGGTGACCACGAGGTCGAAATGATCGCCGTGGATGACAAGATAGCGGCGCCCGTCGGCGCTCTCGTGCATCGCCTTGTCCTGCACCTCGACACCGCCGAAATGCGTGCCGTAGTAGTCGCGCAGGAATTCGTCGTGATTGCCGGGCAGATAAATGATGCGGGCGCCCTTGCGGGCCTGCCGCAGCAGCTTCTGTACCACGTCGTTATGGGCTTGCGGCCAATACCAGCCCGACTTGAGCTGCCAGCCGTCGACGATGTCGCCGACCAGATAGATCACATCGGCCTCGTGGTCGCGCAGGAAGTCGAGGAGGCGTTCGGCCTGGCAGCCTTTGGCGCCAAGATGCACGTCGGAAATGAACAGCGCGCGAAATTGCCGCGTGCCGGTCGCCATCAACATGCTTGAGATCCCACGCTCATCGCCCGGCAGATATGCCCCGATTCGATGTCGGCGCGATGACAGTGGGGTGAGGAGTGAATAGTGAGTGGCGAGTGGCGAATAGACGGCGGCAGCGGTGCGCCATTACTCACTATTCACCACTCACTATTCACTGCTCGCCAAACGGAAAGAGCCCCGGCAGTGCCGGGGCTCTCCATTTCCGAACGGATCAACCTCGCAGGGCTTCAGTGCCAGCCGCCGAACTTGAAGTTGATGCCGCCCTTCACGAGGTCCTTGGTTTCCTTGACATTGATGGCAAAGGTTCCAAAAGTGCCGGTGAATGCCTCCGACTTGGTGCCGAAGTCGTAGTGATCGTATTCCACGAACCCGGTCAGCCAGTCGGTGAAGGCGTATTCGCCGCCGACCCCGATGGTCCAGCCGGTGCGCGTATCGCTTGCGGTGGAAACGAGCGTGGTAGTGAATGCACGGTAGTCGTCCTTTTCCCAGGCGCCGCCGCCCTTCACATAGCCGAGGAAGCGGTCCCAGGCATAACCGACGCGGCCGGTCACCGACGCCAGCGACTTGACTTTCACCTCGTTGGTTTCCGCGAGAAACGCGGGATCAGCAACGCTGCCGTCGACGTTGGTCCAATCAAAGTCGCCCTGGACGCCGAACACCCAGGTGCTGACCTGATAATTGCAGCCGACCTGGCCGCCGGCCAGCCAGCTGTTGATACTGAGGCTGCCATCGTTTGCACCGCTAATGGCGTCCGTCAGATCCTTCTTGACCCAGAGGCCGCCGACATTGCCGCCGATATAGCATCCGGTCCACGAAAACAGCGGCGCCATCACCGGTGCCTTGGTGTAGACCGGCGGAGGCGGGCGCGACAAGTCCGCGGCCATCGCCGAACCTGAAGCGAGCGTGAGCAATGCTGTGCCAGCGAGAAGCATTTTTTTCATGAGAACCACCCCTTCTTGTTTAGCGACTCCGTCCGTAGCCGCTTTGGATGCAGATGGTATAACCCATATCCCGCGTCAGGGCTGTGCCCTGGAGGCAACACCCTGGAGAATTCGAAAAAGGTTCCATCTACTGGAGAACTGCATCATAACACCACCGGGCGCCGCCGATCCTGGGTAACGTGGCACAGCGCTTGCGGCACTCCCGTACCACCGCGTTTTGAAAACTAAACATATCAAGGGCTTGTGAAAGATGGACTTGGGAATCGCCGGGCGCCGGGCCATCGTTTGCGCATCGAGTCGTGGGCTCGGACGCGCCTGTGCGCAGGCGCTCGCAGCCGCCGGCTGCGAAGTCGTGATCAACGGACGTGGTGAAGAATCGCTTAACGCCACCGCCGCCGCTTTGCGGGCGGCGACCGGCGCCAAGATCATTCCGGTCCGGGCTGATGTGGCGACCGCGGAAGGCCAGGCGGCGCTGTTTGCAGCCTGTCCGGAGCCGGACATCCTGATCAACAACAATGCCGGACCGCCGCTGCGCGACTTTCGCGAGCTCAACCGCCAGCAGATCATCGACGGCGTAGTCGCCAACATGGCGGTGGCGATCGAGCTCATCCAGAAAACGATCGATCCGATGATGCGGCGCCGCTTCGGCCGCATCGTCAACATCACCTCGGCGGCCGTGAAGCTGCCGCAGGCCGGCCTCGACCTGTCATCCGGCGCCCGCGGCGGATTGAGCATCTTCGTCGCCGGGGTCGCGCGCCAGGTCGCCGAGATGAACGTGACGATCAACAACCTGCTGCCGGGCGCGTTCGCAACCGACCGGCTGCAGTCGACGCTGGCGGCGGCCGCCAAGCGCAAGGGCATCAGCGTGGAGCAGGCCAAGGCCGAGCGGATCGCCAGCGTGCCGGCCAGACGCATCGGCGATCCGGCGGAGCTCGGCGCGGCCTGCGCATTCCTCTGCTCCGCCCAGGCCGGCTATATCACGGGACAGAATCTCGTGATCGACGGCGGAGCATTCCCGGGCGCGTTCTGATTCCCTCCCCCGAATGGGGGAGGGTGGCGAGCTCCCGGCACATTCAGTCTTTGTTGCGTGACCCCACCCGACCCCTTTCAGGGGGGAGGTTAGAAAAGCGATCAGCCCGACGGCAACGCGGGCCATATGGCGTGGAAGTGATGCACCGGCCCCGGGCCTGACCCGATCGCGAGTGTCCCGGCGGCCGCGATCGCGGCGTGGACATAGCGCTTGGCGGATCGCGTCGCCGCTTCCAGATCGAGGCCCTTCGCGAGGCCGGCCGCGATCGCGGCCGAGAACGCGCAGCCGGTGCCGTGCGGGCTGCGCGACGCGATCCGGATCATCGGCAGCGCCACGGCCCCGTTGCGATCAACCAGGAGATCGACGCTGTCGCAACCCTGCGCGTGTCCGCCTTTGATCACGACCGCCTTGGCCCCCAAGGCGAGCAGCGCGCGCGCCTGCTCGCGCATGTCGTCCTGGCTCTGCGCCACCGGCGTGCCGGACAGCGCGGCCGCCTCCGGCAGGTTGGGCGTGACCACCAAGGCACGCGGGATGAGCACGCGCTTGAGCACATCGATCGCATCGGGCGCCAGCAGCCGCTCGCCCGAGGAAGCCGCCATGACCGGATCAAGCACCACCTTGCTCTGCCGCCAGCGATCGAGCCCGGCCGCGACCGCGTGGATGACCGCCGGCTGCGACAGCATGCCGATCTTCACCGCATCGACCCGCAGGTCGGAGAACACCGCATCCATCTGGGCGGCGACGAAATCGGCCGGCACGTCGTGGATGGCGGCCACGCCCGCCGTGCTCTGGGCGGTCAGCGCGGTGACCACGCATGCTCCATAGACGCCGAGCGCGGAAAAGGTCTTGAGATCGCCCTGCAGGCCGGCGCCGCCGCCGGAGTCGGAGCCCGCGATGGTGACGGCGATCGGCGTCATGCGGCCTGCCGCTTGGCCAGCGCCGCCTCCACGATGGCGCGCAGATCGCGCGCCGCGGCTTGCGGATCGCCCGCCAGCGAAAGCGCGGAGATGACGGCGATGCCGTCGGCGCCCGCCGCCATGACGCCATCGGCGTTGCTCGCGTCGATCCCGGCGATGGCGCCGATCGGAAGCTCGGGATCGCGCGCGCGCATCTCCGCAAGGATCGAGCGCAAGCCGGCAAGCCCGATGGGTGGATCCGGATTGTCCTTCGACGAGGTGGCAAACACGCCGCCGACGCACACGTAGTCGAGCTGCTCGAGCGGGGCATGCGCGGCCTGCGCGAGGGTCTTGATGGAGAGCCCGATGACGGCTTGCGGACCGAGCAGGCGCCGCGCATCCGCGACCGCCATGTCGTCCTGCCCCAGATGCACCCCATCGGCGCCCGCCGCGAACGCCACGTCGGCGCGGTCGTTGACCAGGAGCGGCACGCCGAGCGGCGCCAGCCGGCTTCTGATCGCCCGCGCGCTCTCGACCATTGCCTGCGTGGAATTAAGCTTGTCGCGCAGCTGCACCAGCGTGGCGCCGCCGCGCGCGACGAGCCACGCCAGCTCGGCGAGATCGCGGCCGCCGGCACGCTCGGGATCGACCAGTGCATAAAGCCGCAGATCGGCGCTCATGCGGGCAATCTAGGCAGACGGTCCATGGTGCGCAAGCGAGGGAGCGGCGAGCAGCGAGTAGAGCGGGAGTAGCGAATAGCGAGTGGGGAGTGAGTGGCGGTTGGCGCGGAAACCAGATAGCCTCCGGTTCTCGCTTCGCTATTCGCTATTCGCTATTCGCTACTCGCTACTCGCCAACTCTCCCCGGAGGCGCCCCGTGGTTCCATTCTTCGTTCAGATCAAATGCCAGCTCGGCAAGTCCTATGAAGTGGCCAACAAGCTCGCGGACGCCGAGATCGCATCGGAGATCTATTCGACCGCCGGCGAATTCGATCTCCTGGTCAAATTTTATGTCGAGGACGGGACCGATATCGGGCATTTCGTCAACGAAAAGGTGCAGACGATTGCCGGCATCCAGGACACCCGCACCATCATCACCTTCAAGGCGTTTCAAGGCTGACCAGGTC